>JBDSRZ010000125.1:0-26330 GCA_039929025.1 Usitatibacter sp. | reverse complement strand
AAGGTGTTGCCGCAGACGATCGCCATCGGGAACATCCACAGCGGGATCATCGCCGGGAAGTTGAACGGCGTGATGCCGACGCAGACGCCGATCGGCTGGCGGATGAAATAGGTGTCCACGCCGTTGGCCACGTTCTCGGCGAACTCACCCAGCGTGAGGGTGCCGATGGAGCAGGCGTGCTCGACCACCTCGAGCCCGCGGAAGATGTCGCCCTCGGCATCGGGCAGCGTCTTGCCCTGCTCGGCGGTGAGCACCGCGGCGATCTTCTTCATGTCGCGGCGGATCAACTCCTGCAGCTTGAGCATGATGCGCGCGCGTTGCCCGATGGGGACGTTGCGCCAGGTCTTGAACGCCGCTGCGGCGGACGCCACCGCCTGGGCCACCTCGGCCGAGTCGCACATCGGCACGCGCGCCAGCACTTCCTGGGTCGCCGGGTTCACCACGTCGCGCCATTGCTTCGCCTTCGATTCGACGAACTTGCCGTCGATCAACAGCTTCACGGTCGCGACGGTCGAAGTCTGCTGCGACACGGTTTGTGGGCTGGCGGCCATGGGGACTCTCCTCGGGGGACTGGAACAACGGCGAGCCTCAAATTATACGGGGACCGGTAGAATCGGCTGCAAGCTGCGAAGAAGCCGAATGCCCCTCCTGTTCCCGAGCCTCCAAGAGCCAATCCCATGCTCGCACGTGTCCTGATCATCCTCTGGTTCGCGTTCGCGGGCGGCGCTCGCGCCCAGGCGCTCAACTACCAGGACCTGTGGTGGGCCGGAAGCCAGGAGAACGGCTGGGGCCTGAGCATCTCGCAGCAAGGCAGCACGCTCTTCACGGTGATGTACATCTACGATGCGGCCGGCAGGCCGCAGTGGGTGGTGATGCCCGGGGGCGCGTGGAACGCTGCGGGTACTGCGTATAGCGGGGCGCTCTACATTCCTTCGGGCTCTTCCTTCGCAAGCTACGACGCGAGCCGATTCACGGCCGGCGCCAGTGTCGGCAACGCCACCCTCGAATTCAGCGGAACCGGCGCGGCGACGTTGCGCTACACGATCAACGGCGTGAGCGGCAGCAAGCCGATCGTTCGCCAGGCATTCGGCGACGGCGCCGCGATCGGCAACTACACCGACCTCTGGTGGGGCGGCCTGGCGCAGAACGGCTGGGGGATCTCGGTCACGCAGCAGGGCAGCACGGTGTTCGCGGTCTGGTACACCTATGACGCGCAGGGCCGGCCCAGCTGGCTGGTGATGCCGTCGGGCCGCTTTACCGGCGCCAACGTCGTGAGCGGGACGCTCTACCGCACCAGTGGCTCCCCATGGCTGGGCGAGACGTACGATCCGGCCCGGTTGCGGGTCGATCCCGTCGGCAGCCTGACCTTTACGTTCACCGACAGCAGCACGGCCACCTTGCGCTATGCGGTCGATGGCGTGGACGCCAGCGTGGGCATCGTCCGCCAGGCATTCGGCGCCGCGGCGCCGGCGGCCGTTTCCAGCTTCGCCAAGCTGCAACAGAAGGTCTTCGCCCCGGCATGCGTGAGCTGCCACACCGCGGGCCATCCCTACGCCGTGCAGTCGGGCCTGGTGCTCGATGCGCCCGTCGCCTATCGCAACCTGGTGAGCGGAGCGGTCCGGGACGCGACCGCGATCCAGCAGGGCATCTCGCGTCAGGTGGCTCCCGGCAGCGCTGCGGGGAGCTTCCTGCATCGCAAGCTGTTGCTCTGGGATCCGGCACAGCCCGCCATGGGAAGCGCCATGCCGCTCGGCAACACTTCGCTCAGCGTGGGACAGATCGAATTCGTCAGGCGCTGGATCGAAGCCGGCGCGCCGGAGGCGGGGGAGGTGGCGGACGCGGCCTTGCTGGATGACACCGCGCTGCCGGCCTATGCACCCTTCGCGCCGCTCACGCCGCCGCCCGAGGGCAAGGGCTTCCAGCTGAAGATCGAGCCCTTCCAGGTGATGCCATCCTTCGAACGCGAGCTCTTCGTCTATCGCTCGCTCGGCAATCCCGCCCCGATCTACGTGTCCCGCATGGAAACCCGCATGCGGTCGAACAGCCACCACCTGCTGCTCTACGATTTCCAGGCCAACACCCCCGCGCTCGCGATTCCGGGCAAGGACGTGATCCGGGACATCCGCAACCCGGACGGATCGCTGAATTTCCTCAACATGCTGCCGATGGCGTACCACGTGTTCTTCGGCGGCTCGATGACGCCCACCGGCGGCTACACTTTCCCCGCTGGGGTGGCGCTGCGCCTGCCGGCGAATGCGTCGCTCGATTTCAACACGCACTACGTGAACACCTCGGCCGCTCCGATCACGGGCGAGGCCTACGCGAACCTGCACACCGTCGATTCCTCGCAGGTGGTGCACGTCGCCAGCACGCTAAACCTGGCGAACACCGGGCTGCAGCTGCCCGCGATGCAGCGCACCACCCAGACCAAGTCGTTCACGTTCGCGAAAACCACGCGCATCCTCTCGCTCACCTCGCACATGCACAAGCGCGGGGAACGCTTCGTCATCCGCGTGAACGGCGGCGCCCGCGATGGCGAGGTGGTCTACGAGAACACCGACTGGGAACATCCCCGCATCCTCACCTACGATCCGCCCCTGGTGCTGCAGCCCGGCGAGGGGCTCACCTCGGTGATCACTTACAACAACGCCACCGACCGCGCCATCTCCTTTGGCCTCACCAGCGAGGACGAGATGGGGATCATTTTCGGCTACTACTACTAGGAATCGGCTGCATGGCGCGCAACACCCAGGTCGAGGCGGACCACAACGCCCCTCCCATCACGCAGATCCTGGCCAGGTTCGTAGCGACCCACCCTTCGAAGGGCTGGAGCGACGCGGTCGAGCACGAGGCGCACCGCACCTTTCTCAACTGGGTCGGCTGTGCGGTGGGCGCCGCGAGGCACGAATCGGCCGAGGCGGCGCTCGCGGGCATGAGGATGCTCGAGCCCGCGCCGCAGGCCGCGATCCTTGGCCGCGCCGAGCGCGTCGACATGGCGAGCGCGGCCCTCGTGAACGGCATCACCTCGCACACGTTCGATTTCGACGACACGCACCTCAAGACCATCATCCACCCCGCGGGGCCCGTGGCCTCTGCGCTGCTGGCGCTCGCGGAGGTGACCGGCGCCTCGGGCCGCCAGGTGATCGACGCGCTGGTGCTCGGCATCGACGTCTTCTGCCGCATGGGCAACTGCATCTATCCCGAGCACTACGACCGCGGCTGGCACATCACCGGATCGACCGGGACGCTCGGCGCCGCCGCGGGCTGCGCGCGCCTCATGGGCCTGGACGTTCAGCACACCGCGTGGGCCCTCGGCGTGGCGGCCTCGCAGCCCATCGGCATGCGCGAGCAGTTCGGCTCCATGACCAAGCCTTTCCATCCGGGTGCGGCGGCGCGCGCGGGCCTCACCTCAGCTCTCATCGCAAAGCACGGCTTCACCGCGAGCGCGAAAGCCCTCGAGGCGCCGCGCGGCTTCGCGCAGGTGGTCTCGCCCAAGCACGACTGGAACGAGATCACCGGCGAGCTCGGCAGCCGCTTCGAGATCTCGTTCAACACCTACAAGCCGTTCGCCTGCGGCATCGTGATCCATCCGACCATCGATGCGGCGACCCAGCTGCGCGCCCAGGGCGTGAAGGCCGCGGAGGTCGACCGCGTCGAGCTCAAGGTGCATTCGCTGGTGCTCGAGCTCACCGGCAACAAGGAGCCGCAGGACGGCCTGCAGGCAAAGTTCAGCGTCTATCACGGTTTCGCCGCGGGACTCCTCTTCGGCCAGGCGGGCGAGACCGAGTACGACGACCACATCGTGACGCGTGAGGATATGGTGCGGCTGCGCCGCACGGTCGTGGCGACCGTCGACGATTCGATCGACGAGGCCGCCGCCGACGTGACCGCGATGCTGAAGGATGGCCGCCGCGTGCACGTGTTCGTCGAGCACGCCATCGGCTCGCTCGAACGTCCGATGACCGACAAGGACCTCGAGCGCAAATTCCATACGCTCGCCGACCCGGTGATCGGAAGCGCGAAGGCCGACGCGCTCATCAAAGCGTGCTGGAACCTGGCCGGCGCACGGGACGTGAAGGCGATCGTCGAAGGAGCAACGCCATGAGTGAAAAGTCGCCCTCTCCCCTGGGAGAGGGCCGGGGAGAGGGTCGTCCGCGGATCGTCGTCCTCGACGACTACGAAGACTCGCTGCGCAAGACTGCCGATTGGGAGCCCGTCCGGGCCAGAGCCGACGTGGATTTCCATACCGAGCGCCTGCGCGGCGAGGCTCTCCTCGCGGCGGTGAAGGACGCGAACGCGATCGTGCTCATCCGCGACCGCACGCCTTTCAAGGCGGATCTGCTGGCGAGGATGCCGAAGCTGGGAATTTTCGTCTTCACGGGCGGGCGCAACACCCAGCTCGATTTCGCCGAGCTCGAGCGCCGCGGCATCCCGGTCACCAATACCGAGATGAGCGATTCCAAGGCGGCGACCGCGGAGCTCAACTGGGCGCTGATCCTCGCGGCGGCCAAGCGCCTCGAAGCCTACATGGCGATGCTGCGACGGGGCCAATGGCGCGACGGGAAGGCCTTGCCGCAGGTGCTTGCGGGCCAGCGCCTGGGCATCGTCGGACTGGGGGACATCGGCACGCGTGTCGCGCGAGTCGGCCAGGCCCTGGGGATGGAGGTCGTCGCGTGGAGCCCGAGGATGACACCCGAGCGCGCGGCGCAAGGCGGCGCGAAGGCCGTGACCCTCGAGGAGCTCCTCGCGACCTCGAAGGTGGTGAGCCTGCATCTCGTGCCGGCGGAAGCCACGCGCAAGCTTCTGAACGCCCAACGCCTGGCCACGATGCGCGAGGGCTCGATCCTGGTGAACACCGCGCGCTCGGCGCTCATCGACATGGCCGCACTCGGGAAGGCGCTGGATGCGGGACGCCCCGCGATCGCCGCGCTCGACGTCTACGACGACGAACCGGTGGGCTCCGGGCACCCGCTCCTCGGGCGCGACGATGTCGTGCTCACGCCGCACCTGGGATTCGTGAACGACCCGGTGTTCGCCAAGTTCGGGCCGAATGTGGTCGAGAACCTCCTCGCGTGGCTTGACGGCAGGCCGCTGCCCCGTATCGTGAAGCCGCCGTGACCGGGTTGAGGCGCGGGGCTACGCGTTTACCATGCGAGCCTTTCCATCGCGTCCGGCATCCATGAACTCCCTGCAGCGCGGAATTCCCCTGCGGCTCGCCGTGATCGTGGTCGCGCAGCTTCTCGGCACGTCGCTCTGGTTCAGCGCGAACGCTGCCTACGACAACCTCGCACGCGACTGGTCGATCGCGGGCGCCGATCTGGGGACGCTCACGATCGCGGTACAACTGGGCTTCATCGTCGGCACGCTGACCTATGCGCTCACCGGCGTCGCCGACCGATTCGCCGCGAGCCGCGTGTTCGCGCTTTCGGCCGTTGCCGGCGCGGTTGCCAACGCCGCATTCGCCTTCGCCTCCGACGGGCTTGCCGCGGCGGGCGTGTGGCGCTTCGTCACCGGCTTCGCGCTGGCGGGGGTCTATCCGCTCGGAATGAAACTGGTGGTGAGCTGGGCGCCGGAGCGGGCTGGCGAGGCGCTCGCGTGGCTCGTGGGCATGCTCGCGCTGGGCACGGGCCTGCCGCACGCGATTCGTGCCGCCGGCGCCTCATGGCCATGGCAGCAGGTCGCCGGCGCCTCCTCGCTCCTCGCCCTCGTCGCCGCGGTCGCGATCCTTGCCCTCGGCGACGGTCCCCACCTGCCGAGGGCGAAGGCGGGTTCCCGCCCGGCCTGGCGCGAGACGCTGGCGGTCGCGAAGATTCCCGCGTTCCGCGCCTCGGCGCTGGGATACTTCGGCCACATGTGGGAGCTCTATGCGATGTGGACCATCACGCCGCTCCTCGTGGCGGCGGCGCTGGGCGGCACCACGATCGCGGATCCGGCGGTGCGCGCCGGGGGCGCCTTCGCGGTGATTGCCGCGGGTGCTTTCGGCTGTGTGCTGGGCGGCTACCTCAGCCGTTCGCTCGGCAGCGCGCGCGTTGCCGCCGGCGCCCTTGCCGCCTCGGCATGCCTGGGCGCGATGTTTCCGATGATCGTCCACGTGCCGCTGCTCGCGATCGTGGTGCTTCTGGCCTGGGGCATGGCGGTGGTGGCCGACTCGCCGCAGTTCTCGGCGCTATCGGCTCACGCGGCGCCCCGTCACCTGGTGGGGAGCGCGCTCGCCATTCAGAACAGCATCGGCTTCGCGATCACGCTCGGCTCGATCCACCTCGCGACCGCATGGATCGAACGGCTCGGACCGTGGGTGGCGTGGCTGCTGGTGCCCGGGCCCTTGCTGGGGCTCGTGGGCCTTGCGCCGCTGTTGCGGCGCCCGCGCGCGAAAGGCTAGGCTTCCTCGCTCATTCGCGAGATGCGCGCGGCTTCTTCCAGCCGAGCATCGTCGATCTCGCGCATCACCGCTTCCAGGTCCGCCGAGCGCTCGTCGGCGGCGTACTGCCCGGTGAGCCGCACCTCGGGCGTGAGCGCCCCCGCCTCGTAGAGCGCCCAGATCTCCTTGCCGTAGTCGGTGCCGAGGAGCTCGGGCGCGAAGGCGCCGAAGAAGTCGCGCAGGTTGTCCACGTCGCGCACCAGCATCCGCGGTGCGTGGTTGTTGCCCGCGGCGTCGACCGCCTGGGGGAGGTCGATGATCACCGGGCCGTCGGCGGCGAGGAGCACGTTGTACTCGCTCAGATCCCCGTGGACCACGCCGGCGCTCAACATGCGCACCACCTCGCCGATCAGGCGCTGGTGCAGCTCGCGGGCGTGCTCGGGCGTGAAATCCTCCACGTCGTTGAGTCGCGGCGCGGCGTTCCCCTCGGCGTCGGTGACGAGCTCCATCAGCAGCACGCCCTCGTGAAAGTTGTAAGGCTTGGGGACGCGCACGCCGGCGGCGGCAAGGCGATAGAGCGCATCGACCTCGGCGCTTTGCCATGCGCGTTCCTGCGCCTGGCGGCCGAATTTCGTGCCCTTGGCCATGGCGCGCGCCTGGCGTGAGTTCTTGGTCTTGCGATTCTCGGTGTAGTCGACCGCCTGGCGGAAGCTGCGGTTGTCGGCTTCCTTGTAGACCTTGGCGCAGCGTACGTCGCCAGCGCTCCTCACCACGAAGACCATCGCCTCCTTGCCGCTCTTCAACTGGCGCACGACGGACTCGACCATGCCGTCCTCGACGAGGGGCTGGAGGCGCTTCGGGATCTTCAACGAGTCACTCTTCGCGGAACGCGAAGAGCACCGCGTCGGCAGGCACCAGCTGGTTCTCGGCAAACGCGGCGCGCTCGATCACGCCGTCGCGCGGGCTCACGATGGTGTGCTCCATCTTCATCGCTTCAAGGATCATCAGCGCCTGGCCCTTCTTCACGCTCTCGCCCGCCTTCGCCATCACTTTCACCACGCGACCCGGCATGAGCGCGGTGAGGCGCGCATCGGGAAGCGCATCGGCGGGCTCGTAGTGGAAGGGATCCACCAGCTCCAGGTCGTAGCGACCCTGCGGGGTCACTGCGGAGAGCGCATTGCCGAGGCGTGAGACCTGGGCGAAGTAGGTCTCTTCGTCCATGGAGATCTGCAAGCGCTCGCCGTCGCAGGGGCCCAGGGCCACGCGATGGGTGAGCCCTCCGACCGTCACCATGGCGTGGCCGGAGTGCATGACCGCATCGACGGTGAGGGTCTCGTCCCCGTGCCTGAATTCCATGCGCCGCAGGGCCGGCTGGTTCAACCGCCAGCCGCCGGTGTCGTTCCACGGCGAGGCGGGCGTGTCGCCGATGGCGCGTTGTTCGTCAAGAAACACGCGCGAGGCCGCCGCGATCTGCGCCTCCAGTGGCACCCCTGCCTGGGGCAACAGGTCGGCGCGATGGCGTTCGATGAAGCCGGTGTCCGTTTCGCCGGCGAGGTACGCGGGATGGCGCACGACGCGCTCGAGGAACGCGAGGTTGGTAGTGACGCCGAGGATCGAGGTCTGCGCGAGCGCAGCCGCCATGCGGCGCGCGGCCTCGGCGCGGTCGTCGCCCCACACGATCAGCTTGGCGATCATCGGATCGTAGAAGACGCTCAGCTCATCGCCGGCGCGCACGCCGGTGTCGAGGCGAACGTCGCCTTCGTACTCCTCGGCCGCATCGGAATGGGCCGGGGAAGCGAACACGCCGATGCGCCCGGTTTCCGGCAGGAAATCGTTGGCGGGGTTCTCGGCGCAGAGGCGCACCTCGATCGAGTGCCCCCCGGACATGATCTCCTCCTGACGCAGCGGCAGCGGCTCGCCGGCGGCGACGCGCAGCTGCCATTCGACCAGGTCCTCGCCGGTGATCATCTCGGTCACCGGATGCTCGACCTGCAGGCGCGTGTTCATCTCCATGAAGTAGAACTTGCGGTCGGCGCCCGCGATGAACTCGATGGTGCCGGCGCCGCGGTAGGCGATGGCGCGCGCGGCAGCCACCGCAGCGTCTCCCATGGACTGGCGCATGGCGTCGTCGAGGAAGGGCGAGGGTGTCTCCTCGAGCACCTTCTGGTGGCGCCTCTGGATCGAGCATTCGCGCTCGTAGAGGTGCACGTAATGGCCGTGGGTGTCGCCGAACACCTGGAACTCGATGTGATGCGGTCCGTGCACATAGCGCTCGAGCAGCACGTTCTTGTCGCCGAAGGCGCTCTTCGCCTCGCGGCGCGCGGCGGCGAGCTGGTCGGAGAACTCGGAATCCTTGGTGACGAGGCGCATGCCCTTGCCGCCGCCGCCCGCGACCGCCTTGATGAGGAGGGGATAGCCGATCATCGTCGCCTTGGAGGCGAGCAGGCGATCGTCCTGGCTCTCGCCGTGGTAGCCGGGCACCACCGGCACCCCGGCCTTCTCCATGATCACCTTGGCGCGATCCTTGAGGCCCATCTTCTCGATCGCCTCCGGCGTGGGGCCGATGAACACCAGGCCCGCGGCCTCGACGGCGCGCGCGAAGTCCTGGTTCTCCGAGAGGAACCCGTAGCCGGGATGGATCGCTTCGGCGCCGCTGGCCTTCGCGACCTCGATGATGCGGTCGCCGCGGAGGTACGAATCCACGGGCCGCGGCCCGCCGATCTCATAGGCCTCGTCGGCCTGCTCCACGTGCAGCGCGTGCGCGTCGATCGACGAGTGCACCGCGACCGTCCGGATGGCAAGCCGGCGGCATGTGCGCATCACGCGGCATGCGATCTCGCCGCGGTTGGCGATCAGGACCTTCGCGAACATGGATTGGAAACCGGGGACGGACCCCAAACCCAGCAACGGCGAAGACCGGGGTCCGTCCCCTTCGTCAGTAGGGGCCGACGATTGTACCTACGTTGTCCAGGTGCCAGAACTTGCCGCTGCTCACGTACACCGTGCCGTTGCGGAAGAGCACCGAGCGCGCGTTGACGGCGGAGGCGTCGTCCGGTTGGAAGCTCTCGTTGCCGGGGAGCGAGCGGTGAGTGACGAGGAAGGGCAGCGCCTGCAGCCGCGCGTCGGCGGGCGTGCTGCCACGGACTTCGTAGCGCAGCAGCCCGCTGTATTGCCACTGGTAATAGGCTGATGCGCCGCAACAGGTATGGGCACCGTCGTGGATGCGAGCCGGCAGCGCGATCGCCAGCGACCCGTCGGCGGCGGGCAAGACGCTGAACGCATGGTGGCTCCGCATCAGGGCGGACTCGCTGCCGCGCTTACCCATCAGCGCGCGCTGGATCTCGCGCGGGCGCGCCGCGTCGCTCACGTCGAAGAGGCTGAGCTGCAGCCCCTGGTACCACGCGAACTGCGCGTCGCCGGTGGTGTCCGCGGGGACCGCGTCCTTGCCGAAGCCCAGCAGCAGGCCATTGGCAAGCGGATGCAGGTAGTCGGAGAAACCCGGCAGCTCGAGCGCGCCGGCGATCCTCGGGTCGCGGCTGTCGGCCATGTCGATCACGTAGAGCGGATCGATGTTCTTGAAGGTGACGGCGTAGAGGCGGTCTGCCACGAAGCGCGTGCCGAAGAGGAGCTCGTTGGGCTTGCCGAGCGGCTCGGGGCGAGCCGCATTTGGCAGGATCGACACCGTGCGCAGCACCCCGGGCGCCGTGGCGGACGGCTCGAGGATGGTGAGGCGGTTCTTGTTCGAGCCCCACCAGGTGTTGCTGCTGGAAACGGCGCGCAGCTTGCCCTCGTGCTCGCTCAGCCTGAAAGCCGACTTGTCCGCGTCGGGGCCGAGGTAGCCCTCGACCGTGCCCGAGGCGACGATGCTCATCACGTCGGTGCCGAGGCGAATCTGGTGGATGTCGGTGCGGAGCGCCGGCGGCTCGAGCGCGAGCACGATGGCGTTCGGTCCGCGATATTCCGAACGCGAGCTGGCGAGGTACAGGTTGCCGGTCGACGCGTAGACGGTCTCGATGGTGCCGATGATGCCTAGCGTCTGCAGCACACGCGGCGAGGCGACATCGATCACCGTGACCATGATCATGTCCGCGAGCGGGGTGCGCGATCCCTGCGGAGGCGCGAACATCGTGGAAGCGTTCATCGCGGTGACGGCGTCGGCGCCGTTCACGCGCATCTTCGGCAGCAGGTCCTCGAGGCGCGCCCAGGCGAGCAGGTCGCGGTTTCGCGAGAGATACGGCTCGGACCTCACGCCGTAGGAGAAGCCCTGGATGTAGGGCACGAAGCGCGAGATCACGTAGAGGCGGTCGCCGATGCGGCGCGTCGCCACCATCGTCCCCTCGATCTCCGCGCGCCAGAGCGTCGCCGGCAAGTCGTCCGGCGTGGCGCGATTCATCACTTCCACCTGGAAGGTGCCGCGCGTCCATCCGGCCGACACGGCCCATCCAGTCGACGCCCCGGTGCTCGAAACCGACACCAGCTTGTCGCCGTGCAGGAAGAGGCCCGCCTTCGACACGTAGGGAGTCCACTCGCCGGCGAGCGTGACCGAGCCGCGCATGCCCAGCGTCCAGCCGTCCTGCCCCACGATGGCCACGCGGATCTTCGGCTGCGGGAGAAGATAGTTGATCCTGTGCTCGAAGGTGTACACCAGCCGGCCGTCGGTCTTCACCAGGTCGGCCTCGTCCACGTCCTTCTCCTGCAGGTTGGTACCCGAGAAGGCCGGCGTGGAGGAGGCGGAGGGCGGCGCGGGTGAGAAGTCGGCGCCGGCGAAGGAACCCTTCACGTTGAGCATTCCCTCGTCGAGGTAGGCCTTGAGCGCCGCGGATTGGTCGAAGCTCGCGAGCTGACGGTCGGCGGGCCGCGACGAGGCGGGGCGGCTCAGCTGCAGCACTGTGGAGCCGTCGACGTTCACGCCGGGTGCCATCGCGAAGGTGAGGTTGTTGCGCAGCACCGTCTTCCATTCTTCCCGGAACTCGAGCCCGAGCCGCCCGGCGTCGCGCGGCGTCGAGGCGCGCCAGGCGCACGACGGGCAAGCGCCCTCGAACGTGGAGAGCGCGACCGAACCGCGCTCGCGGCCGAAGCCCGCGGCCCAGGTGGGAGCGCCGCTGGCGTCGTAGGCGAAGAGCACCCCACCCAGGACATCGCCCTGCTCGGTGAGCGTGAATCCCCAGCCGCTATTCGCCGGGTCGAAGTAGGAGCCGGTGTGGTCGACCTCGTTCACCACGCCCGAGACGATGAAGGGCTGGATCGAGTTGGTGCCCTGCGTCCCGCGGATGTTCCATGCCACCGTTGCGCTCTCGGAGCTGGACACCGAGACGCGCATCCAGCCCACCTCGGTCGCCTCGCCCTTGCGACCGTTCTCCCAGCGGTGCTTGAGGAGCGGCCATTGCTGGGTGGCCATGGTGGCGACGCTGCCCTGCGCCGTGTACCACACGGGGCGGCCGCTCTCCTCGTAGGTGTACCAGATCACCATCGCCTGGTCTGCCACGTTGAAAAACTCGAAGCCGCTGCCGGCGCGGGTGGAATCCCACCAGTGGCCCTGCGCGAAGGGCGAGCGATCGGCCACCGTGGCGGCGAAAGCGGAAGCTGAAAGGAGGAGGGCGGCGAGGATTGCGAGGAGGCGATTCATGAAGGCTCCAGGCTGTCGAACGGAGGTGCACCATTCTGCGCCGTCGCGGTGCGCGTGGGCAAGAAAGCTTTGTTTTCAAGCTACAATTTGCCTTAAGAGGAAACCTGAATGAACGACCTGTCCGTCCGCAAAAGCCTCGCCCCTTACAAGGTGGCGAACAAGGTCCGGTTCGTGACCGCGGCCGCGCTCTTCGACGGCCACGACGCCTCGATCAACATCATGCGGCGGATCCTGCAGGCCTCCGGCGCCGAGGTGATCCACCTCGGCCACAACCGCTCGGTGGGCGAGGTGGTGAGCGCAGCCCTGCAGGAGGACGTGCAGGCGATCGCGATCACCTCTTACCAGGGCGGCCCCGTCGAGTACTTCAAGTACATGCTGGACCTGCTGCGCGCCAACGGCGGCGCCGGCATCAAGGTGTTCGGCGGCGGCGGCGGGGTGATCGTCCCTGATGAGATCCGCGAGCTGCACGACTACGGTGTCACCCGCGTGTACTCGCCCGAGGACGGCGCCGCGTTGGGGTTGCAAGGGATGATCAACGACGTCCTCGAGCGCTCCGACTTCGAGCTCTCGAGTGCAGCACCCAGGGAAGGGGACGCGCTCGAAGCGCTCGCCAGCGGCGACAGGCGCGTGCTCGCGCGGGTGATCACGGCACTGGAGAACGGCGCTTACGGCGCGGCGTTGCGCAAGCGGCTGATCGAAGCCGGGGACAGATTGGGCCCCCGCCTGCGCGGGGGCGACAAGGTTGGCGGGACGCCGGCACTGGGCATCACCGGCACCGGAGGCGCGGGAAAAAGCTCGCTCACCGACGAACTGGTGCTGCGGCTGCGGCTGGACCAAGCCGACCGCCTGAAGATCGCCATCATCTCGATCGACCCGTCGCGCAAGCGCACCGGCGGCGCGCTGCTGGGCGACCGCATCCGCATGAACGCGATCGACCACCCGAACGTCTTCATGCGCTCGCTCGCCACGCGCGATACCGGCAAGGAAGTCTCTGCCGCGCTGGCCGAGGTGATCGCCGCCTGCCGCGTGTCCGGCTTCGACCTGGTAATCGTCGAGACGTCGGGCATCGGCCAGGGGGACGCGGCGATCGTGCCGTTCGTCGATGTCTCGCTCTACGTGATGACGCCCGAGTTCGGCGCGGCGAGCCAGCTCGAGAAGATCGACATGCTCGATTTCGCCGATTTCGTCGCGATCAACAAGTTCGACCGCAAGGGCGCCGAGGACGCGATGCGCGACGTGCGCAAGCAATACCAGCGCAACCGGCAGCTCTTCGCGCAGAAGGCCGACGAGATGCCGGTCTACGGCACCCAGGCGAGCCGCTTCAACGACGATGGCGTGACAGCCCTTTACCACGCGATCGGCGACCGCCTCGGCGAGTTGGGCTCGGTACTCGCGCCGGGCCGGCTGCCGAAGGTATCGGCAAAGGCCTCCTCGAAGCACCATGCGATCGTGCCCGCGGGGCGGGTGCGCTATCTGGCCGACATCGCCGCGAGCTTGCGCGCATACCACGCCCACGTCGCGGAACAGGCCCGCATCGCGCGTGAGCGCCAGGCGCTCAGGACGACGAAGGCGTTGTTCGAGAAGGCAGCCAAGCCGGTCTCCGACTTCGATGGGCTCATCGAGTCGAAGGATGCAGAGCTCGCGCCCGCCGCGCGGCAGCTCCTCGAAGCCTGGCCCGAGACCGTAGAGCGCTACACGGGCGACGAGTATGTGACCCGGATACGCGACCGGGAAATCCGCACGCGCATCACGCAGGAGACACTGTCCGGTTCGAAGATCCGCAAGGTGGCGCTGCCGCGCTTCGAGGACGAGGGTGAGATCCTCAGGTTCCTGATGCGCGAGAACCTTCCGGGCGCCTTCCCCTTCACCGCCGGCGTGTTCGCGTTCAAGCGCGAGGCCGAGGACCCGACGCGCATGTTCGCGGGGGAGGGCGATCCCTTCCGCACCAACCGGCGCTTCAAGCGCCTCTCGGAGCATGCGCCCGCGCACCGCCTGTCGACGGCGTTCGATTCGGTGACCCTCTACGGCTTCGACCCGGACCCGCGCCCCGACATCTACGGCAAGGTCGGCAACTCGGGCGTTTCGATCGCCACTCTCGACGACATGAAGGTGCTCTACGACGGCTTCGACCTCTGCTCGCCGACCACTTCCGTGTCGATGACCATCAACGGGCCGGCGCCGACTATCCTCGCGATGTTCTTCAACACCGCCATCGACCAGCAGGTGGCGAAGTTCGCGCAGGAGAAGGGCCGCGCGTCGAGCGCATCCGAACAAGCCGAGATCCGCGCGCGCACGCTCGCCATGGTGCGCGGCACCGTGCAGGCCGACATCCTCAAGGAGGACCAGGGCCAGAACACCTGCATCTTCTCCACCGAGTTCGCGCTCAAGATGATGGGCGACATCCAGCAGTACTTCGTGCAGCACGAGGTGCAGAACTTCTACTCGGTGTCGATCTCGGGATACCACATCGCCGAAGCCGGCGCGAATCCCATCAGCCAACTCGCCTTCACGCTCGCCAACGGCTTCACCTTCGTCGAGGCGTACCTCGCGCGCGGCATGAAGATCGACGACTTCGCGCAGAACCTGTCGTTCTTCTTCTCCTCGGGCATGGACCCGGAGTACACGGTGATGGGCCGCGTCGCGCGGCGCATCTGGGCGGTGGCGATGCGCAGCCTCTACGGCGCCAACGAGCGCAGCCAGAAGCTCAAGTACCACGCCCAGACCTCGGGACGCAGCCTCCACGCCCAGGAGATGGCGTTCAACGACATCCGCACCACGCTGCAGGCGTTGACCGCGATCTACGACAACGCCAACAGCCTTCACACCAACGCGTACGACGAGGCGATCACCACGCCCACCGAGGAATCGGTGCGGCGTGCGATGGCGATCCAGCTGATCATCAACCGCGAGTGGGGCCTGGCGAAGAACGAGAACCCCAACCAGGGCTCGTTCGTGATCGACGAACTCACCGACCTGGTGGAGGAGGCGGTGCTGAAGGAGTTCGAAGCAATCGCGAGCCGCGGCGGCGTGCTGGGTGCCATGGAGACCGGATACCAGCGCGGCAAGATCCAGGAGGAGAGCCTGCACTACGAGCAGATGAAGCACGACGGCTCCTATCCGATCGTCGGCGTGAACACCTTCCGCAATCCGCATGGCGATGCTGTCGCGAACAAGGTGGAGCTGGCGCGCTCGTCGGAGGAAGAGAAGCAGGGGCAGCTCGCGCGCCTCGCCGACTTCCAGCGGCGCCACGAAGCCGGGGCGCCCGCGATGCTCGATCGCCTGCGCGAGGCGGTGATCGCGGACGCCAATGTCTTCGAAGTGCTGATGGACGCGGTGCGCGTCTGCTCGCTCGGGCAGATCACCCATGCGTTGTTCGAGGTCGGGGGCCAGTATCGTCGCAACATGTGACTCTCTCGCCGGCCCTCTCCCAGGGGCGAGGGAGCAATTCCCGTCGCGCATCGTATGCCTCACCGAAGAGCCCACCGAGGTCCTCTATGCGCTGGGAGAGGACCATCGCATCGTCGGCATCTCGGGGTTCACCGTGCGTCCCGCGCGTGCGCGGAAGGAGAAGCCCAAGGTCTCGGCATTCATCAGCGCCAAGGTGGACGAGATCACGCGCCTCGCTCCCGACCTGGTGATCGGCTTCTCCGACATCCAGGCCGACATCGCGCAGGCGCTCATCAAGCGCGGCGTCGAGGTCTGGATCGCCAATCACCGCAGTGTCGCCGGCATCCTCGCGTATGTTCGGCGCCTCGGCGCGATGGTCGGCGTGGCGGACAAGGCCGAGCGCTTCGCCATCGAGCTCGAGGGCCGGGTCGAATCGATCCGGCAAGCCGCCGCGCGCCTGCCGCGGCGGCCGCGGGTCTATTTCGAGGAGTGGGACGAGCCGCCGATCAGCTGCATCGCCTGGGTGAGCGAGCTGCTCGGCATCGCGGGCGGCGACGACATCTTTCCGGAGCGCGCCGCGTGCTCGCTGGGTAAGGATCGCATCCTCGCGGACCCGATGGAGGTCGTCCGCCGCGCCCCCGATATCATCGTGGGGTCGTGGTGCGGCAAGAAATTCCGGCCGGAGCGCGTTGCCGAGCGCCCTGGCTGGGACGCCATCCCGGCGGTGCGTGCCGGCGAACTGCACGAGGTCAAGTCGCCCCTCATCCTGCAGCCCGGCCCCGCGGCCCTCACCGACGGCCTCGATGCACTGCACGCGATCGTCGCGGGATGGTCGACAACCGTGAGACCATCGCCCCATGGGTAAACGGCTCACCAAGATCTACACGCGCACCGGCGACGACGGCACGACGGGGCTCGGCGACGGGTCGCGCCTCGCCAAGGACAGCCTGCGCATCAAGGCGATCGGCAGCGTGGACGCCCTCAATTCGCAGGTCGGCCGCGTCCTCGCCCAGGGCGGACTTCCCGACTCGGTGCGCGCCTGCCTCGAGAACGTGCAGCACGACCTGTTCGAGCTGGGCGCCGAGCTTTGCCTGCCCGGGATGACCAAGATCGAGGACGCGCATGTTGCGCGCCTCGAGCGCGAGCTGGACGGTTTCAACGCCGACCTCCCCGCGCTCAAGGAATTCATCCTTCCCGGCGGCTCTCTCGCCGCGGCCGATGCGCACATCGCGCGGACCGCCTGCCGTGGCGCCGAGCGCGTGCTGGTGGCGCTGGGCAAAGCCGAGGCTGGCGGCGAGGGTGCGCGAAAGTACCTGAACCGGCTCTCCGACCTGCTGTTCGTCCTCGCGCGCGTCCTCAACCGTGCTGCGGGCCGCACAGACGTCCTCTGGCAGCAGGGCAAGAACCGCGGCTGAGCGTCGAACGTACCCCTTCGGCCGGCGGCGGCGTGGCGTCGGTGCGGCAGGTGCGTTAGCGCTCGGTCAGGTGCGCGGGCCGCGCCAGCGGTCGAGGAATTCCTGCACCGACTTCGGGTCGAGCGTGCGCATCGATTCGAACTCGCCGTTCTTCTGGCTGTAGACGAGGCGCCCGTCGTTCTCCAGGACGGCGAGGGCGGGCACGCCCTTCTTGAGCGGGATGCCATAGCGCTCGGCGATGTCGAAATTGTTGTCGATTCCCTTGTCGCCCACATTCACGTGCACCAGCACGTAGTGCTTGTCCAGCAGCGCCGCGTTCTCGGCCCGGCGCAGGTTGGCGTCCAGCACCTTGCAGTCGCCGCACCAGTTGCCGCCGAAATCCACCAGCACCCGCTTGCCACCCTTCGCCGCCTGGGCGAGCGCAGCATCGACGTCGGCGCGAGCGCTCGCGACATCCGGATAAACCGGTCCGGCCGCCATTGCCGCGTTGGGCAGCAGGCCGAGGACGCAGAGCGCCGCGACGCGAAACAGGTAATGCTTCGGAGTGTTCATGGCGCCCTCGCTCAGGATTGAAGGTGGTCGATGATCTCGTTGGCGAATCGTACCCGGCGCCCGAGCTCCTGCGAAAGGCTGGTGAGGAGCTTCAACGCGATCTGGTGGTGATTTTCCACCATCTCGTCGAAGACCGCGCGGCGCATCACGTAGCAGACGAGGGGCCCGTCGGCCTGGACGCTCGCCGAGCGCGGCTTGGCATCGAGCAGCGCCATCTCGCCGAACACCGTTCCCTCGCTGAAGGTCACGAGGCGCGTCGACTTCTCGCCATCGACACGATAGACGCTTGCCGTGCCGCGCGCGATCACGTAGAGATCGTCACCGGGATCGCCTTCGCGGAACACGAAGTCCGAGGGGGCCACGGCACGGCGTGTGAGGAGCGGGGCGAGGATCGCGAGCTCCTCCGGGGACAGGCGCGCGAAGAGGTTCAAGGCCCTGAGCGGAATCTCGGCGCGCATCGTGGAGGCGGCGCCCTCGGATTCGAGGAGCGCGTTCTCCGCGATCTCCAGCGCGCGGTCGGTGTCGGGCGTGAACGCCTCGGCGCCGAGGCTCGCGACGACGCCGGTGTCCACCAGGAAGTCCCACTGCGGCTGCCCGGGAGCGGCATGGGAGATGAGGAGCCTGCCGCCGCCGCGGGCGTGCACGCGGTCACGGATCTGGATCAGCATCTGCGCGCCGGTGGTGTCCACATCGTGCACGCGGCCCAGGTCGATGATGATGTGGCGGGCGCCCTCGCGCAGGCACCGGTCGATGCGCTCCAGCAGGTCGTCGGCGGTGCCGAAGAAGATCACCCCCTCCAGCTCGATCACCGCCACGCCGGAACCCAACTGCTCGAGGAGCTCCATCTGCCCCGCGCCTCGGGAGCGCCGTGAGCGCATCGCGTAGCCTGGGGTCACGCGGCGCACCACCGAGTGGCTCATGTTGACCATGAAGGAGAGCACCGCGATGGCGAGGCCGGTGACCACCGCGAGCGCCACGCTCGCCAGGATCGCGATCGAGGCCACGGTGAGCATCACCAGCACATCGGTGGCAAGGCGCGCGCGGTTGCTCACGTTGCCCTCCGCGAGCTTCCGCACGATGGCAAGCGTTGGGCGGTCGACGACCACGAAGGCAATCGACAGCAGCAGCGCCGCCACCACCGCCCGCGGGATCGCGGCGACCAGGTCCCCGAGGACCAGCACCGACGCGAGCGCGACCACGCAGTGGGCCACGACCGAAGCGGGCCCGCGACCGCCGGTGGCGTAGTTCGCCTGGCTGGCGGCGAGGCTCATGCTGCAGGGGATGGCGCCCAGGCAGGCGGCCGCTGTGTTGGCCACACCCAGGCGCGCGAGCTCGCGTTGCGAGTCGTTGATGGCGTGCGTCATGCGCTCGAAATTCTTCATCAGCAGCAGCGTGTCCAGCGACACGAGGAGCGCGAGGCCGAAAGCGGCCGCCGCGATTCCCGGCAGCGCCTGGATGAAGGCGGGATGGTCGAGCAACCCCTTGAACTCGATCGCCGTATCGAGCCGCGGATGGAATTCGGGCGATTGGCCGAGCAGCGGGCCGAGAGACTCCGTGAAGCCCGCAGCCGCCAGTCCGTGGTGCACCAGCGTGCCGACGACGAGGCCCATGATGAGCGGCGGCAGCTTGGTGGACTTGATCCCGGGAAGGACCAGCGCCGCGAGCGTGGCGCCGGCGACGACGAGCGAGGCCAGGTTCATCTCTCCCGGCAGCACCACGATGTCGGCCGGCCCGGCGCCCGGCGGCATGCCGAGGATCGCGGGCAGCTGCGCGATCGCGAGCAGCACCGCGACCGCGTTCATGAAACCCGCCATCACCGGGTGTGGCAGGTACTTCACCAGCGTGCCGAGGCGGAAGATCCCGATCAGCGCCTGGAAGGCGCCCGATAGCGCGAGGAAGAAGAACATCGTCGCGTAGAGGAACTCGGGTGACGCCGCTTCGCCCGCGATCAGCCGGTGCGCCCCCGAGGCTTGCAGCAGCATCGCCGCGACGAACACCGCGGTCACGCTTCGCGGGACGTTGATGATGCCCGCGCGGCTGCCGAAGATCACCGGAAGTAGCGAGCACAGGACCACGCCGTACACGCCCGCCGCCACGCCCAGCGATGCCAGGTGCGGCCCCAGGGGCTCGAGCGTGAAGATGCCGAGCGAGATGCCAATGGGGAGGGTGAGGGCAGCCGCGACGGCGCCCCCGGCCAGCTCCTTCATGAATGCCGCGTAGCGCGCCATGGGACCGCGCAGTTTAAATGGAGATGCCCCGGACGCCTATTAAAAGGCGAGGCAGCAGCTCGAACTCGTGACTCAAGGACGTCGCGCAGGCGGTGGAGGGCGCGCTGCAGCCTCGCCCGGAACCGCTTGCGAACGCGGCCTGAGGTTCAGGCGGCTTCGCGCAGGGCGAGCATCTCCGCGAGCGGCACCTTGCGCATCAGCTCCTCGAACCAGATGCGGTAGCCCTCGCCCGACGGATGCAATCCGTCGGCGCAAAAGTAGCGGCTGCCCTCGCGGAAGAACGGATCGGCGGGCTTCAGATGGAAGAGGTCCACGTAGAGCGCGCCCGTCGACTCCGCCACCCGCTGCACCATCGCGTGCATGCGGTGCGCCCGCGTTGCCATCGACGACGCGAAGAACGGCTTGAAAAACGGCGCGAACACGAAATTGCAGCCCGGCATCAGCGCCACCAGCGCTCCGAGCGCCTGCGCGCGCCCGATCGCGAGGCGCAAATCGGCCTCGACCGCGGACACGTCTTTGGCGTCCACCACGTCGTTGGCCGAAGCCTGGATCAGCACCATGTCCGCCGGCTGGGCGCCATGGCGGTCGAGCTGTGCCAGCACGTCGTGCACACAGGCACCCGAGCGGGCGTAGTTGAATACCCTTGTGTCCGGAAACGCCGCGGCGATGCGCCCGGCAACGGAATCCTCCGGTGTCGTGGCGCCGACTCCGACCCCGGTGCTGTCTCCCAGGACGAGCACGGTAGCGCGCGCATTGGGCGGATGGGACTGCGCGCAGACGGCGCGGGAGGCGATGGTGCGCGCGAGCCTGATGCGGCGCAGGTACATCGCTGCCAATCCCGCCACCGAGACTGTGCCTGCCAATGCCAAGAGGATCATGGAACGCCGCACCATGGGGCGAGAATGGAGCTTTTACAAAGTGGTCGCTATCGGCGGCGGGCCCTATTGCACGTCAGGGTATGAGGGAGCCTTCGCTGTCGCTGGCAAAACATGCCGCTGTAGGTGGGAGTCGCGTAGACTCGTAGGACGATGGAGATCGAAAAGATTCCGGTGCGGATGGAGAACGGCCAGGTCCTCCAAGTCGTGGTGCTGAACAAGCGCGCCGACCACATCGAGGTAGTGCTGGGCGAAGGCGTGCACAGCGTGAAGTGCAGCTTGTCACCCACCCGCAATGCGCTCGCCTACTCCGGCTCGGTCATGGGCCGCGAGCTCATCTACGAGCGCAGCCGCGAACAGGTCCAGGCCGACATCGACCGGGTGAACCCGGCGCTGCGCCAGTCCAGCCGCAAGCGCTAGGGAAGGCATACTTCGTCGCATGACGAAGCCGATTCCGCCCGTTCCCCCGGATGTCGCCGAGGCGCTCGCCAAGGGCCACCTGCTCGAGGCGGTGAAGCGCCTGCGCGCCGCCTCGCCGATGGGGCTCGCGGAGGCGAAGAGCGTCATCGAGTGGCACGTTCGCCACAACGCCCTGCGCCCGCCATCCGCGTCATCGAAGCCGGCCCCGCGCCCGGGCCCGGTCGGAATGGCCCGGGGGCCTGCGGCCCATCACCATCCCACCGTCCACGCGCCGGGCAGGCCGGGACTGTCTCCCGGCGAGGTCGGCAAGACCCGCGGCGGCGGCGCAGGCATCGTGGTGCTGCTCGCAGTGGCCATGGGCCTGGTCTACTACTTCCTGCAGTAGAGCTTCGGTCGGCCCGCGCCGGAATCCTTCGCCAGCTTCCCCCAGAATTTCGCGGTCCTCATCCGTGCGGGCCGATCGCGAGGACGATCTTGCCCAGGTGGCGGTTGGCTTCCATGTGCTGCTTCGCCGCGGCGAGCTCGCCGAAGGGAAAGACGCGATCGATGAGCGGCCGGATGCGTCCCGCAGCGACGGCGGGCATCAGGTCCGAGACGAAGGCGGGCACGCCCGCGGCGCGCTGTTCCGGCGTGCGCAGCTTGTTGGAGACCCCGAAGAGCGTCAGGCGCTTGGCGTGCAGCGCCTGGATGTCGATCTCGGCCCTGAGCGTGTTGTCCACGTAGCCCACGGTCGCGAGCCTGCCCTGGAATGCCATCGAGCGGATGCACTCGGCGAACACCGAGCCGCCGACGGTGTTGACGACAAGGTTCACGCCCTTGCCGCCGGTGGCTTCCATGACGGCGTCGCGGAAATCGCCCGCGCGCGTCTCCAGACCCACGTCGAGCCCCGCCGCCTTCAGCCGGTGGAGCTTATCCTTCGAGCCCGAGGTGCCGATCACCTTCGCGCCGAGTGCCTTGCCCGCCTGCAGCGACGCCACGCCCACGCCGGAAGAAACGCCGGTCACCAGCAGCCACTCGCCGGCCTTCAGCCGTCCTTGCGCGACCAGCATGTCGTGTACCACCAGGAAGGTGAGGGGTATCGACGCCGCCTCTTCCCAGGTGAGATTCGGCGGGATCGCGATTGCCTCGCGCACTTCCATCAGCGCGTACTCGGAGAAGGCGCCGGCGCAGCGCCCCATCACCCGCTGGCCCACGACGAATCCGCTCACGCCAGCGCCCGCCTTGATCACCTCGCCTGCACCCTCCATGCCGATCGCCTTCGCGGTGCCCGGCTTCTGCAGGCCGTGGCCGAGGATGAACTCGCCGCGATTCAGGCTCGCGGCGCGCATCTTCACCAGCAGCTGGCCGGGAGCCGGGTCGGGCGTGGGAACCTCATGCAGCTCAAGTGCGGCCGCATCGGCCGTGGCTCGCATCGAATAGGATTTCATCGGCCCCACTATACCGGCGGCGGTGCCCCACAAAGTCGTGCGGGATTGTCTTACGCGGCGGGGTGCGTTTTCACGGCAGCGCGGGCGCGGCGAAGCCGCTACCATGAGCGATGACCCGAAACCTTGTGCTCTCCGCGGCCACCGGCGCCGCACTCGCCTGCATCGCCCCCTTCGCGGGCGCCGCAGCCAAGTCCACCAACAAGGGCGTCGCAGCCTCCGACGTGGTGCGCGCGCAGGTGCTGCTCGATCGCGCCTGGTTCTCGGTGGGCGAGATCGACGGCGGTTCGGGCGCCAATATGAAGCGCGCCCTGAAGGCGTTCCAGGAGGCACGCGGCATCAAGGTCTCCGGCCAGCTCGATGCCGCTACGTGGGAGGCTCTGGGCGGGAAGGACACCGATGTCTTCACCGAATACACGATCACCGGCAAGGATGCCGCGGGGCCCTTCGTGAAGATCCCGAAGAGCCCCATGGATCGCGCGAAGCTCCCCTACCTCGGTTTCGAAGACCTCGGCGAGGCGCTCTCCGAGCGCTTCCACGTGAGCCCAAAGCTTTTGCGCGCGTTGAATCCCGGCAAGAAGCTCGCGGCAGGCACCATCATTCGCGTGCCCATGATTGAATCCGGCGCCATCCGCAAGGCGGCGTCGATTCGCATCCAGAAGAAGGAGCGCGTGCTGGTGGCGCTCGATGCCGAATCGCGTCCGATCGCCCACTTCCCGATCAGCCTGGGCACCCCGCGCGACGAGTTGCCGGCGGGGATGCTCAAGGTCACCAATGAAGTGACCAATCCGTCGTTCGACTACGACCCGAGTCTCCTCCACGACAACAACCCGGCCCACAAGAAGGTGACCATCGCGCCGGGGCCGAACAATCCCATCGGCGTGCTCTGGATGGGTCTCAGCAAAAAGCACTACGGCATCCACGGCACCGCGAGCCCAAGCACCGTGGGGCATAACGAGACCAACGGATGTGTGCACCTCACAAATTGGGATGCGATGAAGCTCTCGTCGATCGCATCGGCCGGAATCCCGGTGGAGGTCCGCGACTGAAATGTTCGCGGCGCTTGGTACCGCGATCACCATCGCGCTCGCCGCCCCTGCGCCGGGGATCGACGTCGCCACGGCCAGGATCACCCTGGCGAACAAGATCCTCACGTTCCCCGTGAAGGGGTACGAGCGAGTGCTGCGCGACAATTTCGACGAGCTTCGAGGAAAATCTCGGCACGAGGCGCTCGACATCATGGCGCCGCGCGGCACGCCCGTGGTCGCCGTGGACGACGGCACCGTGGCCAGGCTCTTCAGGAGCCTTCCCGGCGGCATCACCGTCTACCAGTTCGACCCATCGGGCACTTTCGCCTACTACTACGCGCACCTCGACCGCTACGCTCCAGGCCTGCGAGAGGGCGCTGCGGTGAAGCGCGGCGAGGTGATCGGCTACGTCGGCAGCACCGGCAATGCCCGTGCCGACGCGCCGCACCTGCATTTCACCGTCTACGTCCTGGCCGCAGACCGGAAGTGGTGGAAGGGCGTGGCGATCAATCCCCACGCTGCCTTCGCGCCGCGCTAAGGCGCATACAAGCAGCATCAGCAGGAGCCGCGATCGCGACCGGCCGCCGCTGGCGCCGATCTACTAGAGCGGCCTGCGTGCGGCGCGACAATCTTACGCGCTGGACCGGCGACCGGCCCTCGTTCCCCAATGACGTGGCGCCATTCCGCGTGGACCGGTTTCCCGGCGTTCGCGGCGCGGCCTAGAGACCGGGCGAGACTACAATTCGGAGCACCATGAAAGCGCCCGCAATCCCCGCCGACGAAGTCGAGCGGCTTGCCGACCTGTACGACTACGGCATCCTCGATACGCCGGCCGAGAAGATCTTCGACGAGATCGCGGAACTGGCCGCGACCATCTGCGGCACGGAGATCGGCGCCGTCACCCTCATCGATCGCGACCGGCAATGGTTCAAGTCGCAACATGGACGGTTCTTCGGTCAGACGACCCGCGACGAGAGCATCTGCGGGCACGCGATCCTGCACGATGAGCTGTTCGAAGTTTGCGACACGCGCGCGGACGAGCGCTTCGACGGCAATTCGCTGCTCGAAGAGGTGCCGGGCGTCCGCTTCTATGCCGGCAGCCGCCTCAACAGCGATCGCGGACATGCGATCGGCATGTTGTGCGTGATGGATTCCCGGCCGCGTGAACTTGGCCCCGTCCAGCGCCAGGCGCTGCGGCAGCTCGCCGACGTCGTGATCACCGTGATCGAGGCGGGCCGGCGCTCCCGGCTGCTGCACTGGTTCGGCCTGCTGCTGGATAACATCGCTGACGAGATCCTGATCCTCAATCCGAACACCCTGCGCTACCTGCACGTCAACCGCGCCGCGCAGGATCACTTGGGCTATACGGTGGAGGAGATGCGGCGGCTGACTCCCATGGATGTGACGCGCGAACACGACCGCGCGAAGTTCGAGGGCTTCGTGGCGCGCCTGCGCGCCGGCGAACCGTCCGTGACCTTCGATGGCCGGCGCCGGCGCGTGTCGGGAGAGGAGTACCCGGTGGAGGTGCGCTGGCAGCTCCTTCAGACCGGGGGGTTTCCCGTCGTGCTCTCCATCGTCCAGGACGTGACCGAGCGGCGCGAGATAGAGCGCATGAAGGACGAGTTCATTTCGGTCGTGAACCACGAATTGCGCACGCCGCTCACGTCTATCCACGGTGCGATCAAGCTGCTGGAGCAAGGCGCGGCAGGCGAGCTTCCCGCCCCCGCCGCTCACCTGGTCGAACTGGCGGCACAGAACTCGCAGCGGCTGCGCCAGATCGTCGACGACATCCTGGACCTGGAGAAGATCGCGTCCGGGCGCATGCAGTTCGACCTTGAACCGCTGCACGCCCGCGAAGTGCTCGAGCGCGCGTGCGCCGCCTACAGCCTCGCTGCCGCGTCGGGTGGGGTGGTGCTGCAGGTGGATGCGGACCCGTCGCTGAGGCTGCGAGCCGATGCGCGGCGGCTGCAACAAGTGCTCGCGAATTTCGTGTCGAACGCCGTGAAGTTCGCGCCGCCCGAGAGCGTCGTGACGCTGTCCGCGACGGTGTCGCCTGAGCGGGCACGCTGCGTGCGCCTGCAGGTGGTCGATCGCGGGCCGGGCGTCCCGGAGAAGTTCGGCTCGCGCATCTTCGAACGCTTCGCCCAGGCCGACATGAGGACCAGCCGCAGCAAGGGCGGCTCGGGCCTGGGGCTTTCGATTGCGCGCCAGATGACCGAGCAGATGGGCGGCGCCATCGGCTTCGACTCGCGCCCGGGGGCGACCCGGTTCTTCGTGGACCTGCCGCAGGAGGACGGATGAGCCGGGGAGCGCGCATCGTGGTCGTGGAGGACGACGAAAGCATCCGGCTGATCACGCAGCTTGCGCTGCAGGAGATGGGCGGCTACGACGTCACCGCCTTCGCGAGCGGCGAAGACGCGCTGCAGGTCGCGCCGCAACTGCATCCGGACCTGCTGGTGCTCGACGTGTCGATGCCGGGACTTGACGGTCCGCAGACACTGATCCTGATGCGCAAGATCCCGGCCTTGGCCGAGACTCCGGCCGTATTCCTCACCGCCAGCACGCAAGCGGGCCAGGTGGCGGGCTACCGCGACCTCGGCGCGAAGGACGTCATCGCCAAGCCCTTCGATCCGCAGCACCTGTGCGAGCGCATCGCCGCGGTCCTGGCCATGCCACGCGGTGCGGCGCCGCCCGCAAAGACGTCGGCCCGGCGCACGGCGCTCGTCGTCGAGGACGACCCCAGCTTGCGCTACCTGCTGCGCTTCATCCTTGAGCGGCAGGGTTGGGGGATGATCGAGATCGACACCGGCACCGGGGGCTTGCATGCCATCCATCGCGGCGAGGTGACGGATGCGGTGCTGCTGGACATCATGTTGCCCGAGGTGGACGGGCTGGAATTGCTGGATGTCCTGCGCGCATCGCCGCGCTGGAGCGGGGTCCCCGTGATGATGCTCACCGCGCGCGGCGACGAAGCCGCAATCAAGCGTGCTCTTGCATCGGGCGCGAACGACTACCTC
>JBDSRZ010000124.1:0-17176 GCA_039929025.1 Usitatibacter sp. | reverse complement strand
GTGGCTCAGCGTTGTCCAGTTCGCCGGTCTACGGGACAGCGGTTAAACCAAATGGCCTGGCTACGCATGTAGAACTGCTTGTGGAAGTCTTGCGGACGGGGGTTCGATTCCCCCCGCCTCCACCAATAGCCCGAAAGGGCATTTCAGGGCGTCGCAATCGGGCGCCTTTTTTGTTGGCAGTTGCGATGACGGAGCTCCCATGAGAATGCCACTGCGTCTGCTTGGCGCCTGCGCCGTCATCGCCGGGTTCCAATTTCCCGCACTCGGTCAATCCGCGCCCGGGCCCACCCAGGAAGGACAGGATGGCATGTCGCTCCTGGTGCGCTTCCTCACCGGCACGCACGAAACCATCCTCCAGGAGGAGCGCTTGGGTTCGTACGTGCCGATGAAGGTGCGCTTTGCGCAGGTCTGGCCAGAGACCGTGGCGAAGGGGGAGCGCTGGCTGTACGAGGAGGTCGTCGAGACCGACCCGAAGGAAAGGGTCGTCCTGCAACAGATGCTTCGCTTCACCGAGGCCGGCGGAGTGATCCATATGGTGGCGCACGACCTGCCCGGCAATCCCGGGCGCTTTGCCGGGGAATGGCGCAGGGAGAAGCCGTTTGCCTCGCTGGCGCCACGGCGGCTAAAGGCTCGTCCCGGCTGCGACGTTGAGTTCATCCAGCAGGGGATCGTCATGTTCAATGGCGGCCAGCGCACGCCGGCGTGCCGGGGGCGCGTCCGAGGCTCCCACGAGCGCATCGAGATGTATGTCACCGCATCGAGCGTGCGGCTATGGCAAGTCGAGTTGGACGACTCCGACCGCGTAGTGGCCGGGCCACCCAGTCCGCTCGAGCTGCGCAGGATTTCCGGAACGCCCGACTGACGCTCGTCGCTATCATTGCGGAATGTTCGCTGGCCTGCTCAGCAAGGTCCGACCGAGGGAGCCTCATATGTCCACGGTGAGAATCGCGATTGCCTGCCTCCTCCTGGCTTCCTGCGGTGGAAGCGGTGGAGGCGATTCGGGCACGCCGCCCCGCGTTGAAGCGGCTGGCATCGTCGATACGAGTTTCGGGGTGCAGGGACTCGCCACCTTCCCCGGCCGCGCCGCGGTCAGCGCGATCGCGGAGCTCGACGACGGCAGCCTGCTGGTAGGGGGCAACGGTCCGTATCTCGCCAAGCTGTCCGCCGCGGGAAATCCCGACTCTTCATTCGCCGGCGGCGGGGTCGATGCGAGCCGCCGCGGCACCAAGTTTTTCCAGGTGGTCGAGAAGATCGAGGCCCTTTCCCCCGATCGAATCGTGGTGGTCGAGGGCCATTACAGCCCGTGCATGGGCTCGGGCTTCTTCTGCCCGGTGCAATCATTCCGTGACGTGGTGGCACGGCGAATCGATTCCCGCGGAAGCCCCGATCTCGCCTACGGGGTGGGCGGGCTGGCCGTGCTGCCTTCCTCGCAGGGGTCTCTGGTGATCTCACCGGACGGGCGCGTCACGTCATTCACGGTGCTCGCGGTACTCTCCGGGCCGGCGCCCTTTGGCGTGGCATCGCTTGATGCAGCGGGGGTGCGCGATACCGCCTTCGAAACGCGCGCATACGACGCGCTGCAAGGTTGCGGCGCACGCTTTGCGCCACCGGCCACGGCCATTGCGTCAGCCGCGGCCGCTCGCTCCGGCACCGGTTTCATCGTTGCCACGCAATGGTCCGGCGGCACCTGTATTGCGCGGCTCAACGCCGACGGCTCCCTGGACCCGTCATTCGCAACTGCGGGATTCCAGACCTTCGTGCCGGCGCCTCCGCCCGCGCAATCGCAGGTATTCCGGACTTTCCTCCGCGCTGATGGCGGCATCACCGCCGTGCTGCACGACCCGAAGTCGGGCACGTTCGATCCACCGCTGTTCCTGTTCCTTACGCCCAGCGGCGCCAAGGACACGGCGAGCGCAGAAAACGGTATCCAGACGCGCCCGATCATCGCCGTCGCGGTGCCGCGCGACATCGTCCTGCAGCCCAATGGAAAGGTGGTGGCTACGGGCGTTAATAGCGTCGCCCCCGGAGTTCCGACCTTCCCCCTCGACGAGGCGAACCCGCGCATCACCCGATCCACCGCCAACGCAGGCGTCTTCGACGCATCCTTCGGCCCAGTCCGCGGAGGCTACATGGGGCTCCTGGGGCCGATGGGGGCGTTATTGCCTGGGGCGATCGCGTTCGGGCGCGACGGCTCCATCCTCGTTGGCGGCAGCTCCGGCGGGAGCGGCGCAATCCTCAAGATCCGCTGAGCGCGGACACCGGCGGCCGGCCGGTTCGATTCGGCTAAAATTCCGGCTTCCGACATGCAAGCCCCGTTCGGGGCACATCCGTTGATAGACGTCATCATCCCGGTATACCGCGGGTTCGCCGCCACGCGCCGCTCGATCGAAAGCGCCCTGGCGGCGAAATGCGCGCAGCCGCACGAGTTGATCGTGATCGACGACGCGAGCCCGGAGCCCGAGATCTCCGGCTGGTTGCGCACGCTCGCCGCCTCGGGCCAGATCAGGCTCGTCGCCCATGAGGACAATCGTGGCTTCGTGGCGTCGGTGAACGAGGGCATGCGCGCGCACCGCGACCGCGACGTCGTTCTCCTGAACAGCGACACCGAGGTGCCGGAAGGCTGGCTTGACAGGCTGGTGCAGTGCGCGCAGCGCGAGCCCCACGTCGCGACCGTCACTCCGTTCTCGAACAACGCCACCATCTGCAGCTATCCACGCTTCGCCGCCGGGAACGGCTTGCCGCCCGGCATGGACTCGCGATCGCTGGATGCCCTTTTCCGCGACTACAACGCCGCCGTCTTTGTCGACATTCCCACCGGAGTCGGCTCGTGCATGCTGATCACCCGCAGCGCACTCGACCAGGTGGGCGAGTTCGACCAGCAGGCTTTCGGCCGCGGCTACGGCGAGGAGGTGGATTTCTGCATGCGCGCATCGCGCGCGGGGCTTCGCCACCTGCTCTGCGCGGACCTCTTCGTCTTCCACGAGGGCGAGGTCTCCTTCGGCAGCGACGCGGCGGGGTTGCGCGAGCGCGCGCAGGCGATCGTCGACGAGCGCTACCCCGAGTTCCAGCTCGCGGTGCGCGACTTCGTCAAGAGGGAGCCCGCGCGCCCGGCACGCCGGCGCGTCGACCTGGCGCGCCTGCGCGCTTCCGCCCGTCCCCGGGTGCTGATGGTGACGCATGCCTGGGGGGGCGGTGTGGAAAGACACGTACGCGACCTCGCCGCCCTGCTCGAGGCCGATTGCGAGGTGCTGGTACTGCGTCCCGACGGCAAGGAGCACGTCGAAATCCGATGGATGCGGGCGGGCGAGGAGTTCGAAGCGTGGTTCGAGAACGCCACGCAGTGGCGCGATTGCGTGGCGATGCTGCGCGCCATCGGCATCTCGCGCGTGCACTACCACCACATCCATTCCCTTCCCCCGCAAGTGGTGTATCTCGCGCGCGAGCTGGACGCGGCCTACGACGTGACACTGCACGACTACTACCCCATCTGCCCGCAATACCATCTGTCGCCCGACGGAGCGCATCCCTGCGAGGCGGCGACCGGCGCGGGACACTGCACACGATGCCTGGACGAGCGGCCCGCGCAGTGGCCGATGGACCTGGGCGAGTGGCGCGCGCTCTTCGGCGAATTCCTCGGGGCCGCCGCCCGGGTCATCGTTCCCTCGGCCGATGCGGCCGCCCGCGTGCGGGAGTTCTTCCCGTACGTCGAGCCGCTCGTGTGGTCGCATCCCGAGGTCCCCTCCGCCATCCGCCGCATCTTCAAGGTAGCGCTCATCGGCGGGCAGTCCACGATGAAAGGCGCACGGGTGCTGGAGGCCTGCGCCGAGGACGCGAGGCACCGCGACCTGCCGCTGCACTTGCGTGTCCTTGGCCACGTGGATAGGCCCATGCCGCTCTGGCCCGCGGTGCCGCTGTCGATCACCGGATCCTATGCGGAGGAGACGCTTGCCGACCTGATCGCGGTGGAGCGTCCCGACGCGTTCCTTTTTCTCTCGCAGGTTCCCGAGACCTATTCGTATACGCTGAGCGCCGCGATGCAGACGGGCCTGCCGGTCATTGCGCCGCGCCTCGGCGCCTTCCCCGAGCGGCTGCGCGGATACGCGCGCCACGTGCTGGTGCCGCCGGGCGTGCCGGCTGCCGCCATCAACGACGCCCTGCTCGCGGCGATGGGCGCGCCGGAAAGCCGCGAAGTTACCGCGGCGACGAGCTGACCATGGCGCCCGAAGAATATCGCCGCAATCTCGTGGCACCCCTTGCGCCACCGCCCACGGCCGCTGCGATCCCCAAGCTCCCCCCGGGAATCTGGTTTCGGCCGGCGCACACGCCGATTCCGGTGAGCCTCAAGGACCTCTACGAGACCGGCATCGAATCCGGCCACGGCGAGACGCGCGCCCACCTGAAGCTGCGCGTCGCGCGCTATGACTACGAGCTCGACCTGGCGAACGCGCAGCTACGCAATGCCACCGCCGAGATCGCCCGGGCAGGCGGCGAAAGGGTCCAGCTGCGCCGCGAACTCGAGGACATTCACCGGCTGCACGAGCAGCATTCCCGCGACCTCGAGGCAGCGATCGCCGCGGCGCGCGCGCGCATCCGCGATTTCGAGGAAAGCACCTTCTGGAAGGCTTCGGCGCCGCTGCGGTACATCGCCCACAAGGCGAAAGAGCTGCCGCGCAGCGCCCGCCGCATCGCGCACCAGACCCGCCTCATTCCCCCGCGGCTGGGCACCGCGCGCAGCATCGCACGCGACCAGGGCCTCGTGGAGCTGCTGCGCCGTGTCGGCGCAAAGGTCACCAAGCGAGCGGCCCGCTCCGCCGGCATTCATCGCCGCGCCGGACTCGAGTCCAGGATCGAGGCGCTGCACGTGCCGGCGAGCGACGCGCCCAAGGTCACCGTCATCGTGCCCACGTTCGGCCAGGACCTGCACACGTTCACCTGTCTGAAGGCAGTGGCGGCCGAAGCCGCGGTGGTTCCGCTCGAGGTGCTGGTGATGGACGATTGCGCGCCCGTCGCCGCCGCGGATGCGCTGAAGGGCGTGACCGGCGTGCGCTTCGAGCGCAATGCGCAGAACCTGGGCTTCCTGCGCAATTGCAACCGCGCGGCGACGCTCGCGCGCGGCGAATACCTGCTGTTCCTCAACAACGACGCGGTGCTCGAGCCGGGGTCCATCGCGGCCCTGCTGCGCGTCCTCGAAGGTGCGCCCGACGTCGGCATCGCCGGCGCCAAGCTTGTCTATCCGGACGGCCGGCTGCAGGAGGCTGGCGGCATCCTCTGGCGCGACGGCTCGGCGTGGAACGTGGGCCGCGGCGAGGACCCGGACCGCCCGGAGCACAACTACGTCCGCGACGTCGACTATTGCTCCGGCGCCTGCCTCCTGATCGCGAAGTCGCTCTTCGAGGCCAACGGCGGCTTCGACGAGCTCTACCTTCCGGCCTATTACGAGGACGCCGACCTGTGCCTCAAGGTCCGCGCGGCCGGCAAGCGGGTGGTCTACCAGCCGGCCGCGGAAGCGGTGCACTTCGAGGGCGTCTCCCACGGCGTGGACACCGCGAGCGGCGTGAAGCGCCACCAGGTCGACAACCAGAGCAAGCTCCAGCAGCGCTGGAAGTCCGTGCTGCAGTCCCACCGCGTGAATGGGGTCCTGCCGCGCCTGGAGCGCGACCGCGACGCGAAGCACCGCGTGCTGCTGGTCGAGGCATGCATGCTCACGCCGGACCACGACGCGGGCTCGGTGCGCACCTGGAAGCTGATCGAGGTGATGCAGCGGCTCGGCGCGAAGGTCACATTCGTCGCCGCCAACCTGGAGCACCGGGAGCCCTACGTGGGGCGCCTGCAGCAGGCCGGCGTGGAGGTGCTCTATGCCCCATACGTGACTTCGATCGACGCCCTGATCGAGGAGCGCGGCGTGGACTTCGACATCATCATCCTCGCGCGCTACTACGTGGCCGCCCCGCACATCGACGCCGTGCGCCGCCACGCGCCGCGGGCGCTGCTCGTCCTGGACACCATCGACCTGCACTACCTGCGCCAGCGGCGCCTGGCCGCCCTCGAGAAGAGCAGCGCGCTGGCGCAGGGCGCCCAGAAGACCCACCAGCAGGAGATCGACTGCATCCAGAGGAGCGACGTGACCTGGGTGGTGAGCGAGGTGGAGCGCGACATCCTGTCGCGCGAGGTGCCTAGCGCGCGCGTCCTGGTCCAGTCGCTCATCCACGACCTCGGCCCGCGCCGCAACGGCTTTGGCGAACGCGCGGGCCTGCTCTTCGTCGGCGGCTTCCGCCACCCGCCGAACATCGACGCCGCCCTCTGGTACGTGGGCGAGATCGCGCCGCTCCTCGCCGAGATGCTCCCCGGCGTCACCACGCACTTCATCGGCAGCAACGCACCGCGCGCGATCCTCGACCTGCAGGCGCCGGGAATCGACGTCGTGGGCTACGTGCCGGATCTCGAGCCCTGGCTCGAGCGCTGCCGCGTCTCGGTATCGCCGCTGCGCTACGGCGCCGGCATGAAGGGCAAGGTGATCGAAAGCATGAGCCACGGACTCCCGGTGGTCGCCACCGCCATGTCCGTGGAAGGCATGCGGCTCGCTCCGGACAAGGAGGCGGTGATGGCGGAAGAGCCTCGCGCTTTCGCCGAGGCCGTGGCGCGCCTCTACCGCGATGAAGGGTTGTGGAACCGAGTCTCGCAAAGTGCGCGGGACCACGTGAAGGACCACTTCTCCCGCGAGGTCGCCGCCGAGGGCCTCGGGCGCCTTTTCGAGATCTCGGAGCATCGCCGCCGCGGATAGGACGCCCGCAACCGCGGTGTATCATTCGACAGAACCGGCTGCCCTCATCCCACAGAACGACAAGGCCGTGAAACTCAGCGCCATCTTCCCGAAACTCAGCCTCCACGCCTGGATCCGAATCGGCATCGGCGTGGCACTCGTGGCCACCTTCCTGGTCCACGAGGCGGAGTGGGCGCAGTCGCGATTCATCCAGCAGCTCGAGCTCCAGGCCTACGACACGCGCCTGCGGTTTTTCATGCCGAAGACTCTCGATCCGCGGGTGGTCATCGTCGACATCGACGTGAAGAGCCTGAACGCCGAAGGTCGCTGGCCGTGGAGCCGCGACAAGATGAAGCTGCTGGTGCAGCAGATGTTCGACAAGTACAAGATCCGCGTCGTCGGCTTCGACATCGTGTTCGCGGAGCCCGACAACAGCTCGGGCCTGAGCAGCCTCGAGCAGCTGGGCAGGAGCGAGCTCAAGGACGAACCCAAGTTCCAGTCGTTCCTCGAGCGCGCGCGCCAGACCCTCGACTACGACCGCCTGTTCGCCGAGGAGATCGGCAAGCGCCCGGTGGTGCTCGGCTTCTTCCTCGGCGGCAAGAGCGAGAAGTCAGGCGTGCTGCCGCCGCCGACCTTCGACGAGAAGAGCCTGAGCGGCGAGAACAACTGGGAATTCAGCCACCACCTAGCCAGCGGGTACAGCGGCAACATCGAGCTGCTGCAGAAGCAGGCGACCGGCGCCGGCCACCTGTACCCCTCGCTCGATTTCGACGGGGTTACGCGCCGCGTGCCGATCTTCATGAAGTTCGGCGACGGCTACTACGAGGCAATGGCCCTTGCGCTAACCCGTACCTACCTTGGCAACGTCCCGGTGCGGGTCCGCGTCGAGCCCCCTGCCTCGCTCGCCGGCAACCTCGCCACCATCCCCTCGGTCGGCATCGACAAGCTGCAGGTGCCTCTCGACGACCGCATGAGCGCGTTGATCCCCTACCGCGGCGCGACCGGTGTCTTCCGCTACGTCTCCGCCACCGACGTGATCCGCGGCAAGGTCTCCGAGGACGAGCTGCGCGACAAGATCGCGATCGTCGGCACCTCGGCCCAGGGCCTGCTCGACCTGCGCTCGACGCCGGTGCGCGAGGATTTCCCCGGGGTGGAGGTGCACGCGAACCTGGTGAGCGGCTTCCTCGACCAGTCGATCATGCACAAGCCCGACTTCGTGCTCGCGATCTCGGTGCTCACCATCCTGCTGATCGGGCTGCCGTTCGCGTTCCTGCTGCCACGCCTGTCGGCGGTCACCTCGACCATCGCGGTGCTGGTGACGATCGCCATCCTCGTGGCGATCAACGCGTTCGCCTGGAAGTCGCAGCACTTCGTGCTCAACATCGCCGCCCCGGTGGCGATGCTGGCGCTTCTCTACCTCCTCAACATGGCCTGGGGTTTCTTCTCCGAAGCGCGCTCCCGGCGCCTGATGAGCGGCCTTTTCGGCACCTACGTGCCGAAGGAGCTGGTGGCGGAGATGTCGAAGAACCCGGAGGAGTACTCGATGCGCGGCGAGGCGCGCAACATGACGGTGCTCTTCTCCGACGTGCGCGACTTCACCTCGATCTCCGAGGGCCTTACGGCGGCGAGCTTGCGCGACATGATGAACGCATACCTCACCGCGATGACGGAGGTGATCCAGGATCGCCGCGGCACGATCGACAAGTACATCGGCGACGCCATCATGGCCTTCTGGGGCGCGCCGCTGCACGACACCGAGCACGCCATCCACGGCATCGAGGCGGCGCTCGACATGCAGAAACGCATCCGCGGCCTGGACACCGACTTCGCCAAGCGCGGCTGGCCGAAGCTGCAGGTCGGCGTGGGCCTGAACTGCGGCGAGATGAACGTGGGCGACATGGGCTCGCGGTTCCGCCGCGCCTATACGGTGATGGGCGACGCGGTGAACATCGCCTCGCGCCTCGAGGGCCTCACCAAGGAGTACGGCGTTGGCATCCTGGTGTCCGAGAACATCGTCGGTGCTGCGACGGGCTTCGCCTATCGCGAGGTCGACAAGGTCGCGGTCAAGGGCCGCACCGAGGGCATCGTGGTTTACGAGCCGCTCGGGCGCTCGAGCGAGATGGGCGACACCACGCTGCAGGAAGTCACGCGCTGGCAGAAGGCGCTCGACCTCTATCGCAAGCAGCGCTGGGAGGAGGCCGAGGCGATCCTGCGCACGCTCAGCCAGGCCTCGCCCGACACCAAGCTCTACAAGCTCTATTTGAAGCGCATCGAGCACTTCCGCCAGAACACTCCGGGCCCCGCCTGGAACGGACTGTGGGTCTTCACGACCAAGTAGCCTACCCGTTCGCCGACCGCGTTCCGCAGCCGGCCGAGGCGATCGAGGCCGCGCCCGGCGTGTGGTGGATCCGCATGCCGCTGCCCTTCGCGCTCGACCACATCAACCTGTGGCTGCTCGAAGATGGCGACGGCTGGACGATCGTCGATACCGGCTTCGGCGTCGAGGCGACGTGGGAGCTCTGGGAGCGGCACTTCGCCGGCTCCATGGGCGGGCGGCCGGTGAAGAACATCGTAGTCACCCACTACCACCCCGATCACGTCGGCAGCGCCGCGTGGCTGGTGGATCGCACCGGTGCGCCGATGTGGATGACCTCGACCGAGTATCTCTCCGCGCATGCGGCGCACGACGACGCGGCGGGATTCGACCGCGCCACCGGCATGGCCTTCTTCGCGCGGAACGGGCTGGACCTGGCCACCATCCCGGAGAAGATGCGCAACGGGAACGGTTACCGCCGTGGCGTCCCGGAGGTGCCGGCAACGTACCAACGGATGATGCACGGCGACAAGCTCTCGATCGGGGGACGCGAGTGGGAGGTGACCACCCTCTTCGGCCACGCGCCCGAGCAAGCGACCCTCTATTGCGCCGGCCTCAACGTGCTTATCTCGGCCGACCAGGTGCTGCCGCGCATCACCAGCAACGTGGGCGTGTGGGGCAACCAACCCGAAAGCAATCCGCTCGCGCAATTCCTGGGCTCGCTCTCGCGCCTGGGCCACCTCCCAGAGGACGTCCTGGTGCTGCCTTCGCACGAGCGGGTCTTCCACGGCCTGCACCAGCGGATCGCGGAGCTGCACGAGCATCACGAGAAGCGCCTGGAGCGGCTGCTGGAGGGCTGCGCCACGCCGATCACCGCCTTCGACGCGCTGCCGCTCCTCTTCAAGAGGAAGCTCGACGACCACCAGATGATGTTCGCGATGGGCGAGTCGATCGCGCATCTTCATCACCTGCAGTACCAGGGCAAGGTGCGGCGGGAGGTCGATTCTTCGGGCGTGCGGCGGTTTGTGAAAACGTAGGCTGCGTTTTACATCGCCCGAATTTCGAGCCGGGGATCTGCAACACAGAGGTACGCAGAGGAAAAACGGAGGGTACGCAGAGGAACGACTTGGTGTTGCATCGGGGCTGCCGGCGGGTATCCGACAACAGATGCAAGGCTGTTCTCTGCGTTCCAATCTCCAACACCTATATCGGGGCTGCTTGCCGTAGCCCCGATCCTGTATCAAACCCTCGCCGCCAACCCCTTCATCGCGCGCTCGAGGCCCCCGATCGTCACGGGGAACATGCGCCCGTCCATGATCCGCTGGATGTTCTGCACCGACGTGGTCCACCCCCAATGCTCCTCCGGCACGGGGTTCAGCCACGCGGCGTGCGGCCAGGTGCGCAGCAGCCGCTCGAGCCAATCTCGCCCCGGCTCGTCGTTCCAGTGTTCGACGCTGCCGCCGGCCTGCTCGAGCTCGTAGGGGCTCATCGAGGCGTCGCCGACCAGGATCAGCTTGTAGTCGTGCCCGTACTTGCGGATCACCTCCACGGTGGGGATGCGGTTGTCGCGGCGCCGGTTGTCCTTCCACACGGTCTCGTAGACGCAGTTGTGGAAGTAGAAGTGCTCGAGGTTCTTGAACTCGGTGCGCGCCGCCGAGAAAAGCTCCTCCACTGCCTTGATGTGATCGTCCATCGAGCCGCCGACGTCGAGGAAGAGCAGCACCTTCACCGCGTTGTGCCGCTTGGGGACCATGCGGATGTCGAGCCAGCCGGCGTTCCTGGCGGTGGAGCGCACCGTGCCGTCGAGGTCGAAGACGTCCGGGGCGCCCTCGCGCGCGAAGCGGCGCAGGCGGCGAAGCGCTATCTTGATATTGCGGATGCCGAGCTCGCGGTCGGTGTCGTAGTCGCGGAACTCGCGCTTGTCCCAGACCTTCACCGCACGGCGGTTGCGCGAGCCGTCCTGGCCGATGCGCACGCCTTCAGGGTTGTAGCCGTAGGCGCCATAGGGCGAAGTGCCCGCGGTGCCGATCCACTTCGAGCCGCCCTGGTGGCGCGCCTTCTGTTCCTCGAGGCGCTCCTTCAGGGTCTGCATCAGCTTCTCCCAGCCGCCCAGGGCCTCGATCTTCGCCTTCTCCTCCTCGGAGAGCCAGCGCTCCGCGAGCTTGCGCAGCCAATCGGCCGGCACTTCGGTCACCAAGTCGCCGGGGATCGCCTGCACGCCCTTGAAATAGGCGGCGAAGGCCACGTCGAAGCGGTCGAAATAGGCCTCGTCCTTGACCAGCGTGAGGCGCGAGAGGGTGTAGAAGTCGTCGATGCTGCCGTAGACGACGCCCTTGTCGAGCGCCTCGAGCAACGTGAGGAATTCCTTCACGCTCGCCGGGACGCCGGCCTTGCGCACCGCGAAGAAGAAATCGAACAGCACGCTCGAGCGGCTAGCGGGGCGCTTCGAGGAACGCCTTGAGGCGCAGCAGCGCCTCGGACCAATAGGCCTTCTGCCGCTTCACCGCCGCGGCGCTCGCGAGCTTCGCATGCCCGACCTGCACGCGGCTCTTGCCCTTGCCGGCCGCGAAGAAACCGACGTCGACGCGCGAGTCGTTTGCCGTCCAGGTGATGCGCATCGACTTCCCGTCGCTCGAGCGGCGCACCTCGATCGGCGCCTCCGGCAGCCAGCGGGCGCGCTGGCGCGGCTCGTTCCACGCGGCGTACAGCCGGTCGAGATCAGTGGCGATCGTGCGCGAGGCGCTGGCCGCGAAGCCATCGACCTGCTGGTTGACGACGCGCAGCCCCCGCGCCTGCTCATAGCCCACGGTCACCATCTGGCTCCACCAGCCGGGAATGCGGAACTTGCGGCTCAAAAGGAGCGCGATGTCCTTGTGCAGCATCGCCTTGGCGCCCGCCCGGTCGAGCACCTTCAGCCACTCGTCCCAGGCCCGGCCGGTCGCGCGCTCGACGGCTTCGTCGCCTACTCCGGCCCAGCGCGCCGGCTTGGCGGCGGCCACCCGCCCCGCCTTTGACGCCGCCTTGCGTCCGGCAGCGAGAGCACCGGTCCTGCGCATCGCGTTGCTGCGGGCCCCGCGCGTAGTGGTTGCCAAGGCCTAGCGCCCGCGCCGCTGCAGGAACACCAACTGCTCGAAGAGGTGCACGTCCTGCTCGTTCTTCAGCAGCGCGCCGTAGAGCGGTGGGATCGAGGCCTGGTGTCCCGGGGTGCGCAACGCCTCGGGGTCGATGTCCTCCGCGAGCAGCAGCTTCAGCCAATCGAGGAGCTCGGAAGTCGAGGGCTTCTTCTTCAATCCGGGCATCTCGCGAATCTCGAAGAAGACCTCGAGCGCGGCCTGCAGCAGGCGCTTCTTGATCCCCGGAAAGTGCACGTCGACGATCGCCTGCATCGTCTCCTTGTCCGGAAAACGGATGTAGTGGAAAAAGCAGCGGCGCAGGAAAGCGTCCGGCAGCTCCTTCTCGTTGTTCGATGTGATGAAGATTAGCGGCCGGTGGCGGGCGGCGACCGTTTGCTGTGTCTCGTAGACGAAGAACTCCATGCGGTCGAGCTCCCTCAGCAGGTCGTTGGGGAATTCGATGTCGGCCTTGTCGATCTCGTCGACCAGCACCACGGCCCGGCTCTCGCTCTGGAAGGCCTGCCAGAGCACGCCCCTCACGATGTAGTTGGCGATCTCGCCCACGCGTTCGTCGCCCAGCTGCGAGTCCCTGAGGCGCGAGACCGCGTCGTACTCGTAGAGCCCCTGCTGCGCCTTGGTGGTCGACTTGATGTGCCATTGGAAGAGCGGCATGCCGAGGGCGCGCGCCACCTCCTCGGCAAGCATCGTCTTGCCGGTGCCGGGCTCTCCCTTGATGAGGAGCGGCCGCTCGAGCGTGATCGCCGCGTTGACGGCGAGCTTCAGGTCGTCGTCGGCGACATAGGTGTCGGTACCCTGGAATTTCATCGGGGGAAACGGCGGGCGCGCGCGGAGAATAATTGTAAACCCTTCGACCCTTTTCCCTTTTCCGTGCGTTCATACCCGGGTGCCCAACGAGGAGCCCCACATGAACCTGCCCCGCAAGAGCATCCTGATCGCCGCCCTCGCCTGCGCGCTCGCCGCGCGCGCGGAAACCGCCGTCACGGTCTATTCGAGCGCCCGCCCGGGTACCCTGGACCCGCGCGTGTTCCGCAACGGCGGCGAGGGGACCGCGATCCCCGGCTACGCCCTGGTGCGCGAGGAGCGCACCTTCGCGTTGAAAGCCGGGCGCAACGTGCTGCGCGTCGATGACGTGCCCGCGCTCATCGATCCGACTACGGTGGCCTTCGCCTCGCTCACCGATCCGAAGTCGACGCGCGTGGTCGAGCAGAGCTTCGAATTCGACCTGACCAGCGCCTCCAAGCTGCTGTCCCGATACCTCGACCGCGAGATCACCGTCGAGCAGGCGCGCGCCAACGGCATCGAGTCGTACAGCGGAACGCTCATCGGGACCCAGGGCGGTCTCACGCTGAAGGGCGCGGACGGAGGCGTGCGCATCGTGCCGCAGCATAGCGGCGTGAAGCTCCCGAGCCTGCCCGGCGGGCTCATCAGCAAGCCGACCCTCGTCTGGAACATCGAAACGGAAAGCGCCGCCACGCACCAGGCGCGCTTCGCCTACCAGACCGCAGGCATGACCTGGTGGGCCGACTACAACCTCACCTATTCCGAGCCGCGCGCCGGCTCCTGTCGCCTCGACGTGGGCGCCTGGGTGACGCTCGTCAACCAGTCTGGCGCGAGCTATCGCGATGCGAGGCTGAAGCTCGTCGCGGGCGACGTTCAGCGCGCGCGGCCCTCGGCCCAATACGCGCCGCAGCCCGCCGCGATGGCGCGCGCGATGGTCGCGGAAGACAAGGGCTTCGTGGAGAAGGCCTTCTTCGAGTACCACCTCTACACGTTGGGGCGGCTCACCACGCTCCCCGACAACTCCACCAGGCAGATCGAGCTCTTCCCGGTCGCGCCCGGGGTCGGTTGCGAGAAGACGCTCGTCTACCAAGGGCAGGCCGGGGGGTATCCCTCCTACGGCTCGCCGATGGTCGACCGCAGCCTGGGCACGCAGTCCAACCGCAAGATCGACGTCTACCTGCGCTTCAAGAACGCGAAGGAAAACGGGCTGGGCGTGCCGCTTCCCGCCGGAAGGGTGCGGGTGGCGAAGCTGGACCCGGCCGACAAAAGCCTGGAATTCATCGGCGAGGACATCATCGACCACCTGCCCCGCGACGAGACGGTGCAGATCCGCCTGGGCTCGGCCTTCGACGTGGTGGGCGAGAGGAAGCAGGTGGACTTTCGCGTCGATACCAACGCCAGGTGGATGGAGGAGGACATCGAGGTCCGGGTGCGCAACCAGAAGCCCGACGAGACTGTCGCGGTGATCGTGAAGGAGAACCTGTGGCGCTGGACGAGCTGGACGGTGACGCGCAAGTCCCACGAGCTCACCAAGGAAGATTCGCGCACCATCCATTTCGCGCTCAAGCTCGCGCCCAAGGCCGAGGCGGTGGTGCGCTACACGGTGCGCTACACCTGGTGAACATCCGCAGGGCCGGCCTGGTCGTATCATGACCATGAGACTTCTCCTGCTCCTCGCTCTTCCCCTCCTCCTCGGCCTGCTGCTTGCGGCCTGCTCGCCCCTCCGGGCCGTCAATGTGCTGGTCCCCGAACGGGGGTTCGAGCGCGCCGAAGGCATCGCCTACGGCGACGATCCCCGGCAGCGGCTGGACGTCTACGTGCCCCGGGTAGCGGGCGCGGGTGCCCTTCCCGTGATCGTGTTCTTCTATGGCGGGGCCTGGCAGGGAGGCCAACGCGGCCAGTACCTCTTCATGGCCCAGGCCCTCGCCTCGCGCGGTTTCGTCGTGGTGGTTCCCGACTATCGCGTCTATCCGCAGGCGCGATACCCGGCGTTCGTCGAGGATGGCGCGCGCGCGGTCGAGTGGACCGTGGCAAACATCGGCGCCCACCGGGGCGACCCGAAGCGCCTGGTGCTGATGGGACACTCCGCCGGCGCGCACATCGCGGCGATGCTCGCCTACAATCGCCGCTTCCTGGATTCCGGCTCGCGCGCCGCGATCCAGGGATTCGTGGGCCTTGCGGGACCGTACGACTTCAAGCCGACCGAGGCCGTGGTCGAGGAGATCCTCGGCGCCGAAGGGGGCACCGAGCTCGCAATGCCGTCCCACTGGGTGCGCGGCGGCGAGCCGCCGTCCCTGCTGGTGACCGGAGACAGGGACACGCGCGTGGAGGTGGGCAACACCGAAAGGCTTGCTCGCAGGTTGCGCGACGCGGGCTCGCCCGTGGAGGTGCGGCACTACCCGTCCCTCAACCACTCGACCCTGCTGCTGCGCTTCGCCGCGCCGTTCCGCGACGACGAGCTCCTGGAGACAATCGCGCAGTTCGCGCGCCGGGTCAGCCCTTCCTGATCACCGCGCAGGCGATGCGCGGGCCCGCGTTGCCGGCGGGCTGGGATTTGTAGTCATCGGGATCGCGGTGGACGATGAGGCCCTTGCCGACAATGTCCGCGGCGCCGCTGCCGATCGACATGCCGCTCGTTTCGAACGAGGCCGAGGCGTTGCCGTAGGCATCGGACTTCACGTTGGGCATGTCGCCCACGTGGCGGTCGCCATGCGTGTGATAGTTGCCGTGGGGCTTGGCGGCGGGGTTGAAATGGCCTCCCGCGCTGGTGCCGTCACCGGAGCTGCAGTCGCCCTTCTCGTGTACATGGAAGCCGTGCTCGGCGTTGGGCTTCAGGCCCGCAAGCTGCGCGCGCACGCGGACCTTGTCACCCACCTGCGCGAACGTGACGCTGCCCTTGGCGCTGTTGCCGGTCGTGGGCTCCAGCATCGCGGCGGCCTTCGGACCCTCGCCGCCGCCCATGGACGCGCACCCTGTCACCAGCGCCACCAGCACCGATCCCGTCAGGACACTCTTCATTTTTCCATCTCCTGGGTAGCTATTTCTTCTTCGCGTCCTGCGGCGTGTCGGTTCCCTTGGGCGGCGTATTGCCCGCAGGGGTCATCGCGCCCTTTTCGTGGCCCTGGACCGACACCGCCGGCGGAGAGGGCGTCGTCCCCGACTTGTTGGGTGTCTCCGCACCCTTGGCGGCGCCCGGACCCGGCACGATCTGGGCGGGCGTGGCGGCCACCACCGGGGTGGGCTTCGGGATCGGCTTGCCGGCTTTCTTCATGTTCGCGTGGTAGTTATTGATTGCCCGCTCCACGGCGGCGGCATGGTCTTCCTTGGCTTTCGCCGCGGCTGCGGCGTCCTTGGCCTTCTTCTCCTCGGCCGTGGCCTTGCCCTTCTCGTCCAGCGGCGGCGGTGGGGGCAGCTTGGCCCACGCTGCGCCGGCCGCGAATGCGAAAGCCAGCGCGAGGGTGGCGGAATGGATGCGTGTCCTCATCAGTCGTCTCCCGGAGCCGGTTGCGCGGTGCCCGTCACGATTTTCTCGGGGCGCTTGCCTTGCCTTACCTCGTCGTACCAGAGCGAGTGGTGTTCCTTCGCCCAGGTCTCGTCGACGTAGCCGTCGCGCATTCCGCGGTACGCGCCGACGGTGAAGATGCCCATGTAGATATGGCCGAGCGCCCCGGCGATGAACAGCAGCGCCGCGACCAGGTGGATCACGTTGGCCTGCTGCATCGCCTCGCGCCCCTGGTTCCAGTTGGGGAAGTCGAGGATGAGGCCGGTCACGCTCAGCACCGTCCCAAGGATCACCAGCCCGAACCAGAACCACGCCTTCTCCATGCCGTTGAAGCGCCCCGAAGGGATCTCGCTATCGGAGAACATGCCGCCGAAATGGGTGATCCACTTGAGGTCCCCGGCACGCCAGAGATTGTCCTTCACGTAGATCAGGAACGCGACCACGATCGAGAAGATGAACAGCGGGCCCACGAAGTTGTGCAGGTTCTTCGCGATCACCGTGAGCCACGAGAAGCCGGCGTATCCCAGCCACGGCAGGATCAGGTGCTTGCCCCAGAGGATGATCATCCCCGAGAGCGACAGGAAGACGAAGCTGATCGCCATCACCCAATGCGAAGTTCGCTCGACCGCGTTGAAACGCTCGATCATCCGCCCGGTGGGCGCGCCATGCAGCTTGAACGGCCCCTT
>JBDSRZ010000123.1:0-2654 GCA_039929025.1 Usitatibacter sp. | reverse complement strand
GGCGGAAATTCTCCGGCTCGTCGGGATCGACCAGCGTCGCCTCGATGCCCAATTTCTTGAAATTGACGGCGAGCATCGTGTAGGTGCCGCCGTAGAGCTTGGCGGACGACACCACGTGGTCGCCCGCCTCGAGGATGTTGAGCAGCGCCACCATCTCCGCGGCCTGCCCCGAGGCGGTCGCCACGGCGGCGCGGCCGTTCTCGATCGCCGCCATGCGCTCCTCGAAGACCGCGGTAGTGGGATTCGACAGCCGCGTGTAGACGTTGCCGAACGTCTGCAGGTTGAAGAGGCTCGCGGCGTGGTCGGCGCTATCGAAGACGTACGAAGTCGTCTGGTAGAGCGGCACCGCGCGCGACCCCGTCTGCGCGTCGGGAATCTGGCCCGCGTGCAGGCACAACGTCTCGAAGCCGAATTCCCTGTCGGCCACCTCTACGCTTCGCTTTCGTTCATCCGTGTTCCAAAGGCTTAGTGCCTACTTCGTCGCCGCCGCCTCGCCCGCCTTGGTGCGATCGAGCACCGTCATCGCGGAAGCCACCAGGCCCGCGATATCGGAGAGGTTGCTGGGGATGATGAGCGTGTTGTTGGTCCTGGCGAGCCCGTTGAAGGCGCCGATGTAGAGTTCCGCCACCTTGAGGTTGGCGGCGCTCATGCCGCCGGGCGAGCCGATCGCCTCGGCCACCACGCGCACCGCGTTCGCGTTGGCGTTCGCCACCAGCTCTATCGCCCCGGCCTCGCCCGCCGCCTTGTTGATCTGCGCCTGCTTCTGGCCCTCGGATTCGAGGATCGCCGCCTGGCGCTGGCCGTCGGCGATGTTGATCTCCTGCTGGCGCTTGCCCTCGGAGGTGGCGATCACCGCGCGCTTCTCGCGCTCGGCGGTGATCTGCGCCTGCATCGAGCGCAGGATCGCCTCGGGCGGCGTAAGGCTCTTGATCTCGTAGCGCAGCACCTTGATGCCCCAGGTGCGCCCGGCTTCGTCCAGCACCTGCACCACGTGGTGGTTGATCTCGTCGCGGCTTTCGAAAGTCTTGTCGAGCTCCATCTTGCCGACCACCGAACGCAGCGCCGTCTGCGCGAGCTGCGTCACCGCCTGGATGTAATCCGACGATCCATAGGAGGCGAGGCGCGGATCGATCACCTGGAAGTAGATGATCCCGTCCACCGTGAGCTGGGTGTTGTCCCGGGTGATGCAGATCTGCTCGGGCACGTCGAGCGGCACTTCCTTCAGCGAATGGCGGTAGGCCACGCGGTCGAAGAACGGCACGATCAGGTTCAGGCCGGGCTCGAGCACGCGGTAGAACTTGCCCAGGCGCTCGACCACCCACGCGTTCTGCTGCGGCACGATGCGCACGCCCTCGAAGATCACGACGACCACCATCGCGACCAGGAACGTGGCGATGGTGACCGCGGTGCTCTTGGTGAGCATCGCCGCGGCGACCGTCAGGATGACTGCTATGGCGGTTTTCCAGAACATGGAGCCTCCCTTTGTTGGTGTTGGAACTAGCTCGCTCGCGCCGGCGGCGCGGAAACCACGACCAGCATGCTGCCCTCCATGGACTCGATGTAGAGCGTGGCGCCGGGCACCGGCCGCACGTCGGGCAACGCCACGCGGGCATCCCAGGAGGTGCCGCGATACTTCACGCGCGCGATGCCGGCGCTCTCGTTCTCCCAGCCCTCGAGCACCACCGGTTGGCCGCGATCGAGCAGGTTGGAGGGGCCCTTGTCGTCCTTGCGATGGGCCTCGTACCAGTGATGCACGAACCAGGCGCCCGCGAGCGCGACCACGCTGCCCACGATCGCCTGCACGATGACGTTCGCGCCCATCCAGGCCGCGACCGCGCCGGCAAAGGCGCCCGCGCCGATCACCAGCAGGTAGAAGGTGCCTGTGAGGAGCTCAGCGATCACGAGCGCGAAGCCCGCGATCAACCACAAGAGCCACAGTTCCATGTTCCCTCCCTGTGAATCCGGGGACGTACCCTCATCTCGCCAGCCGAAATGAGGGTACGTCCCCGGTCAGCCGCGGGGCATGCTCGCGCGTTTGGCGGAGATGACTTTCGTATTCACGCCCACCCACCCCAGCCCGCCGAAGAAGCGGCCGTGCTCGATCTTCACGCAGCGGTTCTCGACCACCTCAAGCCCCGCCGCCTCGGCCCTGGCGCGCGCCGCTTCGCTCTTCACGCCGATCTGCGTCCAGAGGACCTTGGCGCCGATCGCGATGGCGTCCTCGGCCAGGGCGGGTATCTCGCCGCTCTTGCGAAAGCAGTCCACGATATCCACCGGCTCCGGGATTTCCCGCAGCGACTTGAAGCACTTTTCGCCCAGGATCTCCTCGTGCATGGGATTCACCGGAATGATCCGGTATCCATGCTCCCGCATGTACTTGGCGGCGAAATAGCTCGGCCGGTGCCACTGCGCGGAAAGCCCCACGATCGCGAGGGTCTTGTTCCGCAGCAGGATGCGCCGGATCTTTTCGCTGTCGTCCAAGGAAGGCGCCTCAAAGCGGGGATAATTCGTTGATGGATTCTACCCTTTCAAGTCTTTGCTCCCGGACGGCCCGGCTGGCGCTTGCCGCCGCGGCGGCGCTGCTCGCATTGCCCGCGGGCGCCGTGAACCACGAGCTGGTCGTGCCCCCCCTCGCGGCGGGGCTGTTCAAGGTG
>JBDSRZ010000122.1:0-2634 GCA_039929025.1 Usitatibacter sp. | reverse complement strand
GCCAGTGGCGCTGCCACCCTGCGTTTCCGCTTCAAGGGAGAGTCGTGGGTCGAAATCCGGGATGCGCAGGGCAAGGTGCTGCTGTCGCGCCTGAACCAGCGCGGCACCGAGGCCGAGGTCGCCGGGCGTCCGCCGCTGTCGGTGATCGTCGGCAACGCTCCCCAGGTCCAGGTGCTCTACAACGAGCACGAGTTTCCACTCGAGGCGCACACCAGGGTCGCCGTAGCCCGCTTCACCGTCGAATGACCATCCTCACCCCTACCCTTCTCTCAGGGGAGAGGGAGCAATCGCCCATGAACCCTACGCGCCGTTCCTCCCGCCCGGTCCGCGTCGCCGACAAGTTGATCGGCGGCGATGCGCCGATCCTGGTGCAGTCGATGACCAACACCGATACCGAGGATGCCCGCGCCACCGCCGACCAGGTGGCGGCACTCGCTCGCGCCGGCTCCGAGATCGTGCGTATCACCGTGAACACCGTCGAGGCCGGCCGCCAGGTACCCGTGATCCGCCGCATGCTCGAGGCCATGGGCGTGAGCGTGCCGCTGGTCGGCGATTTCCATTTCAACGGCCACAAGATCCTCGCGCAGGCGCCGGAATGCGCGGTGGTGCTCGACAAGTACCGCATCAATCCCGGCAACGTGGGACAGGGCACCAGGCGCGATGAGCAATTCGCCTCGATGATCGAGGCCGCGATCACCCACGGCAAGCCGGTGCGCATCGGCGTGAACTGGGGTTCGCTCGATCCCGAGCTCCTCGCGCGGCTGATGGATGCCAACGCTCGCCTGCCGCAGCCGCTCGAGGCCGACGCCGTGATGCGCGAGGCGCTGGTGGTCTCGGCGCTCGAGAGCGCCGCGAAGGCGGTGGAGTGGGGCCTGCCGGCCGACCGCATCATCCTGTCGTGCAAGGTCTCGGCGGTCCAGGACCTGATCCGCGTCTATCGCAGCCTCGGCAGCCGCTGCGACTACGCGCTGCACCTCGGGCTTACCGAGGCGGGCATGGGATCGAAGGGCATCGTCGCCTCTACCGCCGCAATGGGCGTGCTGTTGCAGGAAGGCATCGGCGACACCATCCGCGTCTCGCTCACGCCGGAGCCGAACGGCGACCGCACCAAGGAAGTCGTGGTGGCGCAGGAAATCCTGCAGACCATGGGGCTGCGCTCGTTCACGCCGATGGTGACGGCGTGCCCGGGCTGCGGGCGCACCACCAGCACTTTCTTCCAGACGCTCGCCGAGCGCATCCAGACTTACCTGCGCGAGCAGATGCCGGCGTGGAAGGCGAGGTATCCCGGCGTGGAGGACATGCATGTCGCGGTGATGGGCTGTGTGGTCAACGGCCCGGGCGAATCGAAGCTCGCCGACATCGGCATCTCGCTGCCGGGCTCGGGTGAGAAGCCGGTGGCGCCGGTGTTCGTCGACGGCGAGAAGACGGTGACGTTGAAGGGCGAGCGCATTGCCGAGGAGTTCCAGGCGATCGTCGAGGACTACGTCGCGAAGCGCTACGCGCCGGGCGCGGTGCGCGAGCCGCGTGGCGCGCGCGAGCGCGCGATCCCGATCCGGAGCATCGCGCCGTGAGCCAGAAGATCCAGGCGATCCGCGGCATGGAGGATGTGCTGCCGGATGCGACCCCGCTGTGGGAGAGGCTCGAGGAGGCCTGCCGCGCGCTCTTCCGCCAATACGGCTACCGCAACATCCGCACGCCGGTCGTCGAGCCCACCGCGCTCTTCGTCCGCGGCATAGGCGAGGTCACCGACATCGTCGAGAAGGAGATGTATACATTCGACATGTCGGCTCGTTCCTCGACCGCGGAGGACCGCTCCGGCGAGAGCCTTGCATTGCGCCCCGAAGCGACAGCCGGCATCGTACGCGCGGCGATCGAGCACAGCCTGCTCTACAACGGGCCGATGCGCGTGTGGACGATGGGCCCCATGTTCCGCTACGAGCGCCCGCAGAAGGGCCGCCAGCGCCAGTTCTACCAGTTCGACATCGAGGCGCTCGGGTTCGAGGGCCCCGACGTCGACGCCGAGCAAATCGTGCTGCTTGCGCGCCTCTGGAAGATGCTGGGCCTTCGCAACGTGGAGCTGCACCTGAACTCCATCGGCGACGCCGCCGACCGCAAGGCGCACCGCGAGAAGCTGGTGGCGTATTTCGAGAAGCACGCCGCGGCGCTCGACGAGGACGCACGCAGGAGGCTGCGCAGCAACCCGCTGCGCATCCTCGACTCGAAGAATCCCGCGATGCAGGAGATGATCGAGGGCGCGCCGCGGATCCTCGACGCCCTCGGCGACGCGGCCGCGGAGCACTTCGCGGAGCTCAAGACGCTGCTGGAGGGGGCCGGGCTCGCGTTCAAGGTGAACCCGCGGCTGGTGCGCGGCCTCGACTACTACAACCGCACGGTATTCGAGTGGATCACTCCCGACATCGGTGCGCAGTCCACGATCGCCGGCGGCGGCCGCTACGACGCGCTCTTCGAGCAACTGGGCGGCAAGGCCACGCCGGCATGCGGCTACGGGATGGGCATCGAGCGCGTGGTGCTCGCCATGCAGGCCGCGGGAGTGCAGGCGGCCTTCGAGCCCGACGCCTTCATCGTGCATGCGGGCGAGCGGGCTGGGCTCATGGCCTGGAAGCTCGCCGAGGA
>JBDSRZ010000121.1:0-2762 GCA_039929025.1 Usitatibacter sp. | reverse complement strand
GTTCGAGTGGCGCTCGGCCCGCATCGGCCCCAGGGTGGGCGCGAAGCAGCTGGGCTACTCGTACGACGTGCTTCCCCCCGGCAAGCGCGGCTGCCCCTTCCACAGCCATCGCGCCCAGGAGGAGATGTTCTTCATCGTCAGGGGCACGGGGACGCTTCGCTACGGAAGCGAGACCCGCAAGGTCCGCGCCGGCGACGTGATCTGCTGCCCGGTGGGCGGGCCCGAGACCGCGCACCAGCTGGTGAACGATTCGGCCGAGGACCTGTGTTTCCTCTCCGTGAGCACGATGACCGCTCCCGAGGTCTGCGAGTACCCCGACTCCGCCAAGATCATCTCGTTCGACGGCAAGTGGCGCCATTCGACCGAGGGCTCCTCGGGCGACGTCGACTACTGGAAAGGCGAGATCTGACGATGGGCCTGCTGTCCGCCGCGGCGCTCGACCGGATCGAGCGCGAGAGCGCCAAGTACCCGCCCGAGCAGCGCCAGTCGGCGGTGATGAGCGCGCTCGCCATCGCCCAGGACCAGGTCCACATCCTCACCAACGAAGTGATGGAGGAAGTCGCCACGGTGCTGCGCATGCCGCCGGTGTGGGTCTACGAGGTCGCGACCTTCTACAACATGTACAACCTGAAGCCGGTCGGGAAGTACAAGGTCACCATCTGCACCAACCTGCCGTGCGCGCTCTCGGGCGCGGTGGAGGCGTCGCTGCACCTGATGAAGCGCTGCGGAGTCTCGGTATTCGGCGAGACCAGCGCCGATGGGCGCTTCACCGTCAGGGAAGGCGAGTGCATGGGCGCCTGCGGCGACGCGCCGGTCGTGCTGGTGAACAACAAGCGCATGTGCGGCTTCATGTCCAACGAGAAGATCGATGCGCTCGTCGAGGAGCTGAAATGACCCACCTTGTCATTCCCGCGAAGGCGGGAATCCAATTGATTGGGCCCCCGCCGGAGCCTGCCCCCGAGAGCTCGAGTCGGGGGCGAGGGCGACGGCCATGATCCTCGACTACGGTCCGGATGCCGTGATCATGAAGGGCCTCGACGGCACCAACTGGGGCCTCGAGGGCTACAAGGCGCGGGGCGGCTACCAGGCGATCGCGAAGATCGTAGAGCAGAAGCTCACGCCCGACGCCGTCATCGCCGAGGTGAAGAAGTCGGCGCTGCGCGGGCGGGGCGGCGCCGGGTTCCCGACGGGCCTCAAGTGGTCCTTCATGCCGAAGAGCTTCACCGGCCAGAAGTACATCGTCTGCAACTCCGACGAGGGGGAGCCGGGCACGTTCAAGGACCGCGACATCATCCGCTACAACCCGCACGCATTGATCGAGGGCATGATCATCGCGGGCTATTGCATCGGCGCGACCGTGGGCTACAACTACATCCACGGCGAGATCTGGAGCGAGTACGAGCTCTTCGAGCGTGCGCTCGAAGAGGCGCGCGCGGCCGGCTTCCTGGGCAGGAACATCCTCGGCGGCGGCTTCGATTTCGAGCTCCACGCGCACCACGGTTTCGGCGCCTACATCTGCGGCGAGGAGACGGCGTTGCTCGAATCCCTCGAGGGCAAGAAGGGCCAGCCGCGCTACAAGCCGCCCTTCCCGGCGAGCTTTGGCCTCTACGGCAAGCCGACCACGATCAACAACACCGAGACCTTCGCGGCGGTGCCCGGCATCATCGTAAACGGGGCCGACTGGTTCCTGGGCCTCGGCAAGCCCAACAACGGCGGCACCAAGATCTTTTCGGTGTCGGGGCACGTGAACAAACCCGGCAACTACGAGGTGCGCCTCGGCACGCCGTTCGCGAAGTTGCTGGAGATGGCGGGCGGCATGAGGAACGGCAAGAAGCTGAAGGGCGTGATCCCCGGCGGCTCCTCGATGCCGGTGCTCACCGCCGAGGTGATGATGAGCCTCGACATGGACTACGACTCGATCGCCAAGGCCGGTTCCTTCCTCGGCTCCGGCGCTGTGATCGTCATGGACGAGGACACCTGCATGGTGCGCGCCGCCGAGCGCCTCGCGTACTTCTACTTCGAGGAGTCGTGCGGGCAGTGCACGCCGTGCCGCGAGGGCACCGGCTGGCTCTATCGCATCATCCACCGCATCGAGCACCGGGAGGGCCGCCAGGAGGACCTGGACCTGCTGCTGAACCTCGCCGACAACATCCAGGGCCGCACCATCTGCGCGCTCGGGGACGCCGCGGCGATGCCGGTGCGCGCCTTCGTGAAGGTGTTCCGCGACGAGTTCCAGCACCACATCGACCACAAGCGATGCAACGTGCATCCCGGCGGCTACTGCACCGAGCATCCGCATACGCCGGTCGGCAACGTGGTCGCCCACCAGATGGCGGCGGACTGACAGGGTCCAGGAACGAGCCGAGCCCACGCGAACATGGCGATAAACCTCGAGATCGACGGCAAGCCCGTCACCGTCGACAACGGCGCCACGGTGATGGACGCCGCGACCAAGCTCGGCATCTTCGTGCCGCACTTCTGCTACCACAGGAAGCTCTCCATCGCGGCCAACTGCCGCATGTGCCTGGTGCAAGTAGAGAAGGCGCCGAAGCCGCTGCCGGCGTGCGCCACGCCCGCGACCGAAGGCATGAAGGCTTTCACCCATTCGGATCCCGCCATCACCGCGCAGAAGGGCGTGATGGAGTTCCTGCTCATCAACCACCCGCTCGATTGCCCGATCTGCGACCAGGGTGGCGAGTGCCAGCTGCAGGACCTCGCCGTCGGCTACGGCGCGTCCTCCTCGCGCTACGACGAGGCCAAGC
>JBDSRZ010000120.1:0-21836 GCA_039929025.1 Usitatibacter sp. | reverse complement strand
CGCGACGCTGGGGGCTGGTGCTTCCGGCGCTCCGCGAACCCAGCCAGGGGCACCCACCCGGCTCGCGAGATGCTCGAGCGCCTCGATGCCATCGTCCTCGGGCCGCGCGAGCACGTGGTACCGGGCTTCCGGCGGCGCGACGAGACTCGGCTTGCCGGGATAGGCGAAGAAGGCCATGGGCGGCGCGGCGCCCACGAGCACGACATGGCGCACGCCGGCGAGCGTGTTGATCGCGGCGTCCACCGAATAGGGGATGCGATCGACGGCAGGCCGGCCGCGCCCGCGCGCCATGCGCGGCACCTGGGTCGGGGTGCGCAGCATCGCCCCGGTGGCTGCCGCCACGCGCTGCGCCGCCTCCAGACCGCGCTCGCCGAGCACATGCCCCGCGAGGACCAGCAGGCAGGAACCGCCGCGCAGCACCTGCGCGATGGCGTCGACCTGGGCCTGCGCGACGCTGCTCCGCCTGGCGGAATTCGCGGGCGCGGCCACCACACCGCCCTCCTCCCATGCGCAGTCGGCGGGAAGGATGAGTGTGGCGATGTGCCCGGGTGGCGAGGCGGCCGCATGGATCGCCGCCGCCGCCGAAGCTCCGACCTGGTCCGGGCGCTCGCAGGTCCTCACCCAATGGGAGATCGCCCGCGCGAGGCCCTCGGTATCGGAAGCGAGCGGCGGATCGTAGCGTCGGTGGTAGGTCGCATGATCGCCAACGATGTTCACCATCGGTGAATCGGCGCGGCGCGCGTTGTGGATGTTGGCGATCCCGTTGGCGAAGCCCGGCCCGCAGTGCAGCAGCGTCGCCGCGGGCTTGCCCGCCATGCGCGCGTAGCCGTCGGCGCAGCCGGTGACCACCGTCTCGGCAAGCCCCAGCACGCAGCGCAGGCCCGGCACCTGGTCGAGCGCCGCGACGAAGTGCATCTCGGACGTTCCGGGGTTTGCGAAGCAGGTGTCGACGCCGCACGCGAGCAGCGTGCGCGCGAGGCTCTCGGCGCCGTTCATCGGGTCTTGCGGCCTTTCCCGGAAAGTTCCATCGGAGCCCCGATTCTAACTGTCCACTCGGCACCCCCTGGGGGTGACATCTGCAACCCACGCTGGTTGCCGCGGGGGCCCGGATGCTGTCCAACCGCCCATGGTGAATAACCAAATCCTTGAGAGCCTGAACATGAAATCCCCGATGACCTCCGCGGACCTCTGGGTCCTGCTCGATCGCGAATTCCGACGACGGCGACCGCGCGAGTGTGTGAGCTGCTACGTCCCCTTGCCGTTCCGCGTCGATGCCCGGGAGGGCGGTGCCAATTGGGAAGTGGACATTCGATCGGGTTGCGGCAGGCGCTGCGAGTTCGTGATCGAGGAGCTGGTCCTCGAGCTCCAGGCCGCGCACGACCTCTCTCCGGATTGACGAATCGGTGGCAGAATGCGTGAAGCCGTACGCGGGTACGGTTTTCGAGCCCAACCCACGGCGCCCATGAGAAATCCCCCTCAGTACTGGCAGGGCCGTATCCGGCAGGCAACCACGGAAGACGCGGTGCTCGCCGTCGTCACCGAGTTCCTCGACTCGCTGCCGCACGACGGCATCGCGAAGCTTCCCGAGTCCTCCCGCCCCCACGGCCTCCGGGGGCGTGAGGAGGTCATCGCGCACAACGTGCAGGTGGCGCGCGACGAACTTCTCTGCGATGGTCCCGCCGAGGTACGCGAGTTGCTACGCGCGATGGCGATCGTGCTAACCGAAGCGTCTTCGCGCCTCGCGAACCTCTCCCTCGGCCCCCCGAGCGGACTCTAGTCCGGCTTCGAGAGCTCGGCGATGAGGGGGCAAGACGCGCCACGTGCCTTGCGCTTGCACGCGCCGATGAGGCGCTTGAGCTCCCGCCGCATGGTGTTGAGCTGCGCGATCCGCACGCCGAGCGCCTCGCACTTCTGCTCGGCGATGCCGCGGGCATCGTTGCAATCGGTCGCTTCGGAGAGCTCCATCAGGCTTCTCACTTCCTCGAGCGAGAACCCCAGCTGCTGCGCGCGGCGGATGAACCCGATCTGCCGGACCACGGCGGGAGAATAGCGCCGGTGACCGCCGAGTGGCTTGCTAGGTTCGCGCAGGAGGCCGCGACGCTGGTAGTAGCGCACGGTTTCCACGTTGACACCGGCCAACTTGGCCAACCGGCCGATCGTCATGGAATCCTGCATTCCGGCGCTCCCTGCGGTCGAAAGGGTCGATCCTTGCACGTTAGATGCCGTACCACGGTACGAAGTCCACAGTGATCGGTCCAATGCATCCTCCGGTTGATTCACCCACTGGCCCGGATGGCGCAGGGCCGACGTCGACGGCACCCTGCCCCACGTTCGGTCCCTCTCCCTCGGACGCCCAGGTCGTGGAAGGGTTCGGGTGAGGGTAATGATGGGAGGTGCCCGAACATGCACCCCGGAACGGCGGTCTGGCAAGGGACTGTAGAATTCCCGTCCCCGCTTCACGGTATCCGCATGAAATACGACGAGCAGTCCATCAAGGTCCTGAAGGGCCTCGAGCCGGTGCGCGCCCGCCCGGGCATGTACACGCGCACCGACAGCCCGCTGCACATCATCCAGGAGGTGATCGACAACGCCGCCGATGAAGCGCTCGGCGGCCACGCGAAGAAGATCGCGGTCACGCTTCACAAGGACGGCTCGGTGAGCGTCGAGGACGATGGCCGCGGCATCCCGGTGGGTCCCCATCCGGTCGAGAAGGCGCCGACGGTGGAGGTAGTCTTTACCCGTTTGCACGCCGGCGGAAAGTTCGACAAGCAGGCCGGCGGGCCCTACGCGTTCTCTGGCGGGCTGCACGGCGTGGGCGTTTCGGTGACCAACGCGCTCTGCCGGCGCCTCGAGGTCCGGGTGACGCGGGAGGGAGCGAATTACGAGATCGCCTTCGAGCACGGCGAGGTCGCGTCGAAACTGAAGAAGACAGGCGCGGCTTCCCCGAGGGCTTCCGGCACCACCGTGCGCGCCTGGCCCGAGCCGAAATACTTCGATTTGCCGAAGGTCCGCTTCGAGGAACTGGAGACGCTGTTGCGCGCCAAGGCGGTGCTCCTGCCGGGACTACGCGTGACGCTCGAGGAGGAAGGTACCAAGCACCGGCGTGAATGGCTCTACGCGGGCGGGCTCGCGGCCTACCTCGCCGACAAGCTCGATGGAACCGGCGGCTACGTGAGCCCGGTGTTCTCCGGCGAGTCCTACGTCGGCGCGGGCGACGCGAATTTCGCCGAGGGCGAAGGCGCCCAGTGGGCGATCGCCTGGGCGGAGGCGGGCGGCGAAGGCGAGTCGTTCGTGAACCTGATTCCCACGGCGCTCGGCGGCACCCACGAAGCGGGATTGCGCAACGCCGTCTACGAGGCGATCAAGGAGTTCTGCGAGCACCACGAGCTGCTCACGCGCGGCGTGAGCCTGCAGTCGGAGGATGCGTGGAAACCGCTTCGCTACCTGCTGTCCGCGCGCATCCTCGATCCGCAGTTCCAGGGCCAGACGAAGGAGCGGCTCTCCTCGCGGGAGTCGGTGAAGCTGATCGCCTCGCGGGTGAAGGATCCACTCGACGCGTGGCTGAACCAGAACGTCGAGGAAGGCAAGAAGATCGCGCAGCTCGCGATCAGCGCCGCGACCGCGCGCCAGAAGGCGGGCAAGGTGGTCGAGAAGCGCCGCGGCTCCGGGGTGGCCGTGCTCCCCGGCAAGCTCACCGACTGCGAGTCCCAGGACATGACCCGGAACGAGGTGTTCCTGGTCGAGGGCGATTCCGCCGGCGGCTCCGCCAAACAGGGACGCGACCGCCAGTACCAGGCGATCCTGCCGCTCAAGGGCAAGGTACTCAACACCTACGAGGTCGACGCAAAGGAGCTCTACGCCAACGCCGAAGTGCACGACATCGCGGTGGCGCTCGGCATCGACCCCCACGAACCCGGCGCGCCCGACACCGTGCTCGACAACCTGCGCTACGGCAAGGTGATCGTGATGGCCGATGCCGACGTCGACGGCTCGCACATCCAGACGCTCCTGCTCACGCTCTTCTACAAGCACTTTCCAAAGCTGATCGAGCGCGGCCACGTGTTCATCGCGCAGGCCCCGCTCTACTCGATCCGCGTGGCGCCCCACGGCAAGGTGAAGGCGGAGAAGCGCATCTACGCGCTCGACGAGCAGGAGCTCACCCACGAGCAGGAGAAGCTGCGCGAAGAGGGCGTGCGCCCCAGCCTGGTCCACGTCGGGCGCTTCAAGGGCTTGGGCGAGATGAACCCCGAGCAGTTGCGCGAGACCACCATGCACCCCGATACGCGGCGCCTGATCGAGATGCGCCTGGACGATGCCGAGCGTCTGGTCGCCGAGCCGGTCTTCAGGCGCCTGATGGCCAAGGGCGAGGCCGCGGGCCGGCGCGCGTGGATGGAGAAAGAGGGCCACACCATCGAGGCCGACCTGTGACCTCACGCAAGACGCGTCTGCCCGGCGAAGGGCGGGGCCCAGGTACCCGCGATCTCTTTTCGGATCCGTCCGCCCCACCGTCGCCGCCGCCGTCGCGCCTGGCGCCGCCGCAACGCCCGCCCGAGAATCCCTCGCTTTCCGAGTTCGCCTCGCGCGCCTACCTCGCTTACGCGATGAGCGTGGTGAAGGGCCGCGCCCTCCCCTCGGTAGAGGATGGCCAGAAGCCAGTGCAGCGCCGCATCCTCTACGCAATGCGCGAGATGGGCAACCGCAGCGACGCGCCCTTCAAGAAGAGCGCGCGCATCGTGGGCGACGTGATCGGCAAGTACCATCCCCACGGCGACGTCGCGGTCTACGAGGCCGCGGTACACATGGCGCAGGACTTCACGCTGCGCTACCCGCTGATCGAGGGCCAGGGCAACTTCGGCTCCCGCGATGGCGACAGCCCCGCGGCGATGCGCTACACCGAGGTGCGCCTCACCTCCTTCGCCGAACACGTGCTCCTGTCCGAGCTCGACCGCGGCACCGTCGACTTCATCGAGAACTACGACGGCTCGTTCCAGGAGCCGCGCATCCTGCCCGCGCGCCTGCCGGTGGGTTTGCTGAATGGCGCCTCGGGCATCGCGGTCGGTATGGCGACCGAGATCCCGCCGCACAACCTGAGAGAAGTCGCTGAAGCCTGCGCGCGAGTGCTGGAGTCCGGCGACGACGAATTGGGCCCCCGCCTACGCGGGGGTGACAGCGTTGCACGCGGGGGTGACAGCGTTGGACGCGGGGGTGACAGCGCTGCCCACGGGGGTAACAGCGCAAGCGGTCGTTCCCGCGTAGGCGGGAATCCAATTTCCCTCATCAAAGGTCCGGACTTCCCCGGCGGCGGCCAGATCATCTCGCCGCGCGACGACATCAAGCGAGCCTACGAGACGGGCCGCGGAAGCGTGCGCGTGCGCGCGCGCTGGAACGTGGAGAAGCTCGCGCGCGGCCAGTATCGCGTCGCGGTCTACCAGCTTCCCCCCTACACCTCCGCCGCGCGGGTGCTGGCAGAGATCGAGGAGCTCACCAATCCGAAGCCGAAGGTCGGGAAGAAATCGCTCACTCCCGACCAGGCGAGCCTCAAGGCTGCCGCGCTCGCCTTCCTGGAGACCGCGCGCGACGACTCGGACCAGGAGCACCCGGTGCGCCTGGTGTTCGACCCCCGCACCAGCAAGGTCGATTCCGAGGAGCTGATGGCGTTTCTCCTCGCGCACACCACCATGGAGGCCAACGTCCCGTTGAACCTGGTGGCGATCGGCCGCGACGGCCGCCCGCGCCAGATGGGCCTGGCCGAGGCGATCGGCGAGTGGGCCGCGTTCCGCCTCGCGGTGCTCGAGCGGCGCCTGCAGCATCGCTTTGACGAGGTGGCGGACCGCATCCACATCCTCGACGGACGGATGATCGCGTTCCTCAACATCGAGCGCGTGATCAAGGTGATCCGCAACGCCGACGAGCCCAAACCCGAGCTCATCAAGGCGTTCTCGCTTTCCGAGCGCCAGGCCGAGGACATCCTCGAGATCCGGCTCCGGCAGCTGGCGCGGCTCGAGGGCATCAGGATCGAGCGCGAGCTGGCCGAGCTGAAGAAGGAAGGCGCGGGCTTGAAGAAGCTCCTCGGCTCGCCCGCCGAACGCCGCAAGCTCGCGGCGAAAGAGGTGCGCGAGGACGCGGAGCGCTTTGGCGACGACCGCCGTACGCGCATCGAGGAGGCCGAGCGCATCACCGTCTCCATGGTCGAGACCGTGACCGACGAGCCGATGACGGTGATCCTGTCGAGGAATGGGTTCCTGCGCACGCGCTCCGCCCATGGCATCGACCGCTCCGGCCTCACGTGGAAGGAGGGCGACGGCCCGCTCGCCATCGTCGAAACCCGCACCGTGCATCCGATCGTGCTGTTCGGCACCAACGGCCGCGTGTTCAACGTGCGCTCCTCGGAGATTCCCGGCGGCAAGGGTGACGGCGTGCCGGCAAGCTCGTTGGTGGACACCCAGGGCACCTCCATCGTCGGCATGCTCTCCGATGTTGCGGAGACGCCGCTGCTGCTCGCGACCTCCAGCGGCAGCGCGCTTCGCGCGCGGCTCGAAGGCCTGGTGGTGCGCCAGCGCACCGGCAAGCAATTCGTGATCGTGGACGAAGGCGACGCGCAGCTGCAGCCCGCGATCATTCCCGAGGGCACGAAGGAAGTGGCGGCGCTTTCCAGCGAGGGAAGGTTGCTCGTCTTCCCGCTGGACGAGGTGAAGGAGCTTGCGGCGGGCGGGCGCGGCGTGATCGCGATGAAGCTGCACGAGGGCGAGGCGATGCTCGGCCTGCGCCCCGTGGCCGGCGAGCTCACGGTTCCCGGCGTGGGCCGCGGCGACAAGCGCATCGCGATCGCCATCGGCGCGAAGCAGCTCGAGCACTACCGCGGCGCTCGAGCGCGCAGCGGCCGCAAGCTCGACGCCTACTTCAAGAAAGTCGAAGGCTTCGAGTAAACCGGGAACAGACTCTTTTCCAGCCGGAACCTCCAGCGGCCAACGGAAAAAGAGCCTGTCCCCGGTTTTCCAAACAAATGACCGACGTCCGCGACCAACCCGATTCGCCCCAAGCCGCCCTGCGCCTCGCCGTGACGCTGCTGATCATGACCCTCAGCGCGAGCGGCATGTACGTGGTGCCCGTGGTGCTGCCCACGGTTCAAGCGGAGTTCGGCATCGCGCGCGCCGATGCGTCGCTTTCGTATTCGATGCTGATGATCGGTTTCGGCGTGGGCGGCGTGGTGATGGGCCGTCTCGCCGATCGCTTCGGCGTGATGTGGCCGCTTCTCCTCGGCGGCGTCGGGCTGGGCGCCGGATTCGTGATCGCGGGCTACGCCACCGGCATCGCGACCTTCAACCTGGCGCACGGCATCCTCATCGGCCTCTTCGGCTGCTCGGCCGGATTCGCGCCGTTGCTGGCCGACACGGCCCTCTGGTGGGTACGCCGCCGCGGGATGGCGGTCGCGATTTGCGCAAGCGGCAATTACCTGGGCGGGGCGATCTGGCCCCCGATCGTGCAGCGCTCGATCGAGGCGTTCGGCTGGCGGCAGACCTACATCGTGATGGGCGTCGCCTGCGGGCTTGCCGTGGTGCTGCTGGCGCTTGCGATGCGCCGGCGTCCACCGATCCAGGTGGCGGCTTCCCCCACGGCGGCCGCAATTGCCGCAGATATCCGTCCCTTCGGGCTAGCGCCCAACGTCGCCCTCGCGTTGCTGATGTTCGCGGGCGTGTCCTGCTGCGTCGCGATGTCGATGCCGCAGGTCCACATCGTCGCGTACTGCGGCGACCTGGGCTATGGCGTCGCACGCGGCGCCGAGATGCTGGCAGTGATGCTCGGCTTCGGGATCGCGAGCCGCCTCATCTCCGGTGCCATCTGCGATCGCATCGGCGGGTTGCGCACGCTGCTGCTGGGTTCGGTGTTGCAGGGCATCGCGCTGCTGCTCTTCCTGCCGTTCAAGGGCCTCGTGTCGCTCTACGTGATCTCGGCGCTCTTCGGCCTCTTCCAGGGCGGCATCGTGCCCGCCTACGCGATCATCATCCGCGAGCACTTCGGCGTGAAAAACGCCGGCGCGCGCACCGGGCTCGTCATCATGTGCACGCTCTTCGGAATGGCGCTCGGCGGATGGATGTCGGGCAAGGCCTACGACCTCACGGGCTCCTACCAGGCGGCGTTCCTCAATGGCATCGCCTGGAACCTGCTGAACCTCAGCATCGTGGCGATCCTCCTTTTCCGCCTGCGGGGGCGGCCGGGGGTTTCCGCCGCTAGCGCCTGACCCCCGTCGTGCCAGTGCCATCTGAACGATCCCAACCCAGCAGGAGCTCCAAATTCGCCAGATCCTCGCAACCCTTTTCTGCCTCGCAGCCGCGCTCGCGAGCGCCGCGCCCACGAAGTTCAGCAACCCCGCGCAGCTCGATGAGTGGGTGACCTATTACTACAGGCGCCCGGAGCCGGCGGCCGTGGTCGACGCGATGCTCGCCCTGGGCAAGCAGGGCGCGTTGAGGAACCCGGAAGTCGCCGCACCTTTCGCCGGGTTCCTGGCCGGCGTGCTGTCGAAGAACCGGGCGACGGCCGCCGCGAATGTCCACAGGCTGGCGGTCCTTCCCGCCGAGGACCAGCCGGTGCTGATCCTGGGCCTGTGGTATTCGGGGCACCCGGACACGAAGGCGCTGCTCGCCGGGCTCGCGAAGGAGATGCCCGCGCAACGCGCGATGATCGAGGACCTTGCCCGCTCGACCCCGGCGAAACTCGTCGAGGTGCCCCTCGACAAGGATCCGTGGGTGCTGGCCGCGCTCTGGGGAAACTTCATGGCGACGGGAGACGAGGCGCCGGTGCTCCGCATCATCGACGCGCTGCCTTTCACGATGATCGCCCAAGGCGACAAGCAGCGCCTCGCGATGGGACGCACCGCCGAATGGTCGCTGATATCGAATGCCGCGCAGCATCCGCGGGTGATGGAGATTGTCCGGCGCAATGCCGCGGCGCGCACGGGCGCCATCGCAAACATGCTCAACCGGGTGGCCGCCAGGGCCGAGGAGGTGATCAGGCAGGAAAAGGCCGCCGCGAAGGCGCCTGGCCGCAAGCCATGATCCTCGAAGCGGCAGCGTTGCAGGTCCGGGCGGGACAGTTGCAGGCCTTCGAGGCGGCATTCGGCGAGGCGCAGGCGATCATCTCGTCGATGAAGGGATACCGCTCGCACCAGCTGCAGCGCTGCCTGGAGCGCGAGGGGCACTATCTCCTCCTGGTCGAATGGGACAGCGTCGCCGACCACGAGGAAGGATTCAGGAAGTCCGCCGAATACCGGCAGTGGAAGAAGCTGCTGCACCATTTCTACGATCCGTTCCCGACGGTGCTCCATTACGAGCGCGTCGAGCCCGGCTAGAATTGCCGATGCCGGTCCGGCTGAATCACACCATCGTCTGGTGCCACGACAAGCGCAGGCCGCATTTCTTCACCGGTATCCCCGGCTTGCCGGAAGCCACGCACTTCGGCTCGAGGCTGAGATCCGCGCCGCGGTGGCGAAGCAGTGAACTAGAACTTCGGAATGCGCAGCGTCTTGCTGATCATCGCGCTGCCCGAAAGCAGGAAGAGGATCGAGAGGGGGTGCAGCTGCCAGGGCCCGAGCTGCCACGCGCCGCCATAGAGGTCCTCCCCGAGGCGTCCCTGCCACGCGGCGAACGCCAGCACGCCGACCAGGACTACGCTGGTCGGGATCGGCGTTCCCTCGAAGTACCTGACCTTCCCGCCTTCATTTCCCTCGGAGAGCTTCTCCGCCGTCACATTGAAGCGCGCGAGTCGGCTCACGCCGCAGCATACGAAGTAGATGAGGATCGCCCAGTCCCAGCCGCCGCGCAGGCCCGCCGCGAAGCCGAGCGCCGCCGGCGCCATGCCGAAGGAGATCACGTCGGCGAGAGAGTCGAGCTCGCGGCCGAGGATCGAATGCTCGTTGCGCGCGCGCGCCACCTTGCCATCGAGGACGTCGAAGACGAAAGCGAGCGGCGCCAGGGCGGCGGCCCAGAAGAAGTAGGGTAGCTGCGCGCTCGCCATGTAAACCATCGCGCAGAACACGCCGCCTACGCCACAGGCCGCGTTGCCGAGGGTGATGAAGTCCGCGACGTGGAAGTCCCGGATCATCGAGAAGTGCCGTGCGCGTCCCCGGTCTGCCGCCATGTTCGCCTCCATCGGGCAATCGCCCGCTGGTAGACCGTCGCCGGGACGGATAGTTTACGGCGCGCCGGCGCGAAGGAACTGGCGGTAGTCCTCGAAGGTGATGCGCCCCGCCCCGCGGCGGTCGATCGCCTCGAAGTCCCGGGCGATCGCGCCCAGGCCGCGGGCCGCGGCTTCTCCCCGCGTGAGCGTGCCCACCTCCCCGGCAGCCGCGTCGAATCGTGCCTTGAGCTTGGCCTCGGCATCCGCGCGCAGCGCCGCACCCTGCGTCGCCCCGACCCGGCTCGCGGCCGCCTTGGCCTTCAATGCCGGCGGCACCCAGGGATCGAGCATCGGCACGTCCGCGGCGGCGCCCTGCGCGAACGCGTTGAACGGCAGCGCGAATACGATCGCGCCGGCGGCAGCCAGCGATCGGAGGTCAATTCGCAAGGGCACTCCCATACCACTGCGCCAGGTCCGCCTTCATCTGGCGCCGCGAGTTGTCGTCGAGGTAGGTCATGTGGCCGCCCACGTAGTTTCGCACCTGCACGTTCGGGTTCGTGCCCAACCGCGCCAGGTCGCGCTCGGTGGTGAAGAACGGCGTGGCGACGTCGTGGTAGCCGTTCAGCGCGAGCACCTTGAGCCGCGGATTCTGGACGATCGCCGCGGCGAGATCCGGGAGGGTATCGGGCAGCGTGCGGCCGTCGTGGGAGAAATTCCAAGTGTTGATCGCGTTGCTGAGCAGCATGTACGTGGACGGTGTCGTATAGCGCAGCGTGCCCGAAAGGTACTCGGTGATGCGGAACTGGAACGACGGCGAGATCAGCGTGCTCGAGGGATCGATCTCCTGGCCCGGAAGGCTGTTGTTGGGCAGCGTCACGCGCGTATCGTAGCGGCCCGAGAGCGTCCCGGGCGCCAGATTCACGCGGTAGTAGGTGGGCCCGCGATTGAGCTGCGCCTCCCACGCCGTGCGCCGCAGCCCGGTGTTGGCCGCCATGCGATCGAGCAGGACGGCCGAGGGGGGGGCGCCGGCGTTGAGCGCGCGCACTGCCGGGTCGAACTCCGTAGTCGCGAAAGTGCGCATCTGCGTGAGGAAGGTAGGCAGCTCGGCCGTCGCGGGCGCCGGCGTCGTGAGCGAGAACCACGCGCCGGTCGCGCTGTAGCTGGGAATGAAGCCCGTACAGGGCTGCGCGCTGCCGATGTCGCAATTGGAGTTGTAGTCCATGGCGGGCGACTGCAGCACCACGCCCGCGAGCCTCACCCCCGCGCTTTCCAGCAGGTCGGCGAGCACCGCGGTGCGTGGCCCGCCATAGGATTCCCCGTAGAGGAATTTGGGCGAGGAGCTGCGATTGTTGACGATGGCATAGCGCATCACGAAGTCGCGGAACACCTCGCCATCGGCATCGACGCCGTAGAACGTGCGATTGGTATGGGGCGCGATCGCCTGCGAGTAGCCCACGCCTACGGCATCGACGAACACCAGGTCGCTCACGTCGAGCAGCGTCTCGGCGTTGTCCACCAGCGGATACGGCGTCGGCAGCGTCTGGGCAGGCATGCCGGAGGCGAGCCGCTTCGGCCCGAACGATCCCAAATGCAGCCAGACGGTGGCCGATCCCGGCCCGCCGTTGTAGAAGAAAGTGACGGGGCGCGTGGCGGGCGCGGCGCCATCGAGCGTGTAGGCGACGTAGAAGAACGAGGCCCTGGCCGCGCCGGTGCCGAGGCTCAATGCGTGCATGTGTCCAGTCGTCGCGGTGTACGGCAAGGCAGCGCCATCCACGGTCACCTGGTGGCGCGTGACCGACGTGATCTCGAGAGGATTGGCGAGCGAAGCGTTCGGATCGCTGGAGTACACGGTGGGATCCGTATACGTGACAGCGTCGACCGGCGGTGGGGGTGTTGTACTGCCGCCGCCACCGCCGCCGCAGCCGGCGAGCAGTGCCAAAGCAAGGAGTGTTCTGGTGTAATGCGCGTTCATACCCCGAAGTATAGGAGGCGCGCCCCCGGGCGTGAAGCGGCGGCGCCTTTTCGTAACGAACCGCCGACAGCCTGGAGAAAGCCCACCATGATCGCCGTGATTTTCGAGGTCCGTCCCAACCCCGAGCGCAAGCAGCAATACCTGGATCTCGCGGCACAGCTGCGGCCGCTGCTCCTGCAGATGGACGGCTTCATCTCCATCGAGCGCTTCCAGAGCCTCACCGAGCCCGACAAGCTGCTGTCGCTTTCCTTCTGGCGCGACGAGGAAGCGGTGAAGCGCTGGCGCGAAGTCGAAGCGCATCGCGGCGTGCAGGCCGCCGGGCGCAACGAGATCTTCGCCGACTACCGCCTGCGGGTGGCGAGCGTGATGCGCGACTACGGCATGAACGAGCGCGAGCAGGCGCCGGCGGATTCGAAGGCAGCGCACGGAGGGTGACCCTCCTTCAGCCGTCCTTGAAGCCGGCGTCGAAGTGGCTGCCATCGCAGAACGGCTTGTTCTTCGAAGCGCCGCAGCGGCACAGGGTGTAGCGCACCCGCGATGCACCCTCGGCCCATGCCGCCTCGAGCAGCTCGCATTCTCCCGCGACGACGTACGGCCCGTCCTTCGTCACCGTGATCCGGGGCGGTCCGCCGGCAATTGGGTCCCCGCCGACGCGGGGACGACCAGGGGCGGGCACCGGCGCTTCGCCTTCGAGGGTGTAGCTCAGCGCTCCCGAGGGGCAGCGCCGGATGGTCTCCGCGATCGCAGCCGCCGCCGCGCCGCACGCATCGATCCAAGGCTTCTCGCCGTACTTGAAGACAGCCGCGAGCCCGTCGGTGCAGGCTCCCGCGTGGGCGCAGATCGAGCGGTTGTCGTGGATCGTGATCCCGGGGCCCGGGTAGCTGCGGACCTTGTCCTTCGAGGGATCGGCGAGGCGCGCGTCCGAGAATCCGTTGGTCTTGTGGGTACCGTCGCAGAAGGGCTTGTGCGCCGAGCCTCCGCAGCGGCAGAGCGCGAAAACCGCCTCGTGCGAGATCGCCTCGCCCTCGGCGTTGCGAAGCTGCGTCACCTCGCGCACCAGGTACGGACCGTTGGGCCTCGGTTGGATCGTCGCTGCCATGGTCACCATCCTATTCCGTGATCTTCGCCGTGGTTGCTGGAGGCGCCCCAGAAAGTGCCGTGCCTGCGGTCCACCATGATCGCGTTCACCGGGCCCATGGTGCGCTCGCGGAACTCCATCGTGTATCCCATCGCGCGCAGCTCGCTCCTCACCCACGGCGGCGTGAGGTCGTTCAGCAGGATCCTGCCGGGCTTCGAGTCGTGGTTCTCGAACGATTCGCGCAGCTGCGAGCTATGGAAGGTCGCCGCCTCGACCGATTGCTGCGGCGTCATGCCGAACTCCACCACGTTGAGGAAGAACTGCAGCGAGTCCTGCTCCTGCCCGTCGCCGCCCTGCACCGCGAAAGCGAGGTACGGTGCGCCGTCCTTCATCGCGAGGCTCGGCGTGAGCGTCACCCGCGGACGCTTGCCGGGCGCGAGCACATTGAAGGGATTCTCGGCGGCGTCGAGGACGAAGCTCTGCATGCGCTGCGAGAGCCCGATGCCCGTCCTGCCCGCGATCACGCCCGGAACCCAGCCGCCGCTCGGCGTGATCGACACCACCCAGCCATCCTTGTCCGCCGCGATCACGGAGGTGGTGCCTGCGTAGAAGGAGCTGCCGGCATAGGGATCGTCGTCGTTCAGCGCCATCGGCTTGCCATCGCCCATCGGCGCGGGCCGTTTCCCGCGCGGCTCATTCCAGTCCTTGAGGAGATCGAGGTAAGGGTTCTGCGCGCGCTGAAACGGATACGGATCGCCGGGCGGGAGCGCCGGATCATTCCTGTCTGCCTTGATGAGCTTCGCGCGCTCGCGGGCGTAGTCCTTCGACAGGAGCCCCAGGATCGGTGTGGCCGGCGGAAAGTCGGAATCGCCGTAATAGAAGTCGCGGTCGGCGAACGCCAGGTTCATCGCCTGGTAGACGGTGTTGATGTAACGCGTGCTGTTGTAGCCCATCGCCTTCAGGTCGAAACCCTCGAGGATGTTCAGCGCCTGCAGCAGCATCGGGCCCTGGGTCCAGTGCGTGAGCTTGTACACGTCGATGCCGCGATAGCTCGTGCGCACCGGCTCCTCGATGCGCGGCTTCCAGTTGGCGAGGTCGGATTCGGTGAAGAGCCCGCCCTGCGCGCGCACGGCCGCCACCAGTTCGCGCGCGATGTCGCCGCGGTAGAAGCGCTCGTGGGCGGCGTAGACGGCGTCCTTGCGGCTCTTGCCTGAGGCAAGCGCGCCTTTCTCGGCTTCCACGAGCTTTCGAAGCGTCGCGGCCAGGTCGGGCTGGCGGAAGATCTGGCCCGGCTCCGGCTGCGAGTCGCCGGGATTTGGCAGCATCACGCGGCGCGAGTCGGGCCACTGCACCAGCCACTTCTTCTGGCGGCCGATGTAGTTGGCGAGTTGCGCCTCGATCGGGAAGCCCTCGGCGAGGCGAATCGCGGGCTCGAGGACTTCGGCGAGCGAGAGTGTGCCGTACTCCGCGAGCATCAGCATCAGGCCGCCCGGCGTCCCGGGTGTCACCGCGGCGAGGGGTCCATAGGGCGGCGGATACGACATGCCTTTCGATTTGAAGAACTCGGGCGTGGCTCCGCTCGGCGCGACACCGAGCCCGTTGATGCCGATCACCTTCTTCGTGTGGGGGTTGTAGATCAGCGCCTGGGTCTCGCCGCCCCAGTGCAGCGTGTCCCACATGGTGCAGGTGGCCGCGAGCATCGCGACCGCTGCGTCCACCGCGTTGCCGCCCTTGAGGAAGATCTTCGCACCCGCGGTGGTGCCGAGCGGCTTTCCGGTGACCGCCATCCAGTCCTGTCCGTGCAACGGCGGCTTGTGCGTGCGTTGAGCCTGCGCCCGGGGCAGGAACGCCAGCATTGCGATTGCCACGATGAGACGCAGGTGCATGGAAACTCTCCGGATAACGATTCGCTCGGTCATGTTAACGACGACCGCGCCGCCGGCCCCATCATCGGCGGCACCCCCGGCGCCTTGATCGGCTGAGGGCGCCCCCTGTGGGCGTCCTCAGAACCGGTGGCGCTTCAGGCTGGTGGTGCGCCCGCCGGGCAACGTCATCAACGCCGTGTCGGGGCCGCTGAATGTGATCGTGAGCGGCGCGACATTCGTCGAAAGCTGCGCATTCGGCTTCCACGCACCGGTGAGCGTCTGCCCGTTGCCGTAGCTCCACCAGTTGCCGCTGAAGCTGCGGCTGGTAGGCGCGCCCCCGATGGCGCCGACCGTCAGGTACCAGAGCGGATTGCCCGCGTCGTCGTACATGTAACCGGCGATGTCCAGGTTGCCGCCCTGGAATTCCATGAAGAAACCGCGGCCGGCCTCCTGCTCGTTCCACCACCAGCCGCTTTCCGGCTGCCCCTCCACCGCGGCCGCGGTGAGGCCGTTGGGCACGATGTTGAAACGCTGGATCGGAATCGTCCCGCCGGCCCAGGAAAGCGTGCCGTGGCTCGCGTCGTTGAAGGCGAGGGTGAGCGGGCCCTCGCCCTTCAAGTTGGGGAATCCACGATAGGCGCCGCCGAGCGTTTGCCCGCCCTGCGCGCTCAGCAGGTCGCCGACGTAGAACGAGCCGCCGAGCGAAACTGGACCCGACGATACGTACCACGTCGACCGCCCGGAGATGTCGTAGAGGAATGCGGCGAAGAACAGGTTGTTGCCACGAACTTCAATCGAGAAGCCGCGCCCATCCTCGAGCGGGTTCCACCACCATCCGGTCTGCGGCCGCTGCGGGTCGCATTGCGTGGAGCCCGGCACGGTGACGGTGCTGCGATTGGTCCCGGTGTTCAGCATCGCCGAGGCGCTCACCCCATAGCCCACGTAGAAAGTCGCCCCGGTGAGGTTGCCGAGCGCCACGCTGTTCAGGATCGAGACCGACTGGCCTTGCGCCGCCAGCACGCCGGTGTTGTAGGCGACCAGGTTCGCCGCGGTGACCGAAACCAGCTGCCCCGAGGATGCCAGCTGCGCGAGCACGCACGGCACCTCGGCCTTGGCGCCATCTTTCGTGCCCCACGAGTAGATCACCGCATCCTTGGCGAAGCCTCCCTTCACCACCGTCGCCGGTGCGAGCGCGAAGACATAGACGCTCGCCGACTTGCCGATGTCCTGCGGCTGGAATCGAACATCCGCCGTTACCCGTCCGATGGCGAGGCTGCCCGAAGCCACCACGGGGAACAGAGGCGGATCGTCTGGCGTTTTCGCGATCGAGGGCGTGAGGTCGAGAAACCAGTCGTTTCCCTGTGCGCTTCCGGTGCCACCTTCTCGCACCACGGTCACTGGCGAATAGCGCGCCGCGAGCGTGCCGTCGCCAAGTTGGCCGCCGGTGTTTCGTCCCCACGCCCGCACACTGCCGTCCGCCTTCAGCAGGAAGGTGTCGTAGTAGCCCGCCGAAATGTGGGCGACGCCCCTCTCGCGGGGCACGAGCCGAGGCACCGCCCAGGATTGAACCGCGCCGTCGCCCAGCTGGCCGAACTGGTTCCAGCCCCACGTCGCGACGGTTCCATCGCGCAGCAGCGCGGCCGAGTGATATGAGCCCGCCGACACTTCGCTTGCACCCGACAGGCCCACCACCCGCACCGGCGAGCTCTTGTTTTCCCCCGTGCCGTCGCCCAGCGCGCCCAGTCCGTTGAATCCCCACGCCCAGACGCTGGCGTCGGCTTTCAACGCGAGAGAATGGTGAGTTCCCGCCGATATCGCCGCGACGCCGGAAAGGGCCGTCAGGCGCGCCGGAGTGGGGCGGCTTATGGTGGTGCCGTCGCCCAGTTGCCCATAGTCGTTCGCACCCCACGACCAGACACTGCCGTCGGCGGTGAGCGCGAGCGAGTGGTAGCCGCCTGCCGATATGGCGATCGCGTTGGATATCCCCACCACCTGGACCGGAACCGTGCGGTGCGTGAACGAGCCGTCGCCCAGCTGCCCGTACTCATTGATGCCGCACGCCCAGACGCTGCCATCGTTCACTATTGCCAGCGTGAAATGAGCGCCCGCCGAAACGGCCCTCACGTTGGTCCCCATGAGCACCGGCACGGAGGAATCCACCGTGATGCCGCTGCAGAGCGCGCCGGCGATATTTTCGCCCCAGGCCCAGGCCGCGCCGTCGCTCAACGCCACGGTGTGGCTGAACCCGGCCGAGATGGCGCTCACGCCGGTCATGCCGGTGGCTCCGGGAGTCGTCCGCGCCGTAACGAGCCCGTCGGCGAGGATTCCCGGTCCTCGCCGCCCCCACGTAAAAGCCTTGCCCTCGAGCAGCAAGGCAACCACGTGGGCATCGCCCGCCGAAATCCGGGCGACGCGCGAGAGGCCGGCAATCTGGCCCGGCACCGACCTGAAGAACACCGTCGCCTCGCCCAATTGTCCGTAGGTATTCAGGCCCCATGACCACGCAGCTCCGTCCGCAGTCGCGGCCACGGTGAAATACACCCCGGCATCGACCGAGCGCACCTGGGTGAGGCCGTTGACCGGCACCGCCGTGGTCCGCTGCTGCGTCGAGCCGTCCCCGAGCTGCCCGCTATCGTTGGCGCCCCACGCGGCCAAGGTCCCATCGGCGCGCAGCGCAACGCTGTGATGCCCGCCCGCGGCGATTCCGACGATGCCGTTCAAGCCGGTCACGACCACGGGTGCGGTGCGCTGGACGGTGCTGCCATCCCCGAGCTGGCCGTTCACGTTGCGGCCCCAGGCACGCACCGTTCCATCGCGCAGCAGTGCCAAGGCATGCCCGACGCCCGCCGAGATCGCGGTGACTTCGTTGATCGCCACAACCCGCACCGGGGCTCCGCGCGCGATGACGGTAGTGGAGTCGCCCAGCTGCCCGTCGCGATTCAGGCCCCAGGACCACACCGTCCCATCGGCCTTGAGGGCGAGCGAGAACTCGCTGCCCGCCGCGATCGCGATCACCCCGGACAGGCCCGGGACCTGCGTCGGGGCAAGGCGCTCGGTAAAGGACCCGTCGCCCAGCTGCCCGGAGCCGTTGTTTCCCCAGGCCCACACGGTACCGTCGCGCCGCAGCGCGAGGGAGTGCCAAAGGCCGCCAGCGACGGACAAGACATCGCTCAACCCCTCGACTGGTGTGGGGATCGAACGCTCCGTGTGGGTGCCGTTGCCGAGCTGGCCGTCGAGGTTGGCGCCCCAGGACCATACGCGCGCATCGATCGCCAGCGCGAGGGTGTGATTTGCGCCTGTCGCGACCGCCGTGAGATCGGGAAGGCCGGCGATCTGAGTCGGTGCCGCGTTGTACAACGCACGACCGGTCCCGAGCTGACCCGAATAGTCGTCGCCCCACAAGCGCATCGACCCGTCCGCGCGCAGGGCGACCGTGTGGCTTCCGCCACCGCTGACCGCCGGCCCGGCCGCCTGCCCGGTGCCCGCGCAAGCGGCGGCGCACGCGATCAGTGCCGAAAGGGTGAGGCGCTTTGCTCGCGTCATGGCCGGTTCCGTAGTTCGAGAAGCATCATTTTGGGGGACAAATGGGGGCCGCGCATATAACAGTCGTAACTTCCCGCCGGGGCGGCTGCGGGCGGGCGACTAAAATGCTGATGTGCCGCTCCTCCAGCTTTCCGAAGTCTGCCTCGCTTACGGCCACGTTCCCCTCCTCGACCACGTAGACCTGGTGCTCGAGCCCGGCGAGCGCGTCGGATTAATCGGCCGCAACGGCACCGGGAAATCGAGCCTGCTCAAGGTGATCGCGGGCGAGGTGCGGGCCGACGACGGAAAGGCCTGGGTCTCCCCCGGGGTGCGGCTCGCCTCCGTGGGCCAGGAGCCGGAACTCGATCCCACCCATACCGTCTTCGCCGCCGTCTCCGAAGGCCTGGGCGAAGTCACGCGGCTGGTCCTGGATTACCACGAGGCCGCGCACTCGGGCGACATGAATCGCATGCAGCACCTGCAGGAAGCGCTCGAGAGGGCGGGTGGCTGGGCGCTCGAGCACCGGATCGAATCGACGCTCGAGCGGCTGGGGCTGCCGCAGGACGTGGCGGTGTCGCAACTTTCCGGCGGGATGAGGAAGCGCGTCGCGCTCGCGCGCGCACTGGTCGCCGAGCCGGGGCTGCTGCTGCTGGACGAGCCCACCAACCACCTCGACATCGTGTCGATCGAGTGGCTCGAGGAGACGCTGCGCGCCTTCTCCGGCAGCGCGCTTTTCGTGACCCACGACCGGCGCTTCCTCGACCGCGTCGCCACCCGCATCATCGAGCTCGACCGCGGCGCGCTCGCCAGCTTCCCCGGCAACTACAGCGACTACGAGCGGCGCAAAGCCGAGCTGCTGGCCGGCGAGGCGGTGGTGAATCGCAAGTTCGACAAGCTGCTCGCGCAGGAAGAGGCGTGGATCCGCAAGGGCGTGGAGGCGCGGCGGACACGCAACGAGGGACGCGTGCGCCGGCTGGAGACGTTGCGTCTCGAGCGCGCCGCGCGGCGCAACCGGGTTGGCCAGGTGGACCTCGCGGTTTCCCAGGGCGAGCGCTCCGGGCGGCTGGTGGCCGAGCTCGAGGAGGTCACCAAGCGCTATGGCGACAAGCGGGTCGTCGAGGGCTTCACCGGCCGCGTGATGCGCGGCGACAAGATCGGCTTGATCGGCCCGAATGGCAGCGGCAAGACCACCCTCCTCAAGCTGATCCTGGGCAGCCTCGAGCCCGACAGCGGCACGGTGCGGCTCGGCACGAAGATCTCGGTCGCCTACTTCGACCAGCTGCGCACCGCGCTCGATGAAGAGGCCACACTCGCCGACACCATCTCGCCGGGCAGCGATTTTGTCGAGATTGGCGACAGCCGCAAGCACATCATGAGCTACCTGGGCGACTTCCTCTTCCCCCCGGAGCGCGCGCGCGCATTGGTGAAATCGCTCTCCGGTGGCGAGCGCAATCGATTGCTGCTCGCGCGGCTCTTCAGCCGCCCCGCCAACGTGCTCGTGCTGGACGAGCCGACCAACGACCTCGACATCGAGACGCTCGAGTTGCTGGAGGCGCTGCTGCTGGAGTACGACGGCACCCTCTTCCTGGTGAGTCACGATCGCCAGTTCCTCGACAACGTCGTCACCCAGACCATCGCCTACGAAGGCGGCGGGCGATGGAAGGAATACGCGGGCGGCTACAACGACTGGCTGCGTGCCCGCGCCGCTGGCCGCCCCAAACGGGGGACGGACCCCGATCTCGGCCGGCGAAACGAGGGTCCGTCCCCGGTTTCCGCGCCTGCTCCCAGGCGCGTGAAGCTGAGCTACAAGGAGTCGCGCGAGCTGGAAGAGATTCCCGCGCAGCTCGAGCGGCTGGAGGCGGAGCAAGGCTCCATCGCGAAACGTCTCGCGGACCCAGCTACCTACCAGGATCGCTCGTTCGACGTGAAGGCGCTCAACCTGCGCAACGAGACGATCGAGAGTGAACTCGCGGCGCTCCTCGAGCGCTGGGAAGCGCTCGAGGCGAAGACGCGCTAGTAAATGTCCAGCTGCGGCGCGAGCCCGTCGCGCTCGTCGCGGCTCGCCTGGGCAATAGCGCCTTCGAGCTTAGTGGCGAGGCTTTTGTCCAGGACCTGCAACCGCTCGAGGTCCTCCAGCGCCCGCTTCATGTCACCCATCTGGCTGTAGAGCACGCCGCGATACATGTAGGCCTGGGCGAGCTTCGGATTGATCTCGAGCGCGCGCTGGTAATGCTTGAGCGATCTGGCGAAGTTGTCACGGCTCTGCATCCGCAGGCTGAAGGCGAGGTTGTTGTGCGCCTCGGCGATGCCCTCTTCCAGGTCGAGGGCCTGCTCGAACAAGCGCTGCGCCTGGGCGTAGCGCTTGTCGAGCATCACCTTCACGCCCTCGTTGTAGAGCGCGATCGCCTTGCCGCGGGCGCCCTCAGGCACCGGCAGCGGATCGCTTTCCACCGCGATGCACGGCAACGCCGCGAGCACGAGGCTCGCCGCCAGCCAGGCGCGGGACAGCCACTTCATCGGCCGACGAACTTCCTTGCGGCCACGAGCTCGCCGCGCGCTGCATCGGCGCCGTCGGCGACCTGCAGCAGGCTGGTGTAATGCTGCCTCGCCCGCTCCCTGTCGCCGGCCTTGTCCGCAGCCATCGCGGCACCCAGCATCGGGCGGTAGCGATTGGGCTCGCGCACCAGCACCGCCTCGAACTCCTTCATCGCCCCGGCGGCATCGCCCTGCTCGAGCAGCGCCTGGGCAAGGAGCTCGCGCGCCGGAATCAGGGGGCCGGGCGTGACCGGGTGCTTCTCGGTCGCGTCCTCGCGCGCCGCGGCCTTGCGCAACAGGTCCATCCCCTGCTGCTGCTTTCCTTCGGCGAGCGCCACCAGGCCGGAGACGGCCTCGGCCTGGATGTCCAGCTGGTCCGCCCAGTAGCCGAGCTTGAGGTCCTTGCACTTGTCGCGCAGCGCGATCAAGCGCTGGTGCTCGGCGCGCGCCGCGGCGACATCCTTCGAGCGCGCCGCGCCGACACCGCGCGCGTAGGCGTTGATCGCTTCGGCATGCGGGTGCTTGTCCCACGGATACGCGTCGCGCGCCGGGTACATATCGAGCTTCGCGGCCTCGGACCATGCCCCCCGCTCCAGGGCCATGCGTGCGGGTATGGCGGCGAAGCCAAAGGCGACCGCGAAGTTGTCGGCCGGCTTCTCCACCCTCTTCATCTCCGCCATCACCGCGCGCGCCGCCTCGTCGCGGCCCATCTGCAGGTTCGCGTAGGCGAGGTAGTCATAGGCGTGCAGCC
>JBDSRZ010000119.1:0-38482 GCA_039929025.1 Usitatibacter sp. | reverse complement strand
ACGGTGGCGTCCAGGTGCAGTGCTCCGGGACCACCAATCCCCCGCCCACCAACGCGGCGGCCGAAACGTTCGTGATGAGCACGGCCTCGATCAGCGCCCAAGCCAATTCCGTGGCCAATTTCGCCGTGCAGCGAAGCGGCGGCTCCGGGGCGGCCTTCGGTCCCACCACGGTGCAGTTCTCGTACAGCGGCTCCGGGTGCGCGATTACCGGCACGTACCCCGTGGCCTTCGCCGCGGGACAGATGTCTTCGCCCATCGGCACGCCCCTCGCCGGCAGTGGAACCTGCGCCGCAACGCTCGTCGCCCCGCCTTCGCCCGGCGTCCTCGGCTCCCCGAGCTCCACAGTGATCACCCTGCCCGGCGGCGGTTCCACGCCTCCGCCCGGCTGCCCGGCGGCTCCGCAGGACATGCTGAGCGCGACGTTCGCGGGCCTCGGCAACCCGTTGCTGCAGATGCAGCGCTCCGGCCAGGTGGTGCAGATTCCTCTCCCTAGCATGACCAGCAGCGGCCAGGTGACCTTCGGAGAGTCCGCCGGTGGCGCCTACACCCCGCAACCGGTAACGCTCGAGGTCAGCATCAACAAGTGCCCCGGCGTGATCGACACCGACTACACCAACCGTTGCAACATCCGTAGCACCAACGGCAACTACAACTCGATCACGTGGCTTGCCAAGACCTACCAGGGGCGCGGCGGCAACATCGACTCAACGACGGCCAACGCGAACGGGCTCTGCTGGGGCGGCGACACCGGTTCCCAGTACTACATCAACGCCCGCTGGTCGTATTCGAGCTGTGCCTTTGGCGCGCAGGTGTGTGGCTTCGCCATCCAGTACAACCTCGGCGGCTACTGAGTCCGGCGCCCCGAAACTGCTAGACTCTCTGCCCGCGCGCTTCGGCGCGCGGGCAGTTTTTTATCAGGGCCACCCCCATGTTCAAGACACTCGCCTTAATGACCGCGGCGTTCGCCACGGCAACCTTCGCCGCGGCCCCCATCAAGTTGCCGCCCCACACCCCGCTCATCTCCGACGGCAAGGTCGTCGTCGATTCGACCGATTTCGAGGGCAACCTGCTGCGCCTCCCGGAGAGCAAGCGCGACGAAATGCGCATGACCCAGGAGCGCGTGGCGACCATCGTCGACAACATGTTCATCGCTCGCGCGCTGGCGACTCGAGCACGCGACCTGGGACTCGACAAGGATCCCGCGGTGCAGAAGCGACTCCTCCAGGTCCAGGACGGAGTCCTCGCCGACCTGTACGTGCAGAAGGTCGAGAAGGAGGTCGCGATCGCCAATCTCGAGCAGCGCGCGCGCGAGCTCTACAAGGCCGAGCAGGCCAAGTACGTCACCAAGGAAGAGGTGTATGTGCAGCACATCCTGGTGAACCTCGCCGGCCGCACGCGCGACACGGCACTGGAGCGCGCGCGCAAGGCCGCGGAGGAAGCCAGGGCGGGCGAAGACTTCCTCGCCGTCGCGACCCGTTACTCCGACGATCCCGACAAGCGCAAAAACGGTGGCAACCTGGGCTACAACTCCCCTACGAGCTTTGTCGAGCCGGTGAGGAAGGCGATCGGAGCCATGAAGATCGAGGGCGAGATCGTGGGGCCGGTGGAATCGGAGTTCGGCTACCACGTGCTCAAGTTCGTCGACCGCAAGCCGGCGAAACCGATTCCGTATGAAGCCGTAGCGAAGAAGATCATCGAGTCCGAGCGCGAGCGCCTGCGCAAGCAACGGACAGATGCCCTGGTGGCGGAAGTGCACAACTCTCCCTCGGTCGTGATCCATCGAGAGAACGTGGAGAAACTGGTGATCCCGGTGGACCCCGAGATCGCTCGCAAGGCCATGGAAGAGAAAAGCGCCGCGCCGAAGTGACGCGAACCGAGCCGAATCCGGGCAAGCCGCGCGGCGAATGAACACGATCCGGGTTTTCATCGGCTTCGACTCGCGCGAAGCCGTCGCCTTCGATGTGCTTTCGCACTCGATCCAGGGCCGCGCAACCCAGCCGGTGTCGATCACGCCGGTGAAGCTCGAGCAGCTGGAAGGCATCTTTCGCCGCGAGCGCAACCCGCTGCAGTCGACGGAGTTCTCCTTCTCGCGCTTCCTCACGCCCTACCTGTGCGACTACCGCGGCTGGGCGATCTTCATGGACTGCGACATGCTGGTGCTGGAAGACATCGCGGAGCTCTGGAAGCTGCGCGACGAGCGCCATGCGGTGCAGGTGGTGAAGCACGTGCACGTACCGAAGGAAGAGGTCAAGTTCCTGAACGCGGTGCAGACCAAGTACGAGAAGAAGAACTGGTCCTCGGTGATGCTCATGAACTGTGCCAGGTGCACCGCCCTCACGCCCGAGTACGTCAACACCGCGAGCGGCCTGGAGCTGCACCAGTTCAAGTGGCTCGAGGGCGACCCGCTGATCGGCGACCTGCCCCACCGCTGGAACCACCTGGTGGGATTCGACCCGCCGCGAGCCGACGCGGGCGTGGTCCACTTCACGACCGGGGGCCCGTATTTCGACGAGTACCGCAACTGCGAGTATGCGAGGGAGTGGTTCGCCGAGCGCGACGCGATGGTCAGGGACCCGGTGCAGCGCGCGAAGGTCGCCAAGGCGTCGTGATGCCGTTGGCGGCGCACTCGCCGCGCTGGGGCTGGCTGCTGCTGTCCTTCACCCGGCGCGAGATCCTGAGGCGCTACGCCGGCAGCGCGAGCGGCCTCGCCTGGACCCTTCTGCATCCTCTGATCCAGCTCGCGGTGCTCTCGGTGGTGTTCAGCCAGTTCTTCCGCGTCGGGGTGCCGGCGGGCTACCCGCAGGTGAGCTATATCGCCTTCGTGGCCGTGGCGCTGTGGCCGTGGATCATGTTTTCCGAGGCTCTCATGCGCGCCCTGGGATCGGTAGCAGCCAACGGTGAGCTGATCCGCAAGGTCGCCTTCCCCCACCGGCTGCTGGTCTACTCGTCGGTGCTCGCTTGCTATGCGGTGCATGCGGTTGGTTTCGCCGCCGTCCTGCTGGCGCTGCGCCTCCTGGGCGAGCCCATCAGGCTCTCGGGGCTGCCGCTGGCGCTCGCCCTGCTCATTCCCTACCTCTGCCTCGCCATTGGCCTGGGGGCCTTCCTAGCGGCCCTGCAGACGCTCCTGCGGGACGTGGAGCATGCGGTCCAGGTGGTCCTGATGCTGCTCTTCTACGGTTCGCCGATCCTCTACCCCGCCAGCATCGTCCCGGCATGGGCGCGGGCGTGGGTCGAGGCGAACCCCCTGGGATGGTTCTCCGAGCGCCTGCGGGAGGTCCTGCTGCTCGGCGGTGGCCTGGTCCCGGGAGACGTGGTCGCGGCCGTGGCCTGCTTCGGAGCGTTCGCGGCCGGCATGTGGGTGTTCGAGAGGCTATCGCCCCACTTCGAGGATTTCCTGTGAGCGAAAGCGCGGCCCTCATCCGGCTGGCGGGCGTCACCAAGGACTATCCGAAGATCGCCACCGGGGCCCAGCGCCTGCGCACGCTCGCCGCCCTGCTGCTGCGCTCCGGTCGCATGCCGCACTTCCGCGCCCTCGAGTCCGTGGACCTGGAGCTGCGCCAGGGACAGTCGCTCGGCATCATCGGCGAGAACGGAGCGGGCAAGTCGACACTGCTCAAGATCATCGCGCGCGTGGTGCGCCCCAGCGCGGGCACGGTAGAGGTGTACGGCCGCGTCGGCGCGTTACTCGAACTGGGCAGCGGCTTCCACCCCGACTACACCGGGCGCGAGAACATCCACCTGTCGAGCGCGCTGATGGGCCTGTCGCGCGATGCGGTGCGCGAGCGCATCGGTTCGATCATCGAGTTCGCCGACATCGGCGAGCATATCGACGAGCCGATCAAGCACTACTCCTCGGGCATGGTGGTGCGCCTCGGCTTCGCGGTGGCGACCGCCCTCGAGCCGCAGGTGCTGATCACCGACGAGGTGCTCGCGGTCGGCGACGAATCCTTCCAGAAGAAGTGCATCGCCTGGATCAAGCGCTATCTCGACGGCGGCGGCACACTCCTTCTCTGCTCGCACAGCATGTTCCACGTGCAGACGCTTTGCCCCGAGGCGCTCTGGATCCACCAGGGCCGGGTGCGCATGCGCGGCGCCAGCTTCGACGTGACGCGCGAATATCTCACCTACCACGAAGAAAAGCGCGGCAAGACGGGCGTCGCCCCGCGCCTTCCGGAAGGGCCCTATCCGAAGATCCTCGGCACCTGGACGGAGAACGGCCGCGGCGAGCGCTGCGCCACCTTCGCCCAGGGCGAGATGCTGGTTCTCCAGGTCGACGCCTTCGAGCCCGACGACAAGCCACCGGTAGTGCTCTTCGGCATCGTTCGCGCCGATGGCACCTCGGTCTACGGCTCGCATTCGAACGAGGGCGGCTTCCAGCCGGCGCGTCTGGACGCGCGCCGCTTCGCCTTCGCGGTGCGTTTCGACGGGCTGCTGCTGCTGCCGGGCAAGTACCTGCTGCGCGTGCACACGCTCGACACCGACGGCCTGAGGCTCTTCGACACCGTGGAGGTCGAGTTCGTGGTGCGCGGCGAGACGCGCGACTATGGTCTGGTCACGCTGCCGCATCGATGGCAGGCGGGGCGGGGCGCGCCGCTCGAGGGGGGCGAGGCGACGAGGACATGAGCGAGCACGAGCTGCAGCAGGCGCGAACACTGCACCAGCGCGGCGACCTCGCCGGCGCGATCGCCGCCTACGCCGCGGTGCTCGCCGCCAATCCGGGCCTGCCCGACGTCTGGCACCTGAAGGGCGTGGCCGAGCACCAGTCGGGACGCCTGGACGAAGCCCAGGCGAGCGCCAAGCGCGCGATCGCCGCCGGCGGGGAAAGGCCCAGCTTCCTGCTGCTGGAAGGCGGCGTGTTGCACGACCGGGGCGATCTCGCCGCGGCCGAGGAACGCTTCGCGCGCGTGGCCGCCGCGCGCCCGGAATGGAGCGTCGGACACCTCGAGCTCGGCCGCGTCCACCTGGACCAGGGCAATCCCGCTGCGGCGTTGCGAGACTTCCAGGCGGCCGCGGAAGCGGAGCCCCGCAGCGTGCGCGCTTGGAACAACGTCGGTATCGCGCTGCAGGCGATGGAGCGCCTGGACGAGGCGGTGCGGGCCTTCACGCATACCCTCACGTTGGACGCGAGGTATCCGCTTGCGCACTTCAATCTCGCGCGCATCTACAACCTGCGTGGCGATACCAAGCGCGCGCTCGAGCACGCCCAGGCCGCGGTGCGGGGCGACGAACGCATGGTGGAGGGCTGGCTCCTTGTGGGCGACATCCACCGCCGCAAGCGTGAGACCCAGCCGGCGATGGCGGCGTACAACATGGCATTGCGCGCCGCCCCCGAGAGCCTCAAGGCGCGCAACGCCCATGCCGAGATGCTTGCCGAGGTGGGTCTGGTCGCCGAGGCGCGGCGCGCCTACGCCCAGGCCTGGGAAAGCGCGCCCGGCAACCTCAAGGCCGCGCTCGGCGCGAAGCTCACGCTCCCCCAGCACTACGACAGCATCGAGCACCTGGAGGAGACGCGGCGCGACTACGTCGCGGGCCTGGAGCGCCTGCACGAAGCCGCGCCGCGCTTCCGGTTCCCTAACCCCGAGCGCGCCCTCGCCGACGCGCGCTGGACCAATTTCTACCTGGCATACCAGGGCCGCGAGGATCGCGCGCTGCAGCGCCGCTACGGCGAGCTGCACCGGCGGATCCTCGAGCCCGCGGTGCCGCAGTTTTTCGCGCCGCTCCCGCGGCGTCCGCGCGCCGACCGCGTCCGCGTGGGATTCCTCAGCCATTTCTTCTTCAACTGCACCGCCGGGCGCTACTTCGCGTCGTGGGTCACGCACCTCGATCGATCGCGCTTCGAGACCTTCGTCTACTACACCAACGAGTGGGTCGCCGACGACACCCGTACCATCGCGGCGGCCGCGGGGACCTTCCGGCACCTCCCCGGCCGACCGCTTCATACGCTCGCGCAGCACGTCGCCGCCGATGAGCTCGACGTGCTCGTCTATCCGGAACTCGGCATGCACGCCGAGACGTTCACCCTTGCGGGATTGCGGCTCGCACCGGTGCAGTGCGCCGGCTGGGGACACCCGAACACCACCGGGCTTGCGAATGTCGATTGGTTCATCTCGAGCGGCGCGATGGAGCCCGCGGATGCGCAAGCCCACTACAGCGAGCGCCTGGCGCTGCTTCCCGGGCTGGGGACGCGCTACGGGATTCCGGTCGCGAGCGCCGCTGAGACGCGCGCCGACTTCGGCATCCCGGAAGAACGCACCGCGTATCTCGTCCCGCAGTCGCTCTTCAAGATCCATCCCGACAACGACGCGCTGATCGCGGAGGTCCTGGCGGGCGACCCGCGCGGCGTCGCGATCATGTTCGCCTCCAACCACGACGCGCTCACGCAGGCGTTCGCGACGCGGCTCGGCCGGGCGTTGCGCAAGCGCGGCATGGACATGAACGAGCGCGTGATCTTCATCGCGCCCAACATCCCGCACGCTTCCTACCTTCGCCTGAACCAGCTTTGCGACGTGATGCTCGACTCGCTCCACTGGTCGGGGGGCAACACCTCGCTCGACGCGCTGGCGAGCGGACTGCCGGTGGTGACGCTGCCCGGAACGCTGATGCGCGGCCGTCAAAGCCAGGGGATGCTGCGCATCCTGGGGCTGGACGACCTCGTGGCCGGCGACGCGGAGGGCTACGTGTGTACCGCCATCGAACTTGGCCGGGATGCCCGGCGCCGCCGCGACATCGCGGAGCGCATCCGCGATCGCCGCGGCGAGCTCTTCGAGCGCGAGGAGCCGATCCGCGCGCTGGAGGAGTTTCTCATTCGCGTCGCCGCAGGCGCGTAACGGGACGCTAGCTGCGCAGCCGCCACCCGTGTCGCGAGAAGAAGCGCCACGCGGAGGCGACGAACCAGGCGACGTGGCGCATGCCCTTCCCCGCCGCCTCGCCCCCGTGGTGCGTGATGCGCGCCTGGGGGACATACGCCACGTCCGCCTCGCGCCCCGCGCGCAGGCTGAGGTCGTAGTCCTCGAAGTACATGAAATAGCGCGGGTCGAAGCCGCCCAGCCGCGCGAAGAGCGGTGTGCGCAACAGCATGAAACAGCCACTCGCCAGCGGCACGCCGGTAAGGATCGTATCGCCGATGAGGTCGCGCATTTCGTAGCGCTCGATCGCGCCCCTGAACCTCTCGCGCAGCGCCTGCGGCGCGAAGCCGCGCAGGAAGAGCACCCACACCGAGGGATAGCGCCGGCAGAGGTATTGCCTCGCTCCGTCCTCGCCCTGCACCGCGGGTGCTACGAGACCCACGTCGGGGTGGTCGGCAAGCGCCTGCAACCCAGCGCGCAAGGCATCGGGGGCGAGCTCGACGTCGGGATTCATCACCAGGTGCAGGTCGGATGCCAGATCCGGCAGCACCAGGTTGTTTGCGCGCCCGTAGCCCACGTTGCCTTGCCCCGCGAGGAGCGTCAGCTCGCCCGCGGCCGGCGGCCAGGCGCGAAGCGCCTGCGCGGCGGCGGCCCGCGCGTCGTCGGGACTGTTGTCGACGATGTGAACCGTCACCGCGTCAAGCAGTCCCGCCGCGCGCGCCTCCTCGATCGCCCGCGCGAGCGAGTGCAGCGCGCATCGGAGGACGCGCGCATCGGTGCGATAGGCGACGATGGTCGCCGAGAGCGAGGCCGCTGCCACGGCAGCAGCGTAGCAGCTAGAAGGGCTGGCGCGTGATCGCCTTCGTGCCCGCGACCCCGTTTACCGAGCAAGGCGAAGCGCTGCACCGTGCCTTGCGCGACCTTCTTCAGCGACATGGATGCGGGCGGAAGGCGAGGACTCGTGCGACAGGCTGCGAAATCCAGCGGTTCCGAGGGCTTTCATGCTGAGGAACTCTCCGGCGCGCGCCGGCCGCGGCGCCCTACGTCCTTCTATTTCGAGTGTCGCGTTTCGACGATCTGGCCAAGCTCGGGCATTACGCCCCCTATTGCCTCGACCACTTGGCGCACCTCGATCGCGAGCATGCAGGCGGGCGAGGCGCATTCGAGCGTGGTGCGCGAGCAGCGCCGCACCCACTCGATGTCGCGCTTGAAGAGGATGTGCTGGTCGCGGCACGGGAAGGGGTCGACTATCACCGGTGCCCAGGGTGCATCGCGGAAAAACCTTCCGCTGCCTACGAGCTGCGGCGTGCCCGGCCCGAAGAGCGTGACCGTGGGAGTGAATGTGAGGCGCGAAAGGTGGGAGATGCCGGTGTCGGGCGTCACCATGAGGTTCGCATGCGCGAGCAGGTTCCAGACCTGCGGAAGGTCGAGCGTGCCGGCATAGGATCGTCGCCTGCCTTCGGGATCCGCCGCCGCTACCAGCGCCTCTTCGCCACGACCCGCGCTCCACACGACCTCGAGCCCCCGGGACTCGAGATGGGCGGCGAGCTCGCCCCAGCGCTGCGGCACCCAGCGCTTGAGCGCGGTGCTCGCTCCGAGGTGGATCACCGCATAGGGGGCCCGCGGCATGGCGAACGCCGTGAACGGTGGCGCCTGCCACTGCGACGGGTGGTAAGGCGCAGGGCTCGCGCCCGCGATCAGGTCCGCCGCCATGTCGCCCCAGGTGTCGGGGACCGGGGGATAGGCGCGCAACTCGTCCAGCAGCCGGTCCTTGAATCCCGGGCGGTCGCCGGAGAATCCGACCACCCAGCGGGCACCCACGGCGCGGGCGAACCATCCATAGCGGTTGTCGCCGGGAACGAACGCGATGTCGTAGCCGCCGCGCTCGCGGAAGGCCGCGAGCGTCCCGACGTCGTCCGGTTCGTAGGCGAGGGCCTCGACGTTCCAGGGTCGGGAGGCGAACAGCGGCTGTGTGGCGCGCGAGGCGGTCATGACGATGTGCGCGTGAGGCCATGCGTGCCGGGCCTTTGCCGCCAGGTGCGCAAGCAGCAGCGTATCCCCGATCATCTTCGGGTGGTGGGCGATCAGGACCCGCTCGGGATGCTCGCTGGGGCGCTGGCGCTGCGCGGCCCCGAGGAACGCGGACGACACGATGCGCGTGCGCGTGAGGAAGCGGCTTTGCATGAGCACTTCCACTATACCGCACGGGTTAGAATGCCGGAGCCCAGGGAGCCCGTGTCGCCGATGAGGAAAACCGATGGCCTGACCACGGAGCTCGCGACCTTCGCCGAGCGGCGCAGCCGGAGCGTTTACGTCGCCCGCCGCTTCGCGCCCTACTTCGCGCAGTCGGTGCTCGACGTCGGCTGCTACGAGGCGCCGCTGCGCGAACTGCTCAGCGGCGCGCGCTACGTGGGAGTCGATATCGCCGGCAAGCCCGACATCGTCGTGAACCTCGACACCATGGCGCCGCTGCCCTTCGCCGACCGGTCCTTCCAGAGCGTGATCTGCATCGAGGTGCTCGAGCACCTCGACAACCTCCACCATGTCTTTGGCGAGCTCGCGCGCGTAAGCGATGCCCATGTGATCGTCTCGCTGCCGAACTGCTGGCGTGACGCGCGCCGGCCGGTGGAGCGTGGCCACGGTCACTTCGCGCACTACGGCCTTCCGGCAGACGCGCCGGTCGACCGCCACAAGTGGTTTTTCAGCTACGTCGAGGCGCGCGACTTCATCGTCGCCCAGGCGGGGCGCCACGGGCTGGAGATCGTCGAGATGTTCGGCACCGAGCAGCACCGCGCGCCCTGGGTGCGGGCTGCGCGCCGCATTCGGTACCCGGGCGAGCGCTACTTCAACCGCTATGTGCAGACGATCTGGGCGGTGATGAGCAAGCCAGCGCTTCGCTGAAGACGCGGATCATCGCGTCCACCATCGCATCCTCGCCGAGGCGCGTCCTCGCTTCGGCCAGCGCCGCATCGCCGAGCGATATCCGGCGTGCCGGATCGTCGAGCAGCGCGGCGATGGCCTGCGCGAGGAGCGCTGGCTGCGCCGGCGGCACGATCAAGCCAGTGCGGCCGTCATCGACCAGTTCGGAGATGCTGCCGACGGGTGTCGTGACCACCGCGAGGCCGCACGCCATCGCCTGCGCGAGCGCCTGCGGCACGCCTTCGTTCGCATAGGAAGGCAGGCAGAAGAGATCGAACGACTGCATCCACGGCGCCACCTCGCGCTGATTTCCCGCGAAGGTGACGCGCCCGGCGAGTCCCAGCTCCGCGGTGCGCGCGACCAGGGCCTCCCGCATCGGGCCGTCGCCCACCACCACCAGGCGGATCCCGGGCCGCGCGAGGCTTGCGACTGCTTCGAGCAGGTGCAGGTGTCCCTTCCAGCTGCGCAGCGTGGCGACGATGCCCACGATCGACGCATCCGCCGGCAGGCCGAGCCCCGCGCGCGCGGCGGCGCGATCGCCGGGGCGGAAGCGGCCCAGATCGATGCCCGTGGGAATGGACACGGTGCGCGCGGGATCGGCGCCGGTCTCCTCGATGACTTGCAAGCGCAGCCGCTCGCCGGTGGTGACGATGCGGTCGGCGCGCGCGTACAGCCAGCGGCTGGCGAAGTTGCGCGGCACGGGCGAAGAGATGTGGCGCGTGCGCACGATCGCGGGCACGTGCCGCGCCCAGGCGCCGGCGAGGGTCACCAGCCAGCTGTCGGTGGAGCTGTGCGTGTTGACGATGTCGAACGGGCGCTCGGCGAGCAATCGCTTCACGGCGCCCACGCCGGCGAGGCCCTTGCGCGCGATGGACAGCCCGATGATCTCGACGCCGTAGGCGGGCGCCTCCGCGAAGATGCGTGCCTCGCGCGGCGCGGCGATGGCGACGGTGTGGCCGCGGCGCGCCACCCCGCGCGCCTCGGTGAGCACGCGGATCTCCTGGCCGCCCCAGCCGAGCGAGGACTCGGTGTGCAGGATCTTCAAGCCGGGGCAGATTGCAGGCGATGCAGGCCCGCGTACATGCCGCCGCGCTCGAGCAGCTCGCGGTGGCTGCCGATCTCGGCGATCCCGCCCTGAAAAAGCACCACGATGCGGTCGGCCTTCTCGATGGTGGACAGGCGATGCGCGATGACGAGGGTGGTCCGGCCTCGCATCAGCGCCTCGAGCGCCACCTGCACCGCGCGCTCGCTCTCGGTGTCGAGCGCCGAGGTCGCCTCGTCGAGGAGCAGGATCGGAGCGTCCTTGAGTATCGCGCGCGCGATCGCGAGCCGCTGGCGCTGCCCGCCCGACAACCTGGCGCCGTTCTCGCCGATCGGGGTGTCCAGGCCCTGGGGAAGCGAGCGGATGAACTCCATCGCGTGGGCCGCCTCGGCGGCGCGTTCGATCTCGGCGCGACCGGTGGTCGCGGCGCGGCCATAGGCGATGTTGGCGGCGACGGTATCGTTGAAAAGCACCACGCTCTGCGACACCAGCGCGATCTGGCGGCGCAGGCTCGCGAGCGTGAGCGACTCGATGTCGTGGCCGTCGAGCGTGATGCGTCCGGAGCTCGGATGATAGAAGCGCGGCAGCAGGTGGATCAGGCTCGACTTGCCGCTGCCGGAAGGACCGACGAGGGCGACCGTCTCTCCCGGGGCCACGTCGAGGGTCACCTGCGCGAGTGCGGGCGCGGCGCCTCCCGGATAGGACAGGGTCACCGCATCGAGGCGCAACGCCCCGTAGGCGCGCTCGAGCGCCACCGTGCCGCGGTCGTCCTCGGCCGGCTCGTCGATGAGGCCGAAGACGCTCTCGCACGCGGCAAGCCCCTTCTGGATCTGCTCGTTGATGCCGGTGAGACGTTTCAGCGGCTGCAGCAGCATGCCGGTGGCGGCGATGAACTCGATGAAGCCTCCCACATCGGTGTTTCCGGCGAAGGCCTGGCCGGCGGCGAAGTAGACGATCGCGGCGATGGCGCAGGCGACGATCAGCTGCGTTACCGGGACCGTGCCCGCGGCCGCGGTCGCGTGCTTCATGTGGAAGCGACGGATGCGCTCGCTCGCTTCGCGGAAGCGCTGCCCCTCGTATTCCTGGCCACCGAAGACGCGCACTACGCGCTGGTTGGTGATCGACTCGTCCAGGACCTCGGCTATCCCGCCCACGGCATCCTGGTTCTCGCGGCTCATCGCGCGCAAGCGCCGACTGAACAGGCGCACCACCACCGCGATCGGGGGGATCACGAGGAAGGCGATAAGCGTGAGCCGCCAGTTCGAATTGAGGAGGATGGAGACGAGTGCGAAGATGGTGACGGTATCGCGCACGATGACCGTCAGGACGCTGGTCGAGGCGGCCGCGAGGTTGTTCACGTCGAAGGTGAACTTGGCGACCAGCTTGGCGGTGGTGCTGGCGTCGAAGAACGGCGGTGGCAGGCGCAGCACCTTCTCGAACATCTCGCGGCGCAGGTCGAGGATGACCTTGGAGCCGACCCACTGGGTGCAGTACCCCGAAATGAAGCTGGCCAGCCCGCTCACCACGAACACCGCGACGATGGCGAGCGGCATGAGGATCGCCAGGTCCTGGTTGCGCTTCTCGAAGAGCTCGCGAATGAGGGGTCCGGTGAGCTTCACCAGCGCGGCGTCGGCGAGACCTCCCACGACCATCGCCCCGACGCCCGCGAGGAGTGCGCCCTTGTAGGGCGACACGTGCGCGAGCAGCCGGTCGTAGAGCTGGCGGCTGGTGAGGCCGGCGGGCGATTCCATGGCCGATATTATCGGTGAAGCAGCCGGCGATAGAGCGAAAGGTACTCCGCCGCCATCGCCTGGGGCGTGAAGGGCTCGACGCGCGCGCGCCCATTGGCGCCGACACGAATGCCCTCCGCCCCGGCAAGGCGTTCGATCGCGCCGGCCAGGCCCGCGATGTCGAGCGCGTCCCGAACGCAGCCGCTCTCTCCTTCCTCGATCATCTCCGCTACGCCGCACTTGCGCGTGGTGACCACCGGCAGGCCGCACGCCATCGCCTCGAGCGCCGCGTTGGGCTGCGGATCGTAGAGCGTGGCGAGCACGAACACGTCGGCCGCCGCGTAGTAGGGACGCGCATCCGAGACCAGGCCCACGAAACGCACGCGCTCGCCGAGGCCGAGAGTCCGGGCGAGGGCGGCGTGCGCGGCGGTGCGCTTGTCGCGCCCGACGACGACCGCCCAGGGCTTGCCGCGCGCCTGGGCCACGCTCTCCAGCATTGCGCGCACGCCCTTGCGCTCGAATCCCGATCCCACGTGCAGGACCACCTGCGCTTCCCGCGGGATGCCGAGCTGCTGGCGCACGGCGTGGCGCATCTCGGCTTCCAGCCGGGGGTGGAAGGCAGCCGCATCGACGGCATTGCGGATGAGGACCAGCTTGTCGGCGGCGGTTCCGAAGCGCGCGACAATCTCGTCGCGCACCATCGCAGAATTGCAGATCACGGCGCGCAGGCGCGCGCCAGTGAAAAGCGCGTGCTCGGCGGCGAGGACGTAGCGGTGGTGCGGCGAAAGGCGGGTCGCCAGGCGCGCAACCGGGCCCTGCACGCGTGCACGCTCCGCCAGCCATTGCGCATGCACCCCATCTCCGGCGCGGTAGACGTCGCAACAGGTGATGCGCTCGTGGGATTGCACCAATGCGAAGCGGCGCTGCGCTACCTCGCGGCACACCGCGCGCGCGAAGCCCCAATCGCGCCACAGGCTTCCCACATGGAAGGGATCGAGCAGGATCGCGGAGCCGTCGTTGCCGGGCCATTGTCGCGCGATGATCGAGAGCGACACGCCCTCGGCGCGCAGCGCCGCGATGGCGGCCTGGACGAAGCGCTCGGCGCCCCCCGCCGGGTCATAGCGGCTGCGCACGAGCGCGATGCGAGCCGCCAGGCTCGCCGGGCGGGGCGCCGCGCTCACGACTGCGCGAGGAGCTCGTTGATGGCCGAATGCACGCGGTCAACCGCCATCAGGGTGAGGCATTCGCTCACCTTGCCGCCGCCGCATCCGTCGTTGCCGCAAGGGCGGCACGGGTGGTCGCTCACCACCACGCGGTGGGCAACGCCCCAAGGGCCCCACACCTTCTCCCCGCTGGGGCCGAAGAGCGCCACCACCGGCGTGCCCATCGCGGCGGCGATGTGCATCGGCGCGGAGTCCACGCCGAAGAAGAGCCGCGCGCCTGCCGCGACGGCGGCGAGCTCGCGCAGCGTGAGCTCGCCCGAGAGGTCGGTCACCGGGACGGCGGCCTCGGCGAGGATGCGCGCGACTATCGCTTGCTCGCGTGGGTCCGGGGCGGCGGTCACCACGATCGCATGCCCGTCGCGCGCGAGGCGCCGCAGCAGCTCCGCGTTCTTCGACTCGGTCCAGGTCTTGAAGAGCCAGCGGGAGGTGGGGTGCACGTGGATGTATCCCTTGGGAACGAGGCCGGCCGCCTGCAGCAGCCCGGCCATCCGGGCACGCGCTTCCTCGCCCGGATTCATCACCAATGCGCGTTCGCTCTCCGCGGGATACACGCCCAGGCGGCGCAGCGCATCGAGGTTGGTCTCCACCGTGTGCCGCGGCGTGAGGAGCGCCAGCTTGTAGCGATGCGTGAAGCACCAGCCCCAAGCGCGACTCGCGCGTTCCGGCGCCACCGACCAGCGGGGCCGCAGCGCCTGCGCGAGCCACGCGCCGCGCCAGTGGTCGGTGAGATGGACGATCAGCTGGTAGTTGCGCTCGCGCAGCCGCTGCAGCAGCGCGCTCTCGAAGCGCGCCTGGGTCGCGAGCCCCTGGCGCTTCCACGCGCGATCCACGGTCTCGATGCCGGCGATCGCCGGGTGCCCGGCAAGCATGTCGCGGGTGTCCGCGTAGACGAGCGCGTCGATCTCGGCATGGGGCGCGTGGTTCTTCAGCACCTGGAACAACGGCGAGGAGAGCAACACGTCACCGTGGTGGCGCAGCTTCACCACCAGCGCGCGATGCACGGATGACAGGTTGATGGCGTCGGGAACCATGGGCTTCAGGCGAGGGTGGGCAGACTTTATCACTGATAAAATCGATGCAATGCGAATCGCTTTCGTCACCATGGCGCCGCTGCGGCAGGGGCCCGCGGGACCCACCTCCGATTTCGCCTCGGCCCGTTATCGCGTGCTGATTCCCGCGCAGCAGCTCGCTCGCCTCGGCCACACCGTGCAGCTCCTCACCGTGCCCCACGGCGTGGCCACGCCGCCGCAGCTGCGCGATGTCGCTTGCGACACGCTGGTCCTGTCCAAGAGCTACAACCCCGGGAACGAGCAGGTGATCGCCAGCCTCAAGGCGCGCGGGGTGCGCATCGTCGCCGACTTCTGCGACGACCATTTCGACAAACCCGACATCGGCCCGCACTTCCGCAACGTGGCGGCGCTGGCCGACGAGCTGGTGGCGGCCACGCCGGCCATGGCCGAAATATTGCGCAGGCGCACCGGCAGGCAGGCCACGGTGATCCCCGACCCGGTCGAGGGACCGCGGCGGGAGCCGCGCTTCGCCCCGCGCCTGCCGCGGCTGCGCATCGCCTGGTTCGGCCATCCGTCGAACATCCCCGGGATCATCGACCGCTCGCCCGAGCTGAAGGCGCTCGCCGCGCACATGCCGCTGCACCTGACCCTGGTCACCGAGGTGAACGAGGACACGCGCGAGTTCGCCCAGGCGGTCGCCAACTTCGACCCCGTGCGCCTCTCGGTCGAGCTCGTGCCCTGGTCCGCGGAGGCGACGTGGGCCGCGCTCGAGGCCGCGGATTGCGCCTGGATCCCGGTGAGCGCGATGGACAAGAACACCGTGAAGAGCGCCAATCGCCTGGTGGAGGCGCTCTGGGCCGGCCGGCTCGCCATCGCCGATTCACTGCCCTCGTACGAGCCTTTTGCCGACCTGTTGCCGATCGGAAAGGGGCTGCAGCAGGGCGTGCTCGCCGCGCTCGCCGATCCGGCGGCGGCCGAGAAGCGCATCCGCGAAGCGCAGCGGCGCATCGGCCGCGACCATTCGGGCTTTGCCATCGGAAGGCAATGGGCGCGGGCGGCCGGGGACACCGCGGAGCGCGCGTTGAGGTTGAACCTCGGCTGCGGCGACAAGATCATCGGCGGCTACGTGAATGTCGATGTGGTCGAGGCGCGCGCCGGCATGCGGCCAGACGTCATATGCGACCTGCACAACCTCGCGCCATTCGCCGACGCGAGCGCCGACGAGATCCTCTCGGTGCATGTGGTCGAGCACTTCTGGCGCTGGGAGATCGGTGACGTGCTGCGCGAATGGATGCGGGTGCTGAAGCCCGGCGGGAAGATGATCGTCGAGTGCCCCAACATCCAGTCGGCCTGCCAGGCGTTCCTCGAGAATCCGCGCGAGGGATCGCGCGACGACCAGGGGGGGCAGCGCACCATGTGGGTGTTCTACGGCGATCCCAAATGGGAGGACCCGCTCATGATCCACCGCTGGGGCTACACCCCGGAGTCCCTGCAGTCGCTCCTCGCCGAGGTCGGCCTGAAGGACGTGCGCCAGGAGCCGGCGCAGTTCAAGTTGCGCGAGCCCCGCGACATGCGCGTGGTGGGCGTGAAGCCATGAGCGCTGGCGAGGAATACACCCGCTGGTTCCACGAGGCGGGGGTATGGAAGCAGACCACCTGGCACGGCATTCGCACCTACAAGCTGCCGAGCGACATGTGGAATTACCAGGAAATCATCTTCGAGCGCGGGATCGAGCACGTGATCGAGACCGGCACGGCCTTCGGGGGTTCCGCGGTGTTCTTCGCCGAGACGCTCGCGGCACGGCGCGCGGCGGGCCCGGTGATCTCGATCGACATCCAGGCGAGCCCGGCGCGCATCCGTTCCTGCGAAGGCGTCCACTTCCTGGTGGGTGACAGCGCGTCACCCAGCATCGTCGAACAGGCGCTCGCGCTTCTTCCCGGCGCGCGCGGGCCGCTTTTCTTGATTCTCGACTCGGACCACTCGCGCGACCACGTGCTGCGCGAGCTGCGTGCCTGGGTGCCGAAGATGGCGAGCGGCGATTACCTGGTGGTCGAGGACACGATCGTGAACGGCCATCCGGTGCGCCCCGATCATGGCCCGGGCCCGTGGGAGGCGATCGACGACTACCTCGCGCAGGCGCCGGGAATGCTCACGCCCGACGCGGCGCGCGAGGCGAAGTTCGGGGCGTCCTTCGCCATCCACGGCCACTACATCCGCGCCTAACCGACCATGAACCAGGACCAGATGGTGGCGGCGCTCGACCAGCTGGTGCGCGACGCACGCTATGCGGAGCTCGAGCGCGCGAGCCGTCAGGTGCTGGGGCAGCACCGCTTTTACATCTGGCACCTCTACTTGATCCTGGCGCTGCTGCGCACCGGCCGCCGCGCCGACGCCGAGCGCGAGCTGGACGACCTCTTCAGCTACAAGTTCAACATCGCGGAGCGCGCGTGGCCCGAGATCAAGGAAGCGTTCCCGGAGAAGTTCGAGCAGCACTACATCCTCAACACCATGAAGCCCGAGGTCGGCATCGAGGGCGGCGCCCGCGTTCGCAAGCGCTGGGACGTTCCCTGCCCGATCGCCGACGTCGCGGCTTTCGCGCATGCGGTGGACACGTTGGTCGCGGACTGCGTGCCGGTGCTGCCGCCGCTCGACAAGGCGGCCACGCCGGTCACGACGTTCGGCTCCTGCTTCGCGGCCAACCTCGCGCGCATGCTGAAGGGCGCGGGCGTGGACGCGACCAACCTGCTGATCGAGGAGAGCATCAATTCGCCGCTCGCCAACCGCGGCTTCCTCGCGGGCCTCGTCGATCCGGCGGGCTTCGAGCACGCAGCGCGGCTGGAGAAGACCTACGGCGCGGAGTTCCTCGCCCGCGCGCGTGCGCAGATCGCGGGCGCCAAGGTCGTGGTGCTCACGTTCGGCGTGGCGCCGGCCTTTTTCCACCGCGCGACCGGCGAGTTCGCATTCCTCGAGGATTATCGCGTGCTGCTGGCCGAGGGCCGTGTCGTCATGCGCACGCCCTCGGTCGCGCAGACGAAGGCCGTCGTGAAAGAGGTCCTGGCGCTCATCCGCGCCCTGAATCCTTCGGGACGGCTCTACATCACCATCAGCCCCGTGCCGCTCATCGGTACCGCGGAATTGCCGAGCGCGGTGATCGCCGATTGCGTTTCGAAAACGACGCTGCGCGCGTCGCTCCATGAAGCGCTGCAGGAAGGCGGCATCGAGGACATCCACTACTGGCCATCGTTCGAGATCGTGCGCTGGCTGGGCGCGCATACTACGCTGCCCGCCTTCGGCGCCGACGACAACGCCTCGCGGCACGTCTCCAACTGGCTGGTGGAGATGATCGTCGAGCGCTTCTCGCGGCACCTCTTCGGGCCGCTTCCCTAGGAAGCTTTTCTAGAAGGCGTCCAGCCTCACGTTCAGCATCACGCCGCGGCGCGTGGCGTTGTATCCCAAGGCGGTTTCGTACCTGCGATCGCCCAGGTTGACCGCGGCCAGCTCGACCCTCACGAGCTTGGTGACGTCGTAGCGCAAGCGGGCGTCGACGCGTGCATAGCCGCCGAGGCGCGACGCGGCAGACTCGTTGATCGAATCGAATCGATCGCCGCTCGCCACCACCGACAGTCCCGCGCTCCATGCACCCCACCCGCGGCTCGCCTCGATCGAGCCGTACGCACGCGCGCGGTTCTGCAGGCGCGCGCCTGTGGATTCGTCGCGCGGGCGCTGCAGGGTGAAGTTGCCGCGCCAGGCGAGCGTCAGGAAACTCGCTTCCGCCGAGGCCTCCACGCCGCGCACGCGCGCCCGATTCACGTTGAGCACCGTTCCCGCCGAAGGGCTGAACACGATGAGGTCTTCGAGCCGGTTGTCGAACGCCGTGAGCCGCCACTGGGTCACGGGTCCCCCGCTGCCCCGCAGCGACAGCTCGCCGCTGCGGCTCTTCTCGGGGCGCAGGTCCGGATTGGGCGTATACCCGGGGAAGGTGAGATAGAGGTCGTTGAAGGTTGGGGCGCGGAAACCGCGCGCGACTGTGAAGGCGAGGCGTGTGCCGCCACGGGTGAGGGGACCGCCGAGGCTGAAGGCGCCCGTGTTGCGCGCCCCGTACTGGTCGTCGTCGTCGCGCCGTGCACTGGTCTCCAGGCGCACGCCTCTCCAAGTCTCGTTCACGGAGGCGAAGATCGACCTGGTGTCGCGGCGGTTCTGCACGAAGATCGGGCTGCCGGAATCGTCGCGATCGGGGTACACGCGCTGGCGCACGACTTCCAGGCCGCTCACCGCGCTTCCGGCAGGGGTAGCGAGGTCGGTGATCCACGAAGCCTGGTCCTGGCGCGTCTCGAAGCGCGCCGGGAAGGGCCCCTTGAAGACCAGCTCGTCGCGTCCGTGGCCGAAGGACAGGTGGCTGGTGAGGTTCCGGGCGAGCGCTGCCGAGGAGGTGATGCGCCCGCCCACGACTGTCTGGTCGCTGCGGTCGTCGGGACTGCCGCCATCGAAGAAGGTGCGCGAGCGCGACCCGAACCCTTCGAGGGTGACGGTTTCGCCGTTCCATACGGTCTGCGAGACGCGCAACGTGGCGAACGCGTTCTCGTGCGGGTCGCGATCGGGATCGTAGACGCCGAACGGGACGCGCGGGTTGGTGGCGCTGGGCGCGTCCACCTTGCGCACGCCCGCGGAGATCGAAGCCTTGGTGGTGTTGTCGGAGGTGGCGACACCGAAGCTTGCGCGGCGATCGTTGTTGGTGCCGTAGGAGACTTCGGCGAAGAGGTGCGGCAGGGTCTTGCCGCGGGTGAAGATCTGCACCACGCCGCCGATCGCCTCCGAGCCGTAAAGGCTCGAGAGCGAGCCCTTCACCACCTCGATGCGCTCGATCATCGCGAGCGGGATCGCCTCGATCGCAGTGGTGCCGGCAGTGGCGGAGCCGACGCGAAGCCCGTCGACGAGGACCAGCGTCTGCGCGGCGCCCGCCCCGCGCAGGAAGAGGCCCGTGGGCTGTCCCGGGCCTCCGGTCGCGCGGATCTCGACGCCGGCGCGGCGCTGCAACGCCTCGGCCAGCGTGAGCTGCCCCATTGCCTCGAGGTCCTCGCGCGTGATCACCACTGCGTCCCGAAGCGTGGAGAGGTCGCCGGAAAGGGCCCGGGTCGCGGTAACGACGACAGGTTCCTGGCTGCGTGCGAGCGCCGGGTTCGGTAGCTGCGCGTGGAGGGGCAGCGATGCGAGGCCGAGCAGCCCCGCGACGGAAAGGCGGTTCATGGAGGAAGGTCTTTCATCGCCATGCAGCGAGCGTCCCCGCATGCTGCGTGTCTCAATCCCGTTACCGGGTCCCGCGACCGGATCGGTCTCCGGGCTCGCGAGCTCGTGCCGAGCTCGCATACCGTTGCGGGGGCAGCGCCGGCTTCTCACCGGCTTCCCGTGCATCCGATCGCTGCAGCCCATGATACGCGAGCCACCGCAGCGTCCGCTCGAAACAGCTTTCAAAAGAGCGGCTTACGCTTTGACGCGGAATGCAATTTCCGATAGGGTGGATGTTATGGACCAGGAATTTTCCGCCCTCGAGGAAAAGATCGCGCAGCTGGTGCAGCGCCTGCTGGTCCTGCGCGAGGAAAACCGCGACCTGCGCCAGCAGCTCGCCGCCCGCGCCGACGAGAACTCCCGCAATGCCGAGAAGCTGAATGCCGCGCGCTCGCGCATCGAGGCGCTGCTCAAGCAGATCCACGAGACCGAGTCTTGAGCGCCGCCGAGGAAAAACGCGAAAAAGGCGTGATGAGCATCAGCCTGCTGGGACGCGAGTTCCGCGTGGGCTGTCCCGAGGGCGAGGAGAAGCAGCTGCTCGCTTCGGTCGACTATCTCAACCGCAAGCTGAAGGAAGTGCGCGACACCGGCAAGGTCTCCGGCAACGAGCGTATCGCCATCATGGCGGCATTGAACATCGCCCACGAGCTCATGTCGAACGAGGGCAAGGGTTCGGCGCATTCGTTTGACGCGTCGGCGTACAGGCGTAGAATCGTTGCGATGCAGGAGACGGTCGATTCGGCGCTGTCCGCCGATCAGGAAAACCTCTTCTAGCGGCGCTGGGCCGCGATCGGGGGGCCGGGTTTTCTGCGGTGTTCGTCCGGGCTTACATCTTTGAACCGATAAGCTGTAGCCATGGATGCTTGCCCAGTGCGCTATTGTGCGAGTCCCACGTCGGACTTACCTGCGGCGCACGGTGAGTGACCGCCTTGAACCGTTGGTTCGAGAGTGCGGCCTGGGCGAACACCGCAGGTAATCCGGCCTTTCTCATTCCCGCGTAGGCGGGGGAATCCCATTTCCGCTGATTGGCCCCCGCCTGCGCGGGGCAGACGCATGCCCAACTACTGGCTCATGAAATCGGAACCCGACGAGTTTTCCATCGACGATCTCGTCAAGGCGCCGAAGAAGACCACGCCCTGGTTCGGCGTGCGCAATTACCAGGCGCGCAACTACATGCGCGACCACATGCGCGTGGGCGACGGCGTCCTCTTCTATCACTCGAGCTGCGACGTGCCGGGAATCGCGGGCATCGCGAAGGTTGCGAGCGCGGCGCATCCGGACCTCTCGCAGTTCGATCGCAAGAGCCCCTACTACGACGCGAAGTCGAAGCGCGACGAGCCGCGCTGGATGCTGGTCGACGTGAAGCTCGTGAAGAAGACGCGCGCCATGCCGCTGGATGAGCTGCGAACCTATTCCGAGGTTGCGCGGATGGTGGTGCTTAAGCGCGGCAATCGCTTGTCCATCACCCCGGTCACCGCGGCCGAATGGGAGTTCATCGTCCAGAAGCTCGATGCCTGAGGCTGCGGCCTACCTCGCCATCGGCGCGGCCACGGGATTCTTCGCCGGGCTCCTGGGCATTGGCGGCGGAACCATCATCGTGTCCTCCCTGGCGCTCATGTTCGCCGCGCAGGGGTTTCCGGCCCAGTACGTGATGCACATGGCGATCGGCACCTCCCTTGCCGCGATCATGGCGGGCGCGTGGGCGAGCTTTCGCACCCACCATCGCCATGGGGCAGTGGATTGGCCGACGGTAAAGGGGATGGCTCCGGGCACGCTTGTCGGGATCCTCGGGGGCACCGCGCTCGCGCGCGCCATGAACACCGCCACGCTCAAGGTGGCATTCCTCTCGATCATGTCGCTCATCATCGTGCAGCTCGCCTTCAACGTGCGTCCACGCGCCTCGCGCCGCCTTCCCGGGCCCGCGGGGATGACGGCCGTGGCGATCGTCATCGGCGTCACCTCGAGTCTGTTCGGCGGCGGCGCCGCCGCCGTGGGCGTGCCCTTCCTCACCTGGTGCGGCATGACGATCCACCGAGCGATCGGCACCGTCTCCGCGCTGGGGTTCCCGGTGGCGATCTTCGGCGCCATCTCCTATGCGGTCGCGGGCCAGGGCGCCGGGGGAATGCCGTCCTGGAGCGTGGGCTTCGTGTACCTGCCCGCATTCGCGGGCATCTCGGTCGCGAGCGTGCTCGTGGCGCCCTACGGCGCGCGCCTCGCGCACAAGCTGAAGGGTCCGACGCTGCGGCGCATCTTTGCTGTGTTCCTGATCGCCATCGGCGCCAAGGTCGCTATCTCGGTCTAGGGATTGTTCAGAGCTTCCCTAGGCGCCGCACCAGCGCTGCATCAGCGTCCTGAAGAGATCCACCGACTGCTCGAGGCGCGAGAGCGAGCACCACTCGTCGGTCTGGTGCGCGAGCGTCGGTTCCCCCGGGCCGAGGATCACCGCCGGCGGTCCGCCGAAGCCGCGCTTCAAGTCGGCGCCATCGGTGGAGAACGTGATGGTGCGCGGCGCGGGGCGCCCGCCGACGAACGGCGTGCAGGCATCGAATACGTGCTGCACCCACTCCTGCTCCGGCTCGGTATAGAGCGCCGGGACGTCGACGATCTTGCGGACCTTCGCGCCGCGCGGTGCGAGGAGGGCCTCGAGGGATCCGCAAAGATGCACGTGGTCGATGCCGGGTACCGTGCGCGTGTCGACCGTGATGCGCGCCTCGTCGGGCACGGAATTCGTATTCAGCCCGCCATGGATCGTGCCGACATTCATCGTCGGCCTGCCCATGATCGGGTGCGACTCGATCGGAAAATGGAAGTGCTCGAGGTCGCCAATCGCCTTCGCCATCTTCAGGATCGCGTTGTCGCCCACCTCCGGCATCGAGCCGTGCGCGGTAGTGCCGAAGGTCTCCACCTCGAACCACGCGAGGCCCTTGTGGCCGATGTAGGGATAGTTCGCGGTGGGCTCGGCGACGACGATCGCGCCGGCGCGGCCGAGAAGCTTGCGGTCGGCGAGGAACCTCGCCCCCTCACAGCCGATTTCCTCGCCCGCGGTGATCACCAGCACCAGTCCGGGCCCGCGCGCGAGGTGCGGCGCCAGCTCCAGGGCCGCGACCATGAATGCCGCGATGCCGCTCTTCATGTCGGTGGAGCCGCGTCCGTAGATGCGGTCGCCGTCGGTCTCGCCGGCGAAGGCGTCGCGGCGCCAGCGTGCGGCGCCCAATGGGACGGTGTCGATATGGCCGGTGAAGCAGATGGGTGGCCGCGCATCGTCGCCGCCGATCCGCGCGACTAGGCTGGTGCGAGCCTCGGCGAACTCGTGATACGCGACCCCGAACCCCGCCTCCTCGAGCATCGCGCCCAGGTGGCGTGCGCACGCCCGCTCCATGCCCGGCGGGTTGATGGTGTTGAAAGCCAGCAGCTCTCGGGTGAGGGCGCGCGGATCCGTGTGGGGCATGGTGCGATTCTCCCACCGGCCTAGCGCATCAGGCGCCGGGCGGCCTCCTGGTACTTCTCGGAGGTCTTGGCGGCGACCTCAGGCGGCATCGCCGGCGCCGGCGGCTTCCTCTCGAAGCCGATCGTGTCGAGCCAGTTGCGCACGTACTGCTTGTCGAAGCTCGCCGGGCTCTCGCCCTCGCGCCAGGTGTCGAGCGGCCAGAAGCGCGACGAGTCCGGGGTGAGAGCCTCGTCGATGAGGTGGAGCTTGCCGGCGGCGTCGGTGCCGAACTCGAACTTGGTGTCGGCGATGATGATGCCGCGCCCGAGTGCGTACTCCGCCGCGGCACGGTAGAGGGCGATCGCGGTGTCGCGCACCTCCAGCGCGCGCGCCTCGCCGACCATCGCCGCCATCCGCTGGAAGGTGATGTTCTCGTCGTGGTGCCCCGCCTCGGCCTTGGTCGCCGGCGTGAAGATCGGCTGCGGCAGCTTCGAAGCCCTCCTCAGGCCCGGCGGCAGCGCGATGCCGCACACCGTGCCGCCCTCGCGATACTCCTTCCAGCCCGAGCCTTCGAGGTAGCCGCGTACCACCGCTTCCACCGGCAGCGGCTGCAGGCGCCTCGCCACGATTGCGCGCCCGCGCACCTGGTCCCGCTCGCCGGGAGCGACCACCGTCTCCGGGTCGATGCCGGTGAGGTGGTTCGGGATGATCGACGCCAGCCGCTGGAACCAGAAGTTGGCGAGCTCGGTGAGCACGCGGCCCTTCTGCGGCACCGGCGTCGGCAGGATCACGTCGTAGGCCGAGAGCCGGTCGGTGGTGACGATGAGCAGCTTGTCGTCACCAACCGCGTAGATGTCGCGAACCTTGCCGCGCCCGAGGAGCGGCAGGCTCGCGATCGTCGACTCGAACAGGGGGCGCATCGGAGTGGCGTCAGGCCGCCATCGCCTGCTTCTCGAGCTCCGGCTTCCACTCGCCCTTGGCGGCGAGGCTATTCATGCGCGCGCGGTGCTGGAACGCCTTTTGCGCGGCCGGGACGTTGGCCGCCTGCCCGCGCCACGCCTTGAGGGCGACTGCTTGCAAGGCGCGGCTGTAGCTGAACGTGAGCGGCCACGGCGCGCCCATGCGGTTCATCGCGTCGAGGTGCGCGGTCGCGTTCTCGTCGGCCTGGCCGCCGGAAAGGAACACCACGCCCGGGAGTGCCGCGGGCACGGTGCGCTTGAGCACCCGCAGGGTGCGCTCGGCGACTTCATGCACGCCCGCCTGCTTCGCGTTGTCCCTGCCGGACACGCACATGCTCGCCTTGAGGATCACGTGCTCCAGCGAGACGCCATGGCGCTCGATTTCGTGGAAGAGGATCTCGAGCGTGTCCTGGTGGACCGATTCGCTGCGCTCGGCGGTATGCGTGCCGTCGAGCAGGACCTCGGGCTCGACGATCGGGACGATCGAGGCTTGCTGGCAGGCCGCCGAATAGCGGGCCAGCGCGTGCGCGTTGGCTTTGAGGCACGCGCTCGAGGGGATGCCCTCGCCGATGACGATCACCGCGCGCCACTTGGCGAATCGTGCCCCCATGCCGAAGTAGTCCTTCATCCGTTGCGGCAGCTTGTCGAGGCCCTCGGTGACCTTCTCCCCGGGGTGCAGGGGCATGTCGGCGGCGCCGGCGTCGACCTTGATACCGGGGATGATGCCGTTCTTCCTCAGGTACTCGGCGAAGTTCACGCCGCTTCCAGTGTTCTGGCGCAGCGTCTCGTCGAACAGGATCACGCCGCTCACCGACTGGGCGATATCGGGGGTGGTGAAGAGCATCTCGCGGTAGGCGCGGCGGTTCTCCTCGGTGCACTCGACGTTCACGGAGTCGAAGCGCTTCTTGCAGGTGCCGGCGCTCTCGTCGGCGGCGAGCAGGCCCTTGCCCGGCGCGACCATGGCGCGGGCGGTTTCGGTCATCAGCTTGGTATCCATGCGTTCCTCGGGGATTCGTGGCGGGAGGGAGAAGCCATGATTTTACCGCCGCCGGCGGGACCGCGTTCTTCGCATGGGCCACCCTATTGCCGGTGCTCCCCCACTTTCACGATCTTCATCGTGTTGGTGCCGCCGGCCTTGCCGATCGGCTCGCCGATGGTGAGGACGATGAGGTCGCCGTCCTTCACCACGCCGTGGCGCACGAGGACCGATTCGGCCTCCGCGAGCAACTCCTCGCGGTCGTGGCCCACGTACCTGACCATCAGCGGATAGACGTCGCGGAAGAGCGTGCAGCGATAGCGGGTCTCGGTCTGCGCCGTGAGCGCATAGATCGGCACGCCGCAGTTGAGGCGCGACATCCATAGTGCCGTCGAGCCCGACTCGGTCAGCGAGGCGATCGCCTTCACCTTGAGGTGGTAAGCGGTGAAGAGCGCCGCCATCGCGATCGACTGGTCGACGCGCGTGAAGACGCGGTTCAGCAGCTCCGTCTCCAGCGTGACCAGCTGCGACTTCTCGGCCTCCAGGCAGATGCGGTTCATGGCGGCGATCGTCTCGACCGGGTACTGCCCCGAGGCGCTCTCCGCCGACAGCATCACCGCGTCGGTGCCGTCCAGCACCGCGTTGGCCACATCCGAGACCTCCGCGCGCGTCGGCACCGGGCTCGAGATCATCGACTCCATCATCTGCGTGGCGGTGATGGTGAGCTTGTTCAGCTCGCGGGCCTGGCGGATCATGCGCTTCTGCAGCGCCGGGACCGCGGCATCGCCCACTTCCACCGCGAGGTCGCCGCGCGCCACCATGATCCCGTCGCATGCCTGCATGATGTCCTCGAGCGCCGGGATCGCCTCGGCACGCTCGATCTTCGCGATCAGCATCGCCTTGCCGCCGGCCGCGCGCAGCAGCTCGCGCGCCATGTACATGTCGGCCCCGCTCTTGGGGAAGGAGACCGCCACGTAGTCCACGTTCATCCTCGCCGCGGTGCGGATGTCCTCGATGTCCTTGGAGGTGAGCGCCGCGGCGGTGAGTCCGCCGCCCTGGCGGTTGATGCCCTTGTTGTTGGACAGCCAGCCGCCGTGGCGGGTGACGGTGTGGATCTCCTGCCCGCGCACGCTGCGAACGTCGAGCACGATGCGCCCGTCATCCAGCAGCAACACATCGCCCGCCTTCACGTCGCGCGGCAGCTCCTTGTAGTCGAGGCCGACGCGCTCCTGGTCGCCGGGCTTGTCGAGTCCGGCGTCGAGGATGAATGCGTCGCCGGGCTTCAATGCGACCTTGCCGTCCTGGAACTTCCCGACGCGGATCTTCGGCCCCTGGAGGTCGGCCATGATGCCCACCGCGCGATCGATCTTGCGGCAGGTGTCGCGCACCAGCTCCGCGCGCTGCATGTGGTCCTCGGCGGTGCCGTGGGAGAAGTTGAGGCGCACCACGTCGACGCCGGCGGCGAACATCCGCTCCAGCGTCGTGGCATCGCTCGAGGCGGGGCCGAGGGTGGCGACGATCTTGGTGCTTCGCTCCATGTCGTGGGGACCTATGCGCCTTTGGCGCGCTGCTCGAGGATTTCGACCGCGGGAAGGGTGCGGCCCTCGAGGAATTCGAGGAAGGCGCCGCCGCCGGTGGAGATGTAGCCGATGCGGTCGGTGACGCCGAACTTGGAGATGGCGGCCAGGGTGTCGCCGCCGCCGGCGATGCAGAAGGCGCTGGAGGAGGCGACCGCCTCGGCGATGGCGCGAGTGCCGTTCTCGAACGCGGCAAACTCGAACACGCCGACCGGACCGTTCCACACGATGGTGCCGGCATCGTGCAGCAGGGCCGCGTAGCGGCTGGCGGTGGCCGGGCCGATGTCGAGGATGAGATCGTCGTCCTCGACCGCGGTCGCGGGCTTCGCCGTCGCGGCCGCGTCGGCGGCGAAAGCCTTGCCGACCACGACGTCGGTGGGGACCGGGACCGCGGCGCCGCGCGCCTGCATCATCACCATGATCTCCTTGGCTTCGGGCGCGAGATCGGCCTCGCAAAGCGACTTGCCAACAGGCAACCCGGCCGCGAGCATGAAGGTGTTGGCGATGCCGCCGCCCACGATCAGCTGGTCGACCTTCTGCGACAGCGTCCTGAGGATGGTGAGTTTGGTCGAGACCTTGGAGCCGGCGACGATCGCGGCGAGGGGCCGGCGCGGATTGGCGAGCGCGCGACCGAGCGCCTCCAGCTCGGCAGCGAGGAGCGGCCCGGCGCAGGCCACCCTGGCGTATTTGGCGATCCCGTGGGTCGTTGCCTCCGCGCGATGCGCGGTGCCGAATGCGTCGTTCACATAGACGTCGCAAAGCGCGGCCAGCTTGCGCGCCAGCCCGTCATCGTTCTTCTTCTCACCCTTGTTGAAGCGGCAGTTCTCGAGCAGCACCACGTCGCCCGGAGCCACCGGCACGCCCTCGATCCAGTCGGCTTTGAGGGGCACGTCGCGCCCGAGGAGCTCGCAGAGGCGCTGCGCAACGGGGGCGAGCGAATCGGCCGGGGTGAACTGCCCCTCGGTTGGGCGGCCGAGGTGCGAGGTCACCATCACCGCGGCGCCGCGTTCGAGTCCGAGCCGGATGCCGTCGAGAGAGGCGCGGATACGCGTGTCGTTGGTGATCGCGCCACGATCGTCGATTGGCACGTTCAGATCCGCGCGGATGAACACCCGCTTACCCGCGATGTCGACATCCGCCATCTGCAATACCGCCATCAGAGGGACTCCCGCCTGGCGCGCGCACGCGCGCTCGATCGCTCCAGGGTCTCGGCGAGCTCGCGCGTGATGCGGCTGCCGGTCTTCTGGAATAAAAATGGGAACATCCCGTGCACGACGGCCGCGATCCCGCCCAGCGCCATCCTGGCGCCGTAGCGGCAGGCGAAGAGGCAATGCTCGAGATAGCTCTCGCCCACGTCGTGAGGATGGTCCGTGAACGGATTGCGCATCGGCGGTGCGGCCGCGGCTACTTCGCCGCCATCCAGGCCATGGTGACGTCGAGCATGCGATTCGAGAATCCCCACTCGTTGTCGTACCAGCTGGAGACCTTCACCAGCCTGCCCGACACCTTGGTGAGCGTCGCGTCGAAGACCGACGAGCGCGGGTCGTGGTTGAAGTCGATGGAGACGAGCGGCGCCAGGTTGTAGCCGAGGATGCCCTTGAGCGGGCCCTCGGCGGCGGCCTTCTGCATGATCGAGTTCACCTCGTCGACCGTGGTATCGCGCGCCGCGATAAACGACAGGTCGACCAGCGAGACATTGAGGGTCGGCACGCGGATGGCGAAGCCGTCGAGCTTGCCGTTCAGCTCCGGCAGCACCAGGCCCACGGCCGCGGCGGCACCGGTCTTGGTCGGGATCATCGACATCGTGGCCGAGCGCGCGCGGCGCAGGTCCTCGTGGAAGACGTCGGTCAGGACCTGGTCATTGGTGTACGAGTGGATGGTGGTCATGAGGCCCGCGGTGACGCCGATCGCGTCGTGCAGCGGCTTGGCGAGCGGCGCCAGGCAGTTGGTGGTGCACGAGGCATTGGAGATCACCGTGTGCGAGGCCCTGAGCGTCTGGTGGTTCACTCCGAAGACCACTGTCGCGTCGACGTCCTTGCCGCCGGGCGCGGAGATGATCACCTTGCCCGCGCCGCCCTTCAGGTGGGCCGCGGCCTTCTCCTTGGTGGTGAAGAAGCCGGTGCATTCCATCACCACGTCCACGCCCAGGTCCTTCCACGGCAGCTGCGCGGGGTCGCGCTGCGCCACCACGCGGATGCGGTCGCCGTTCACCACCATGTGGTCGTTGTCGACTTCGACCTTGCCCGGAAACTTGCCGTGCGCGGTGTCGTAGCGCGTGAGGTGCGCGTTGGTCTGCGCGGGGCCCAGATCGTTGATCGCGACGATCTGCAGGTCGTGGGACTTGTTGCTCTCGTAGTGGGCGCGCAGGATATTGCGCCCGATGCGGCCATAGCCGTTGATGGCAACGCGGACGGTCATTTCGGGAAGCTCCAAAAGATGGGAAATGCGGTGACCAGCCGGCTATTTTAGCCGACGGCCACGAGGGGCGTGAGGTCGTGCCAGCCGTAGGCGACTTCGGAGAACGAATGCTGGCCCAGGCGCTCGCTCTTCTCGCCGATCTCCTCGCCTCCCATCGCCTCGTAGAAGAGGCGCGCGCGGTTGGCCTTGAGCACCCAGAGGTAGAAGCCGAAGAGCCCGTGGCGCACGAAGTGGCGGGCGCAGGCGCGCACCAGCTCGTTGCCCGCGCCGCAGCGTTGGTGCTCCTGCAGCACGTAGAGCGCGAAGATCTCGGCCTCGAGGCCCTCCAGCAGGTGGCGCGCCTGCCCGCATGAGGCGAATCCGACGACCTTCCCGTCGCGCTCGGCGACATAGGCGCACTCGAGCGCGGGGCGGCCGGTGAGGCGCGAGCGCCATATCGCCTCGCTCTGGCGGCCGGCGTGCTGCTCGATCACGTCGAGCGGCAGGATCCCCGTATAAGTGGTGCGCCAGCTTTCGCGGTGCACACGCGCGATCGCTTCGGCGTCGGCGGCGCTCGCCACCCGGACCCTCGCCGCCCCGGAGGAGGCCGGGGACCAATCATTGGATCCCGGCATGCGCCGGGATGACGATTCGTCAGACAACCGACTGGACCGCCGCCACGAGGTGCTCGGCGTCGACGCCGAGGAACTTGTAGACGTCCGCGGCGGGCGCCGACTCGCCGAAGCGGTCGATGCCGATGACGGCGCCCTCGAGCCCCACGTACTTGCGCCAGAAGTCGGTGACGCCCGCCTCGATCGCAACGCGCGGCATTCCCTTCGGAAGGACTGACTCGCGCCAAGCGGCATCCTGGCGGTCGAAGAGGCCGGTGCACGGCATCGAGACCACGCGGACCGCGATCCCCGCTTCCGCGAGCGCCTTCTGCGCCACCAGCGCGATCGCCACTTCCGAGCCGGTCGCGATGACCGCGGCTTTCGCGCCCGGCGCTTCCGCCAGCACGTAGCCGCCGCGCCGGATTGCGGCAACGGCGCCGGCGCTGCGCTTCACGAACGGCAGGTTCTGGCGCGATAGCGCGAGCGCGCAGGGGCCGTCCTTGCGCTCGATGGCCGATGCCCAGGCCACCGCGGTTTCGACGGTGTCACACGGGCGCCAGACGTCCATGTGGGGGATGAGGCGCAGGCTCGACACGTGCTCGACCGCCTGGTGCGTGGGGCCATCTTCGCCCAGGCCGATGGAATCGTGGGTGAAGACGAAGATGTTGCGCGCGCGCATCAGCGCCGCCATGCGCAGCGCGTTGCGCGCGTAGTCCGAAAAGGTAAGAAACGTCCCCGAGTACGGGATGAAGCCGCCGTGCATCGCGAGCCCGTTGGCGATCGCCGCCATGCCGAACTCGCGCACGCCGTAATGGACGTAGTTGCCCGCCTGTGTGGCCGTCACCGGTACGGATCCCGACCAGTTGGTGAGATTGGAGCCGGTGAGGTCCGCGGAGCCCCCGACCAGCTCGGGCAGCGCGGGCGCGAGGGCTTCGAGGGCGAGCTGCGAGGCCTTGCGCGTCGCGACCGATTCGGCCTTCTCCCCGGTGCGCGCGAGGAGCGCCTCGACCCGCGTAGTCCAATCGGAGGGGAGCTCACCGGCGATGCGGCGCCGGAACTCGCTCGCGAGACCGGGATGCGCCTTTTCGTAAGCCGCGAAGCGCGCGTTCCACTCCGCTTCGGCCGCGTTGCCTTTGGCCCGTGCGTCCCACTCCCGATAGATGTCCTGGGGAATCTCGAACGGCGCGTGCTTCCAGCCCAGCGCCTCGCGGGTCGCGGCGACTTCCTTGTCGCCCAGCGCGGCGCCGTGCACGGCGTCGGTGCCTGCCTTGTTGGGCGAGCCCTTGCCGATCACGGTCGTGCAGCAGATGAGCGTGGGCTTCGAGCCCCCGGCGCGCGCGCGCGAGATCGCGGCGGACACCGCGGTCCTGTCGTGCCCATCCACGTCGGCGATCACGTTCCAGCCATACGCCGCGAAGCGCATCGGCGTGTCGTCCCGGAACCAGCCGACCACCTTGCCGTCAATAGAGATGCCGTTGTCGTCGTAGATCGCGATCAGCTTGCTCAAGGCCAGCACGCCGGCGAGCGAGCACACCTCGTGGGAGATTCCCTCCATGAGGCAGCCGTCGCCCACCAGCACGTAGGTGTGGTGATCGACGATGCGATGGCCGTCGCGGTTGAAATGCGCGGCGAGGAGCCGCTCGGCGAGGGCGAACCCCACGGCGTTGGCAAGGCCCTGGCCCAGCGGGCCGGTGGTCGTCTCCACGCCGGGCGTACAGCCGACCTCGGGATGGCCCGGAGTCTTCGAATGGAGTTGCCTGAACTTGCGCAACTCTTCCATCGGCAAGTCGTAGCCGGAGAGGTGCAGCAAGGCGTACTGCAGCATCGAGCCGTGACCGTTGGAAAGAACGAAGCGGTCGCGGTCGGGCCAGGCGGGATTCGCCGGGTTGTGCCGCAGGTATTCGCGCCAGAGCACGGTGGCGATCTCGGCCATGCCCATCGGCATGCCGGGATGGCCTGAATTGGCCTTCTGCACCGCGTCCATGGCGAGGGCGCGGATGGCGTTCACGACGTCGGCGGGTGACGAGCGCGTTGACATGGAGTTCACGGAATCGAGGGCCATCGGATGTTTCAGGCGAAAGGGGAATGAAGCGCGGAAACCGCCGCGAAGTCCTTGAAAACGCTTTCGTCAGCAGCAATATGGGATTATACTTGCGCACTTTTTCACCGCGATATTTTTCGCTTGGGTAAACCTCTGCAAAAAGGACAGCACCCGCCGCCCTGGGTATAAGGGCGCCCCGCTATTTAGCGGAGCGCCCGAGGTCGCGTGTGCAGGTCCCCTACTGCGGATCTTTGCTTTGAAGGGGGTATCACGATGAAGGGCCTGCACATCATTGCCGATCTCTACAACTGCCAGAAGGGCGACTTCCTGGTTTCCTCCGACAAGTTGCGCGAGCTTTGCGTCAACGCCTGCACCGGGGCCGGTCTCACCGTAGTCGGGGACCATTTCTACCAGTTCGACGGAGCCGACGGCACCCAGCAGGGCGGCTCGACGGGGGCCGTGGTGTTGGCCGAATCCCACCTTGCGATCCATACCTGGCCCGAGCGCGATGGCGCCACGCTGGATGTGTATGTCTGCAACTACACCTGCGACAACACCGGCAAGGCCGAAGCGGTCTACAAGACGTTGCTGAAGGCGCTCAAGCCGGCGGACGTTCTCGTCGAGCGCGTACAGCGCGGCCGCGACCTGCCGATAAAAAAACGCGTCGCCTGACGTGTCACCCCGGTCGCCGCATTCGCGGCGGACCGGGGCCCAATTCTTCTTCCCATGTCCGAGAAGATCTTCGAGCGCCTGAACGACGCGAGCGGCGTCTATTTCGACGCCCGCCTGGTCGAGCGGCGCGAGACGCCGTACCAGCTCCTCGAGGTCTACGAGACCGAGGAGCTGGGGCGCATCTTCCGCCTCGACGGCTTCAACATGACCTCGGAGCGCGACGAGTTCTTCTACCACGAGAACCTGGTGCATCCGGCCGCCGTTGCGCATCCGGGGCCGCGCCGCGCGCTGGTGATCGGCGGCGGCGACGGCGGCTCCTCGGAGGAGTTGCTGAAGCACTCGACGATCGAGCGCGTGCACATGGTCGAGCTCGATCCGGGCGTGATCGAGGTCGCGAAGGCGCAGTTCGGCCGCGTCCACCGCGGCGCCTTCGACAACCCGCGGCTGAAGGTCACGGTGGGCGACGGGCTCGCATACCTGCGCGAGACCCAGGTGCGCTACGACCTGGTGTCGATGGACCTGACCGACCCGGTGGGCCCCTCGGTGGAGCTCTATTCGCCCGCGACCTTCGCGCGGGTGAGGCAGGCGATGGCCGAGGGTGGCGCGCTCACGCTGCACATCGGCTCGCCCTTCTCCCATGGCGCGCGTGTGCGCTCGACGCTCGCGAACCTGCGCGAGGTGTTCCCGTTGGTCACCCCGTACTTCGTGCACATCCCGCTCTATGGCTCGATCTGGGGCTTCGCCTGCGCCTCGGCCTGGCTTGATCCGCGCGCGGTCGCGCCCGATGAAGTCGAGCGGCGCCTCGCCGCACGCGGCGTGGGCGATCTGCAGTACTACAATGGCGACGTGCACCGCGCGATCTTCGCGCTGCCCAATTACATCCGCGAGCTGGTGCGGTAGATTGTCGTCTCCCGGGGTCGGGAGAGGAGCCGTGATGAAGAAGTTCCGCAAGTCATCGGGGCGCGTGACGCTGGTGCTGATCGGCGTCGCCACGCTCGCTGACCGCGAATGAAGCGCGAGGCGTGCACGCCCCGGGCCGCATGAGCTACTGATTGCCGATACCCCGCATCCACGTCGAATCGACGCTCGGCCCGGGCGCGCAATTCAGCCTCGCGCCGGAAGCCGCGCAGCACGTCGCGAAGGCGCTGCGCCTCGAGGCGGGCGATTGCCTGGTCGTATTCGACGGCCTCGGCGGCGAGTACGACGCCGCAATCCAGCGCATCGACCGCGGGCGCGTGGACGTGAAGGTCGGCGCGTGGCGAGAGACGCTGGCGGAGTCGCGCCTCGACATGGGTCTGGTGCAGGCACTCCCGGAGGCCGCCGACAAGATGGACTGGATCATCCAGAAGGCGACCGAGCTCGGCATCGCCTGGATCCAGCCGGTGAGCTGCGAGAGGAGCGTCGTGCGCCTTTCGGGCGAGCGCGCCGAGCGGCGCGAAGCGCACTGGCGGCGAGTGGCGATCGCCGCCTGCGAACAGAGCGGACGCTCGCGAATTCCGGAAGTGCGGGGGACGTTGCAGTTCATGACGTGGATGGCGCTGTCCCCGGCGCCGCGGCGCTGGCTGCTCGATCCCCATGGCGCGCCGGTCGCGGGCAAGGCGCAGCCCCTGGCGCCGTTCGAGCTCATGGTGGGTCCGGAGGGGGGCCTGTCGGAGCGCGAGCGCGACCTGGCACTCGCTCGGGGGTGCGAGCCGGTCGCGCTGGGCCCCCGTGTGCTTCGCACCGAGACCGCCGCGCTCGCGGGGCTGGCGGCGATCCACGCGCTCTGGGGTGATTTCCGCGGGTAGAATTGCGGGCCCCACGCACACCGACCATGGCCAAGAATCCCACCCCCAAGACCGAAGCCTTCGTGAAGTGGTTCCGGTCCGCCACGCCCTACATCCATCGCTGGGGTGGCGCCACCTTCGTGATCGCCTTCGGCGGCGAGGTGCTGGCCGACGGCGAGTTCCAGCAGCTCACCCACGACATCAACGTGCTGGTGAGCCTGGACGTACGCGTGGTGCTGGTCCACGGCACGCGCCCCCAGATCGAGGAGCAGATGCGCCGGCACGGCGTCCTGCCCCGCTACGAGCAGAACCGCCGCGTGACCGACGAGCGGGCGCTCGCCTGCGTGAAGGAAGCCAACGGCATCGTGCGCGTCGAGATGGAGGCGCTCCTTTCCATGGAGCTCGCCAACAGCCCCATGTGGGGCGCCGATATCCGGGTGTCCTCGGGCAACTTCGTCACCGCCAAACCGGTGGGCGTGGTGAACGGCGTGGACTTCCGGCACACGGGCGAGGTGCGCAAGATCGACGCCGAAGGCATCCGGCGGCGCCTCGACGACCACGAGGTGGTGCTGCTCTCGCCCATCGGCTTCTCACCCACCGGCGACGTCTTCAACTGCACGCTGGAAGACGTGGCCACCTCGACCGCGCTCGCTCTCAAGGCCGACAAGCTGATCTTCCTCACCGAGACCGCCGGTGCGCTGGATGCCAAGGGGAAGCTGATCTCCGAGCTCACGGTGAAGCAGACCGTGGACCTGATCGCCACCGACCACCTCGCGCTCGACGTCCAGATCTACCTGCCCTGCGCGTTGAAGGCCGTCGCCAACGGCGTGAAGCGCGCGCACCTCATCAGCCGCCACGTGGATGGCGCACTGCTGATCGAGCTCTTCACCCATCACGGCATCGGCACCATGGTCACGCCCGAGTCGCCCGAGCGCATCCGCCCGGCCAGCCTCGAGGACATACCCGGCATCCTGCACATCGTGGAGCCCCTCGAGCAGCAGGGCATCCTGGTGAAGCGGGAGCGCGATCTCCTCGAGCGCGAGATCGGCCACTTCTTCGTGCTCGAGTCCGAGGGGAACATTCTCGGCAGCGCGGCGCTCTACCCGTTCCCGGAGCAGAAGATGGCGGAGCTGGCGGCGCTCGCCGTCAACCCTTTTTACCGCGACGGCGGGCGGGGTGAGCGCCTCCTCGCCTTCGCGGAGGCGCGCGCCAGGGCGATGGGGCTGAAGTCGATCTTCGTGCTCTCGACTCGCACCTCGCACTGGTTCCTCGAGCGCGGCTTCGTCGAATCGGACCCGGCGCGGCTGCCGGAGAAGAAGGCGGCGCTCTACAACTACGACCGTCGCTCCAAGGTTTTCTTCAAGGAAACGTAGCGGGCGGGCACAACGGAGGCATCTCATGGCGCGCATGGTGAACTGCATCAAACTCAAGCGCGAGGCCGAAGGCCTCGACGCCCCCCCCTATCCCGGCGAGCTCGGCAAGCGGCTCTGGGAAGGCGTCTCGAAAGAGGCGTGGAAAGCGTGGCTCGAGCAGCAGAAGATGCTGGTGAACGAGAACCGCCTCAACCTTTCCGATCCGCGCGCGCGCAAGTACCTCGAGGAGCAGATGCGCAAGCACTTCTTCGGCGAGGGCGCCGACCAGGCTGTGGGGTACGTACCGAAAGCCTGAGGGTTACCTTGCGCGCTTGAGGGTGCGCACGCCTTCCGGCCCCGCGAGCAGCAGCACATCGGCCGGGCGGCGCGCGAAGAGGCCGTTGGTGACGACTCCCGGAATCATGTTGATCGCGGTCTCGAGCTCCACCGGGTTCAGGATCGTGAGTCCGCGGACCTCGAGGATCAGGTTGCCGTTGTCGGTAGTCACCCCCTGGCGCAGCTCCGGGATGCCGCCCAGCTTGACCAGCTCCCGCCCGACGAAGCTCCTCGCCATCGGGATCACCTCGACCGGCAGAGGGAATTTGCCGAGGACCCCCACCAGCTTCGAATGGTCTGCAATGCAGACGAACTTGCGGCTCGCGGCGGCGACGATCTTCTCGCGCGTGAGGGCAGCACCCCCGCCTTTGATCATCGCCAGGTGCTCGGTCACTTCGTCGGCGCCGTCGACGTAGATCTCGCAGCCGTCGGTGTTGTTCAGCTCCTGTACCGGGATCTGCAGCTCGCGCAGCCGCTTGGCGCTCGCCTCCGAGCTCGCGACCGCGGTCTTGATGCGCGCGCGGCGCGAGGCGAGGGCGTCGATGAAGAAATTCACCGTCGAGCCCGTGCCCACGCCGACCGTGGTGTCGTCCTCGACGTACTCCAGCGCCGCCAGCGCCGCGGCCCGCTTCAGCTCGTTGGCATCCATCGCGCAAGGATAGCCGAATCCCTTGAATCCGCTATCCTTGAAAACTATGCGCGACGACGGCTATCTCGAGAAGATCCTCACCGCCAAGGTCTATGACGTGGCGATCGAGAGCCCGCTGGAGCTCGCCCCGGCCATCTCGCGCCGCCTCGGCAACACGGTGCTCCTCAAGCGCGAGGACAAGCAGCCGGTGTTCTCGTTCAAGCTGCGCGGCGCCTACAACAAGATGGCGAGCCTCACCGCCGCCCAGCTCGCGCGCGGCGTGATCTGCGCGAGCGCCGGCAATCACGCGCAGGGCGTTGCGCTCGCGGCCCAGCGCCTCGGGACCACCGCGGTGATCGTGATGCCCGTGACCACGCCGCGCATCAAGGTGGACGCGGTGGCGGCACGCGGTGCCAAGGTGAAGCTGCACGGCGACAGCTATCACGAGGCCGCGATGCACGCGAAGGCGCTCGCCAGCCGCCACCAGCTCGCCTTCGTGCACCCGTATGACGACCCGCTGGTGATCGCGGGCCAGGGGACGGTGGGGGTGGAGATCCTGCGCCAGTGTTCGCGGCCCATCGACGCCATCTTCGTGCCGGTAGGCGGCGGCGGCCTGATCGCGGGGATCGCCTCCTACGTGAAGCGCGTGGCGCCGCGTACACGCATCGTCGGCGTGGAGCCGGTGGACTCGAATGCCATGGAGCGCTCGCTCGCCGCCGGCAGGCGCGTCACGCTCGCGCACGTGAACCTCTTCGCCGACGGCGTCGCGGTGAAGCAGGTGGGGCGCGAGACTTTCCGCATCTGCCGCGAGCTGGTGGACGAAATGGTGCTGGTGGACACCGACGAGATCTGTGCCGCCATCAAGGACATGTTCGAGGACACCCGTACGGTGGTCGAGCCCGCCGGCGCGCTCGCGCTCGCCGGCGCCAAGCGCTGGGTGGAGCGCCGCCGCACCCGGGACCGCATCTACGTCGCGATCTCCGGTGGCGCCAACATGAACTTCGACCGCCTGCGATTCGTGGCCGAGCGCGCGGAGCTGGGCGAGCATCGCGAGGCGGTGCTGGCGGTCACGATCCCCGAACGGCCGGGTAGCTTCCGCGCGCTCTGCAGGCTCCTCGGCAAGAGGAACGTGACCGAGTTCAACTATCGCTACGCTCCGGCCAAGGAAGCGCACGTCTTCATCGGCGTCGCGGTCTCCGGGCGCGACGAGACGCACAAGCTGGCCGCGCACCTGGCCGCGAACGGCATGCGTGCCGAGGACCTCTCCGACAACGAGATGGCGAAGACCCACGTGCGCCACCTGGTGGGCGGACGCACGCCCGGGGCCGGTGACGAGATGCTCTACCGTTTCGAATTCCCCGAAAGGCCGGGGGCCCTGATGAACTTCCTCACGCGCATGGGCACCGGTTGGAACATCACCCTTTTCCACTATCGCAACCAGGGCGCGGACGTCGGACGCGTGCTGGTCGGCCTGCAGGTGCCGGCGCGCGAGCGCGGCGCCTTCCGCCGGTTCCTGCGCGATCTCGGCTACGACTTCGTCGACGAGTCGCGCAATCCCGCGTACCGGTTCTTCCTGCGTTGATGGCCTCTCCCGGCGCACCGCGCTCGCCCTTCCAGGAGGCGCTGGATCTCTTCGCCGCGGGCCAGATGGCGCGCGCGGAGGATGTGCTGCGCGCTCTGGCGGGCGG
>JBDSRZ010000118.1:0-10850 GCA_039929025.1 Usitatibacter sp. | reverse complement strand
CCGGCAAGGGCTTGGCTGTGTGCCCCCGACTATAATGACTGCGGTCCATTGAACCTAACGCGAATCCCGGCGGCCAGAACTGCCGTGCCGCCAACCCTGTTGCCCCGATGACTTCCCGCTGGTGGTTTTATCCCGCGCTCATTGCTTTCTCCCTGGCCCTCGTAGCGGCGGGGGTGGCGGCGCTCACGGTCGTGCTGTTGTGGCCAAACTTGCCGAGCCTGGAGGTCCTTACCGATTACCGGCCGAAGATTCCGCTGCGTGTCTACAGCGCCGAGGGCGAGCTGATCGGCGAGTTCGGCGAGGAGAAGCGCGCCCTGGTGAAGATCCAGGACGTGCCCCAAGTGGTGAAGGCCGCCATCCTCGCCGCCGAGGACGACCGCTTCTACCAGCATGGCGGCGTGGACTACGTCGGCATGGCCCGCGCCGCGGTTGCCAACCTGCACGGTCGCCGGGAGGGCGCCAGCACCATCACCATGCAGGTGGCCCGCACGTTCTTCCTTACCCGCGAGAAGACTCTCGCCCGCAAGTTATCCGAGGTTCTGCTCGCCTTCAAGATCGAGGCCAACCTCACCAAGGACCAGATCCTCGAGCTCTACCTGAACCAGATCTTCCTCGGCCAGCGGGCCTACGGGTTCCAGTCCGCGGCGAACGTCTATTTCGGCAAGCACCTGGCCGACCTGACCCCCGCGCAGGCGGCGATGCTCGCGGGCCTGCCCCAGGCTCCGTCCCGTCAGAACCCGTTCGTGAACCTGAAGCGCGCCCAGGAACGCCAGCAGTACGTCCTGCGGCGGATGCTCGAGGTGGGCTGGCTGTCCGCGGAGAACTACAAGAAGGCGCAGGCCGAGCCGTTGCGCCTCAATCCCAACCAGCGGGACACCTTCGCGTTCCGCGCCGATTACGTCGCCGAGATGACGCGTGCGGCGATCGTGGAGCAGTACGGGGAGTCCGCATATGTGAGCGGGTTGCGCGTCTACACCACGGTGCGGCGCAAGGACCAGGAGGCGGCGAATGCGAGCCTGCGGCTGGGCGTCCTCGAGTACGACCACCGTCATGGCTATCGCGGTCCCGAAGCCTACGCGAGCCTGCCCCCCGCCGGGGACAAGATGGAGGACGCGATCGAGGAGGCCCTGCAGGACCGCGAGGTCCTGAACGAGCTGGTCCCAGCGGTGGTGACGGAAGCGTCCGCGCGTGAGGTGAAGGCGACGCTGCGGCGGGGGGATGAAGTGTCGATCAGCGGCGAGGGGCTCAAGTTTGCCGCGCGGGCGATCGCCGAGAGAAACCCCGACCGCGCGATCCGCCGCGGGGCGATCGTCCGCCTCCAGGCCGGGGAAAAAGGCGCCTGGAGCATCCAGCAGCTTCCCAGGGTCGAGGCGGCGTTCGTCGCGCTCGATCCGGCCAACGGGGCGATTTTGGCGCTGTCGGGCGGGTTCGACTTCAACGCCAACAAGTTCAACCACGCGACCCAGGCCTGGCGCCAGCCCGGTTCGAGCTTCAAGCCGTTCATCTATTCCGCGGCCCTCGAAAAGGGATTCACACCCGCGACGGTGCTGAACGACGCGCCCTTCGTGATCGAGGCTGCGAAGACCGGCGGACAACTGTGGGAGCCGAAGAACTACGACTCCAAGTACGAAGGGCCGATGCGGTTGAGGACGGCACTGGCGAAGTCCAAGAACATGATTTCCATCAGGTTGCTGCAGGCGATCGGACCGCACTATGCGCAGGACTACATCCAGCGCTTCGGTTTCGATCCCAAGATGCATCCGGCCTATCTCACCATGGCGCTCGGCGCGGGCTCTTGCACGCCGCTGCAGCTGGCCGCGGCGTACTCGATATTCGCCAATGGCGGTTTCCGCGTGAAGCCGTGGTTCATCTCCCGGGTGGAGGACAATCGCGGCGGCAGCCTCTATGCCGCGAAGCCCGAGACCGCGGGCGTCGACGCGGAGCGTGTGCTCGACGAGCGCAATGCCTTCCTCATGACGACCCTGATGCGCGATGTGGTCCGCTACGGGACCGCGGCCAAGGCGGCATCCTTGGGCCGCCGCGACTTGGCGGGCAAGACGGGGACCACCAACGACCACATCGATGCCTGGTTCGCAGGCTATAACGGCCAGCTCGCGGCGATCGCGTGGATCGGCTTCGACACGCCCGCCAACCTCGGGACGAACGAGACCGGGGGCCAGGCGGCCCTGCCCATCTGGATGGGCTACGCGAGCCGCATGCTGAAGGGCGTGCCGGAAACAGAGCTCTCACCTCCCTCCGGCATCGTGGCGGTGAACATCAATCCGAATACCGGCTTGCGCGAACCGAGCGGGGTGAGCCGCACGCTCGAATACTTCTACCAGGAGTCGCAGCCCGCGATCGGCGAGGACACCGCATTCACTCGCGACGCTGGCCGCCCGCCGGAAGAAGTGCGCAACCAGATCTTCTGAGGGCTCGCGCCGTGGCCAAACCGCGCTCACGCCGGGAGAGCAACCTGCGCGTGCAGATCGCCTACCTCGCCGCGCGGCTGATGGCCGAGGATGGCGGCCTCGACTACGGAGCGGCCAAGACCAAGGCGGCCCGGCAGGCGGGACTCGCCGACACGCACCTCCTGCCCGACAACCGCGAGATCGAGGCGGCGCTGCGCGAATACCAGGAGCTCTACCAGAGCGAGGACCAGCCGCAGCACCTGCAGCGGCTGCGCGAGGTGGCGGTGAAGGTGATGCGCGAGTTCGCCGAATTCCGCCCGGTGCTGGTGGGCTCAGTGCTCTCCGGCACCGCCGGCCAGCATTCGGACGTGAACCTGCAACTATTCACCGACGACCCGAAGGCGCTCACGATCTTCCTTCTCAATCGCCGCTACCGCTTCGAGGAAAGCAGCCGGCGCGTGCGCCGCGGCTATCGTACCGACGAGGTGCCGCAGATCCTGCTCGAGATCGACGAGGTTCCGGTGTCGCTCACCATCCTCGATCGCGACGACGAGCGCGCGGGCGCTCGCGGTCGGGGTGAGGCCGACGCGCCATTGCGCGCGCGGCTCACCGAGGTCGAGGCGATGCTCACCCCGGATTCCGGGCGGTGATGCGCTAGCCCTTGCCGCGCAGCCGCGTCGCCGCCTCGATGGCGTAATAGGTGAGGATCGCGTCCGCGCCGGCGCGCTTGAACCCGGTGAGCGCCTCCATCATGCAGGCGTCGCCATCGACCCAGCCACGCTCGCCCGCCCCCATCAGCATCGCGTACTCGCCGCTCACCTGGTAGACGAAGGTGGGGACGCCAAAACGCTCCTTCACCCGCCAGACGATGTCGAGGTAGGGCATCGCGGGCTTCACCATCACGTAGTCCGCGCCCTCGTCCAGGTCGAGCGAGACTTCGTGCAGCGCCTCCCCGGAGTTGCCCGGGTCCATCTGGTAGGACTTCTTGTCGCGCTCGCCGAGATTGGAGCCCGAGCCTACGGCGTCGCGGAACGGGCCGTAGAACGCCGAGGCGTACTTTGCCGAATAGGCCAGGATGCCCGTATGGATGAAACCGCGTGCATCGAGCGCCGACCGCAGTCGGCCGACCCGCCCATCCATCATGTCCGAGGGCGAGACGATGTCGGCGCCCGCCTGGGCGTGGGAAAGCGCCTGCTTGCAGAGCACCTCGAGGGTCTCGTCGTTGACCACGTATCCGGCCGCGTCGATGAGCCCATCCTGTCCGTGGATCGTGTACGGGTCGAGCGCAATGTCGGTGATCACTCCGATCTCGGGAAAGCGCTTCTTGATCTCGCGCACGCACCGCGGCACCAGGCCGGCGGCATTGAACGCCTCGTCCCCCGCGGCGGTCTTCAGGGTCGAATCGATGACCGGAAACAGCACGATGGCGGGAATTCCGAGCGTAAGCGCTTGCTCGACCACCGGTAGCAGCCTGTCGATCGACCGCCGCGAAACCCCCGGCATCGAAGCAACGGGCTCGACCGCCCCGGCGCCATCTAGGACGAACAGGGGAAGGATCAGGTCCTCGGGGGCCAGCCGCGCCTCGCGCACCAGCCGGCGGGCGAAGTCCTCGCGGCGGCTGCGGCGCATGCGCCGCTGGGGGAATCGGCCCAGCATTTGGAGTATCCGGAAAGGCGAAAAAAGGCTGGGAACTTTAGCACGGGGGGATGTTCCTATCCGATGAAGGGCACGCGCCCTTCCCCGCTTCTCCTCCCTGAGCGGGTGCCTTAATCCCAATTAAGGCTTTTTTCGCCCCGGCTTTACTCCCCTTTAGCCGGGGCTTTGTTTTTTCCGGACGCCAGCAGCGATAATCGGCTGGCGGCCTCCGAGATCCCTTCGCGCTTCATGCTCGAGAAAAGCTGAACCGTCGCCCCGGGGTAATCCGTCGCCATTTCGCGACGCACCCGGGCGAGCGTCATTTGCGCCGCCTGCCTGGAAAGCTTGTCCGACTTCGTGAGGAGCACGTGCACGCCGCGCCCCGCTTCCCGGAGCCAGTCGAGCAGGGTGCGGTCGAGATCGGTGAGCGGATGGCGCACATCCATGACGACCACGACCGCGGCGAGCGATTCGCGCTCGGAGACATAGGTGCCGACCAGGTGCTTCCAGTGCGCGCGGACTTCCCCCGGAACGCCGGCATAGCCATAGCCGGGCAGGTCCACCAGGAATGCGGACCCGCCCAGCGAAAAGAAGTTGATGAGCTGCGTGCGCCCGGGTGTCTTGCTCACGAACGCGAGGCGCCGCCGCCCCGCGAGCGTGTTGATGGCGCTCGACTTGCCGGCGTTCGAACGCCCGGCGAAGGCGATCTCTGGCGCGCCGGGGCGCGGCAACTCCCGGGGATCGTGCACGGACATCGTGAAGGCTGCTGCGGCGAACGGAAACTCGGCCTTCGACGCGGACCGGTTGGGCGAGGTGGGCTGCGCTACGCTAAAATCGCCAGGTTTGGCCTTTCCCTTGCCGCCGTCCTTCTCACGAGGTTTTTGAATGCGCTTCTTCGCGGTTTTCGCCGGGATCATCGCCTCAGTGTACGCAAGCGTCGCCGCGGCCGACGCCCATGCCCCCCAACCCGATCCTCAGCGCGGCAAGCAGCTCGCCACCACGGTGTGCGCGGCGTGCCATGGCGCCGACGGCAACAGCACTGCACCGGCCAACCCCAATCTCGCCGGCCAGCACGGTGGGTACATCGCGCTGCAGCTCGCAGCGTTCAAATCGGGCGCGAGGCCGAACCCGATCATGCAGGGTATGGCGGCGGGCCTCTCACCCGAGGACATGCGCAGCGTCGGCGCCTACTACGAGACGCAGAAGCCCGCCGCGGGCCAGGCGCGCGACAAGGCGCTGGTGCAGCGCGGACAGCAGATCTGGCGTGCCGGTGTCAAGGCCACCGGCGTGCCTGCCTGTGCCGGCTGTCACGGCGCTGCGGGCCACGGAATCCCGGTGCAGTACCCGCGCCTCGCCGGCCAGCATCCTGACCTCAACCTGGGCTGGCTCAAGGCCTATGCCTCGGGTGCGCGGCCCAGTGCCGTGATGGGGCCGATCGCATCGCGCCTGAACGAGAACGACATGAGGGCGGTAACCGAGTACATCGCCGCGCTGCGCTAGTAGGTCCTCGCGGCGCCCGGCACTAAACTCCCGGAAGGATCGCGAGGAACTCGTCCCCGCTCAGCCCTGCCGTGCCCGCTGGAAGGCGGCGCGCGCCGCCGCGAAGGTCGCCTCCAGCTCCGCCGGACCGTGGGCGATGGAAACAAAGCCCGCCTCGTAGGCGGAGGGCGCCAGGTACACGCCGCCATCGAGCATGCCGTGGAAGAAGCGGTTGAACGCCTCGCGATCGCCCTGCATGACCTCGGCGTAGCTGCGCGGCGCCGTCGGGCTGAAGAAGAGACCGAACATGCCGCCGAGGCTCGCCGCGCTGAAGGGCACCTTCGCTGCCTGCGCCTCGCGCGCAAGCCCTTCGACGAGCGCGGTGGTCGTGGCCGACAGGCGATCGAAGAAGCCGGGCGCGAGCACGCGCTTGAGTGTCGCGAGGCCGGCGGTCACCGCTACCGGGTTGCCGGAAAGCGTTCCCGCCTGGTAGACCGGGCCCACCGGGGCGAGCTTCTGCATCACGTCGCGGCGGCCGCCGAAGGCCCCCACGGGCATGCCGCCGCCGATCACCTTGCCGAGCGTGGTGAGGTCGGGCGTGATCCCGAAGATTCCCTGCGCGCCCTGCGCCCCCACGCGGAAGCCGGTCATCACCTCGTCGAAGATGAGCAGCGCTCCATGGCGCGTGCACTGCTCGCGAAGGCCGCGGATGAACTCGTCGCTCGGCCTTACGAAGTTCATGTTGCCGGCGACCGGCTCCAGCACCACTGCGGCGATCTCGGCGCCGTATTTCGCGAAGGCGTCCTCGACTTGCTGCGGATGGTTGTACTCGAGCACCAGAGTATGGGCGGCGAGTTCCTCGGGCACGCCGGCGGAGGTCGGATTGCCGAAGGTGAGCGCGCCCGAGCCCGCCTTCACCAGGAGGAAATCGCTGTGTCCGTGGTAGCAGCCCTCGAACTTGACGATCACCTTGCGCCCGGTGAAACCGCGGGCGAGCCGCAACGCGCTCATCACCGCTTCGGTGCCCGAGCTCACCAGCCGCACCTGCTCGATCGACGGCAGCGCCCGGGTGAGGAGCTCCGCCATCTCGAGCTCGAGCGCGGTCGGCGCGCCGAAGGACAAGCCCCGCGCGGCGGCGGCGGCGATCTCGGCCAATACTTCCGGATGCGCGTGGCCGAGAATGAGCGGGCCCCACGAGCCGACGTAGTCCACGTATTCGCGGCCATCTTCATCGACGAGGCGCGCCCCGCGGCCCTCGCGGAAGAAGACCGGCGTTCCGCCCACGGCGCGGAAAGCGCGCACCGGCGAATTCACCCCGCCGGGGATGAGCTCGAGGGATCGCTCAAAGAGCGCGCGGCTGCGGTCGTACATGGTCGTGTCCCGGGATGGGGTCGAAGAGACGGGCGAATGCCCGGGCCGCGGCGCGCACGTCCTCGGCCGAGAACACCGCCCCGATCACCGCCACCATGTCGGCGCCGGCGGCGAGCGCCTCGTGGGCGTTGGCGTGGGTGATGCCGCCGATGGCCACCACCGGGAGGCCGGAGGACGCCCGCGCCTCGCCGATCGCCGCCAGTGGAGCGCGCACCGCGCCCGGCTTGGTGGAGGATGCGAAGAGGCTGCCGATGGCGACATAGTCGGCGCCGTCCGCCGCGGCCGCCTGTGCGCGGCGGGGATCGTCGTAGCAGGAAACGCCGATGATCCCGGAGGGCAAGATCATGCGCGCGTGGCGCGCCGGCTCGTCGTCCCGCCCGAGGTGCACACCGTCGGCCTCCACTGCGAGGGCAAGCTCGAGCGAGTCGTTCACGATGAAGAGCGCGCCGTGGGCGCGGCAAAGCGTGGCCAGCTGGCGGGCCTGTACCAGGGCGAGCGCCGGGGCGACGCCCTTGGCGCGGTATTGGAGGGCGGCGGCGCCGCCCTCGAGGCACTCGCGGGCGAGCAGTGCCAGGCGCGGGGTATCGGGGATATCGGGGGTGATCGCGTAAAGGCCCCGCAGGCGCCCGCGCCCGCCGCGTTCACTTGCCATCTTCGGCTTCGTCATCCTCTTCGCGCGCCCAGAACAGCCGGTCGGGCAAGTACTGTCCCATCCCCGGACGAAATGCGTGTTTCAGGGCATGCCAGGTGTAGTCCTGCGCTTCGTAGACCGCATCGCCGATGTCCAGGCCGCGGGCGAGGTTCGCCGCGAGCGCGGCGGCGAGCGTGCAGCCCGATCCGTGATAGCTGCCTGGCAGGCGCTGCCAGGTGTCGGCGCGCAGCACGCCGCCGCGGTGATAGAGGGTGTTCACCACATCCGCGGTGGTGGAATCGTGGGTGCCGGTCACAAGCACGTACTCGCAGCCGGTGTCGAGCAGGCGCTGCGCGCATTCCGCGAGGCTCGCATCGCCGTCGTCGTCGTCGGCGAGCCGGCGCAGTTCCGGGATGTTCGGCGTGACCACGGTGCTCTGGGGCACCAGCAGCTCGCGGATTGCCGACACCATGTCGTCGCTCGCGAACTCGTCGCCGCGGCCCGAGGCGAGCACCGGATCGAGGACCAGCGGCACGTCCGGATAGTCCGAGACGACCTCCGCCACGACCGTCACGATCTCCGTAGAGCCGAGCATCCCCATCTTGAATGCGGCAACGGGCATGTCCTCGAGGAGGCAGCGGGCCTGGTCAGCGACCCAGTCCGGATCGATGGCGAAGACGGAGTCGACGCCCGCCGTGTCCTGCACCGTGATCGCCGTGAGAACGGACAGGGGATAGCAGCCCATGCTCGCCAGCGCGAGCAGGTCGGCCTGGAGGCCGGCCCCGCTGGTGGGGTCGCTGGCGGCGAAAGTCAGTACAACGGGAAGGGACGGCGAGGGGTCGTTCATGAGGGAAAACACCAGGCGCTGCTCAGGACTACACTTGAAACCCATCCGCGGTTGCACGCGCCAACCGCGGACCACTAACATCGTTTCACGGACCGCGCGACTGCTCCGCATTCTACTCAACCCCACCGGTTTTATCCTATGTCCGCAGCGCTCGCACCCGTTGCCTTCAGGACCTGGCGCTGCCTCGCCTGCGGCTATATCTACGACGAGGCTGAGGGCTGGCCCGAGGACGGCATCGTGGCCGGCACGCGATGGGAGGACATCCCGGCCGGCTGGTGTTGCCCGGAGTGCGGGGCCCGCAAGGACGATTTCGAGATGGTGGAGTTCTGAAGCGGGACGCGGTCTTCGGAAATGCCTTTAGCAATTCGCGGTTAATAGTTGTTCTGGTTGCACAACAGGAATAACCTGAATAAAAATTAGAGCATGGCTGCGGGGGGCTCCCATGGAGCGGACCCGTCACCGGCCGCCCGGGGATTTCGCCACGCAGCACTTCGGCGCACATCTTTCTTTGTCCGGGCGCGCTGGCCGACTTTGACAAGAGGACAGCGTGGCGGACTCCAAGAACCTCACGGGCGTGCGCGTGATGGTCATCGACGACAGCAACACCATCCGGCGCAGCGCGGAGATATTCCTGATGCAGGCCGGCTGTCAGGTAATCCTCGCCGAGAACGGCTTCGACGCGCTCTCGAAGATCGCCGACCACCAGCCCGACCTCATCTTCGTGGACATCATGATGCCGCGCCTGGACGGCTACCAGACGTGCGCCCTCATCAAGAAGAGCGCCAAGCACCGTGCGACGCCGGTGATCATGCTGTCTTCCAAGGACAGCCTGTTCGACCGCGCCCGCGGCCGCATGGTCGGCTCCGACGAATACCTCACCAAGCCTTTCACCAAGGAGAGCCTGCTGCGGGCCGTGCAATCCCACCTCGCCCAGCGCAGCCCCGTCTGATGCCGAAGAACCAAGCAACGCCGATGGAGATTTGAGATGGCGATCAAGAAGATCATGGTGGTGGACGATTCGCCCACCGAGCGCGCGTTCATGGACGGCCTGCTGAAGAAGCGCGGCTATGAAGTGCTGCTGGTCGACAGCGGCGAGGCGGCGATCGAGCGCGCCAAGAGCGAGCAGCCCGACCTCATCCTGATGGACGTGGTGATGCCGGGGCTGAACGGTTTCCAGGCGACGCGCGCCATCACGCGCGAGGAAAAGACCAAGCACATCCCGGTGATCATCTGCACCACCAAGGACCAGGAGACCGACAAGATCTGGGGCCTGCGCCAGGGTGCGAAGGACTACATCACCAAGCCGCTCTCCGAGGGCGAGCTGCTGGAGAAGATCAAGGCGCTGGGATAACGCGATGGCGCGCCGCAAGGGACAGCTCCGGGAGTTCCAGATGGCCGTGGCGGAGCGCCTGCGCACTGCGGGCACGCGCGCCGCGCTGCCTTCGAAGCTGGGCTTCCAGGTTGGCGCGGACAACTGGTGCGTGCCACTGCACCAGGTGAGCGAGGTGATCCCGGTACCGCAGACGGTTCCGGTCCCGCTCACGCATTCGTGGTTTCGCGGCGTGGCGAACGTGCGCGGCAACCTCTACAGCATGGTGGACTTCGCCGCCTTCCAGGGGTCCGATCCCATCGGGCCCGGAATGCAGCGGCGCGTGATCCTGGTATCCGACAGGCTCATCGGCGGCGCGGGACTTGTCGTCTCGCGCATGCTGGGGCTGCGCAGTCCCGAACAGTTCAATCCCGACGTGAGACCCGCCGATGCTCCGCCATGGGTGGCCGCGGCGTTCGTCGACGCGGCGGGGACGAAGTGGCTGGAGCTCGACCTGCCCGCGCTGGTGCGCGAGCAGCGTTTCCTGGAAGTCGGCGCCTGAGGAGAAGAAATTGGCGAAAGCACAAGCAGCGAAACCTAAGTTCTCGTTCGCGGACCTGTTCAAGGGCAAGCCCAAGCCCGTTGCGCGGCCCCCATCGCACGCCTCGACCCAGACCAACATTCCCGTCGCAGGCGGGTCCGCGACCCGCTCCGGGCAGAGCGCCAAGGCGGCCCCTGCCAGCATGCGTGGCAAGGAGGCGATGCCTGCGGCCGGCGGGCTCGCGGGCTTCCGGCTTCCGTTCATCGGCGACAAGCCGCTCACCGCGCAGCTCCAGATTCTGGGCACCGTGGCGCTGCTGCTGTTCGCCCTGGCCGCCTTCATGGTGTTCGAGGACACCCGCCAGCGCACGCGCACCTCGACCTACGTCACCATCACGTCGCAGATGCAGTACCACACGCAGCGCCTTGCGAAGGCCGCGGGGATCGCGGCCCGCGGCGACAAGAACGCCTTCGCGCAGCTGCAGGACAGCCGCGACGAGTTCGCGAACTACCTGGGAGTGCTGCAGAACGGGGGCTTCGCCTTCGACGTGCAGGTGCCTCCCGCCGGCACCACCGAGGAGCTGAACAGCCGCTTGCAGGAGCTCGCGAAACGCTGGCCCGAGACGGCCA
>JBDSRZ010000117.1:0-17616 GCA_039929025.1 Usitatibacter sp. | reverse complement strand
TCGATGCAGAACTCGATCGCCTGGTAGTAGCACGCCTCGAAGTGCAGGCCCGGAACGTACTCGGTCGCACCCCAGTAGCGGCCGTAGAGCGCATGCGGGCCGTAGAGGTCGAGCGCCGCCGCGATCGGCCGGCCATCCTTGCGCGCGATCACCAGCAGCACGTTGTCCGGCATGCGCTCGGCGATCATGGCGAAGAATTCGCGGCTGAGGTAGGGCGTCGAGCGGTGCTCGCGATAAGTGCGCCGGTAGCAGGTGTTGAAGAAGTCCCAATCGGCCGCTCGCGCCTCGCGGCCGGTCACCCGGCGAAGGTCCACGCCCGCCGCGGCCACGCGCCTGCGCTCCTGGCGGATCTTCTTGCGCTTGTCGTGCGAGAGCGCGGCAAGGAAATCCTCGAAGCCCGCGTACCCGGCATTGCGCCAGTGGAACTGCACGCCCGAGCGCTCGAGCAGGCCCAGGGATCGCAGCGCCGGCAGGTCGTCCGGGGCGGGGAATAGCACGTGCAGCGAGGAAACCTCGGTGCCCTTCGCGGTCGCGAGGAGGATTTTCGCCAGCGCCTCCCGCACCGCGGGTGTTCGCGCGAGCAGGCGCGCGCCGGTGGCCGGCGTGAAGGGCACCGCGCAGAGGAGCTTCGGGTAGTAGGCGAGCCCATGGCGCTCGTAGGCCTCCGCCCACGCCCAGTCGAACACGTACTCGCCGTACGAGTGGGCCTTCACGTAGAGCGGCACCGCGCCCTCGAGCCGGCCGGCCTCCCAAAGCGTGATGTACTGCGGTGTCCAGCCGCTGCGCTCGGACGCGCAGCCGCACACGTGCAGGCTGTCGAGGAACGCGTGGCTCAGGGTCGGATTGCCGCCCGCGAGCGCGTCCCATTGCCCCGCGTCGACGGCCCCGAGCGAGTCGAGGATGCGCGGGCTGCGGGGCACGGGTTGGTGGACCTTTATACTTTCGCGGGGACGTACGGAATGATAACCACATGAAGCTCGCTGTCGCGCAGATCAACACCACCGTGGGCGATTTCGCCGGCAACGCCGCGCGCATCCGCAAGGCGGTGGACGAGGCGCGTGTGGCGGGCGCCCGCCTGGTGGTCGCGCCGGAGATGGCGCTCTCGGGCTATCCCGCCGAAGACCTGTGGCTCCGCGACGACTTCTGCGACGAGTGCACCGCGGAGTTGATGCGCCTCGCCACCCAATGCACCGACGTGGGCGCGGTGGTCGGCTACCCCCATCGAGAGGGCCGCACGCGCTACAACGCCGCGGCGCTGCTGCGTGGCGGGCGGATCGAGGCGATCTACTTCAAGCAGAAGCTGCCCAACTACGCGGTGTTCGACGAGGGGCGCTACTTCGAGCCCGGCAACCGGCCGTGCGTCTTCGAGGTCGAGGGCTGCAAGGTCGCGATCACCATTTGCGAGGACCTCTGGTTCCCCGAGCCGGCGCTGCAGGCGAAAACCGCGGGTGCCGAGGTGCTCGTGTCGATCAACGCTTCTGCCTTCCACCGCACCCAGCTCGCGGAGCGCTACAAGCGCATGGGCGCGCGCGTGAAGGAAACGGGGCTGCCGCTCCTCTACGTGCATGGCGTGGGTGGCCAGGACGAGCTGGTCTTCGACGGCGCGTCCTTCGCCTTCGATGGCGAGGGGCTGCCGTGCTACCAGGGCGAGACCTTCGCCGAGACGGTCGACGTGGTGGAGTTCGAGGGCACGAAGGTGAGAGGCGCGATGGCCAAGCCGCTCACCGACGAGGAGATCCTCTACCGCGCGCTGGTCACGGGGCTCCACGACTACGTCGAGAAGAACCGTTTCCCCGGTGTGTTGCTGGGATTGTCGGGCGGCGTCGATTCGGCGCTGGTGCTGGCGCTTTGCGTCGACGCACTGGGCGCGAGGCGCGTTCACGCGGTGATGATGCCCTCGCCCTATACCGCGGCGATCAGCATCGCCGACGCGCGCGAGATGGCGCGGATCCACCGCGTGGAGTACAGCGAGATCGCGATCGGGCCGATGTTCGACGCCTTTCGCGAGCAGCTCGCGTCGGCCTTCGCGGGCTTGCCCGAGGACACCACCGAGGAGAACCTGCAGTCGCGCATCCGCGGCACGCTGCTGATGGCGCTTTCGAACAAGTCGGGCTCGATCGTGATCGCCACCGGCAACAAGAGCGAGATGGCCACCGGTTACGCGACGCTCTATGGCGACATGGCAGGCGGTTTCGCGGTGCTGAAGGACATCGTGAAGACGCAGGTCTACCGCCTCGCCAACTGGAGGAATGCGCAGGGGCAGGTGATACCGGCGCGCGTGATCGAGCGCGCGCCGAGCGCGGAGCTCGCGCCCGGCCAGGCGGACCAGGACACGCTGCCGCCCTACGAGGTGCTGGACCTGGTGGTCGAGCGCTACATGGAGCGCGACCTCAGCGCCGAGCAGATCGCCGGCATGGGCCTGGACCTCGCCACGGTGCGCGAAGTGGTGCGCCTCATCCGCGTGAACGAGTACAAGCGGCGCCAGTCGCCGCCGGGCGTGCGCATCACGCCGCGCTCGTTTGGCAAGGACTGGCGCTATCCGATAACATCGGGGTTCCGCCCGAGGAGCTGAGACCGCAAGCGCCATGAAGAAAATCGAAGCGATCGTGAAGCCGTTCAAGCTCGACGAGGTGCGCGAAGCGCTCTCGGAGATCGGCGTGACCGGGCTCACGGTCACCGAGGTGAAGGGCTTCGGGCGCCAGAAGGGTCACACGGAACTCTACCGCGGCGCCGAATACGTGGTCGACTTCCTGCCCAAGGTGAAGGTCGAGGTCGTGGTTGCCGACTCGCTGGTGGACAAGGCGATGGAAGCCATCGTCAAGGCGGCACGCACCGGCAAGATCGGCGACGGCAAGATCTTCGTGTTTGCCGTCGAGCAGGTGGTGCGCATCCGCACCGGCGAGACCGGCGAGGACGCGGTCTAGGCCGGGGCGCTCCCGTAGCGCCGGGACCTTTCCGGTATCCTTGCCGGCACCACGGGGGGAACCAAGAATGCTGCTAGCCGCCTTCTATGTGTTCGCGATCGTCGCGATCATCCTGCACTACACGGGACACCTGAGGCGCTGGAACACCGAGTGGGTCCTTATCGTGCTCGCGATCGCCGTGTTTCCCGCGGTCCTCTTTCTCTAGCCTCTTCTTCTGCGCCACCCCCGGCTGGGCGTTCGTCCTACGCCTGGACCGGTGGCTGTCCGATAACCTCCGCGCCGCCGAGTCCCTAAGCTCACGGAATTGGTCGCCCTCTGGCGGCCGCATGCGGAGGTATCACCATGAATCACCAGCTCTGGGCATCGGTCGGCGCTCGCGTCGTCGCCCTCACGTTCGTCGTCGCCGGCATCGGCGCCTGCGGCGAGCGGCTTTCAGACACTTCCTCGCGCACGCCCAGGCCCACTGCGGCCAGCCCTTCGGCCGTGGTGATCGGCCAGGCTCCTGCCGAGCCGCAACCCGGTGTCGCCTCGAACAACACGCCGTCGGGTACCACCGAATTGTCCAAGTCGGTCGAGTCCAACTCGATGCCGCTTCCGGGCCAGCCCAACGACCATTCCAATGTGGCGCCGAAGCCTTCGCAAAGCGCGGAGAGCACCGAGGTGCTGAAGTCCACCGAGGCGGCCAAGCAGGCCAACAACGGCGAGAAACAGGAAAGGGCCCAGTGATGAATTCCACCGATCGCAAGCCGCAGGACCCGTCGAAGTCCGATACCGCCAAGCAGCAGCAGGCCGAGGGCTGCGAGGCACAGCAGTACGGCGAGGGTAACTACAAGGCGGCGCGCCAGTACAACGAGGGCATGAAGGAGCACGTGCAGAACCACGACATCGAACGCGAGGCGCGCGATGCCGCTCCGCGCACGGCTGCCGAGGAAAAGGAAATGGAGGAAGCCGAGCGCATCGGTCGCAGCAAGTCGCGCGGGGAGGGCGCTTCCCCGGACGGCGACGCCGGCCGCGAGGACGTGGACCTGGAGAAATAGAACCGGGGACGTACCCTCAATTCGCGGGCGGGAACGAGGCTACGTCCCCAAGCCTCGCCAGGGGATCCTGCCGATAGAAGAGCCTCATCTGCGCGTAGATCGTGGGATAAGCCGCGGCCAGCAGCTCGGGGGTCTCGAAGAACGCTTCCGATCCCACCGCGAAGAATTCGCCCGGGCTTTCCGCGGCGTACGGATCGATCGGAAGGTTGTCGAGGGCCGCATCGATGCGATGCTCTGGCAGGGCCTGCGCAACGTCCACCCGCCGGCAGAAGTCCTCGTACCCCTGCGCGAAGGCGCGCTTCCATGCCGAGGCTCCCATTCCGGGGTGCAGCGGCGGAAAGCCGTTGGGCTCGCCGTTACGCATGTCGAGCTTGTGGGCGAACTCGTGGATCACCACGTTGTATCCCGCGATGCGCTGCTCCTCGTCGCCGGCGAGCGCCACGTCCTCGTACGACAGGATCACCGGCCCGCCGAGCCACGCCTCGCCAGCCATGGGATCGTTGGTGAGGTGCACCACGCCCGCCTCGTCGATCGTCTCGCGCTCGGGCGCGAACTGGCTCGGGTAGACGATCACCTCCGACCAGCCCTGGTACCACTCGATGCCGAGCTCGAGGACCAGGATGCACGCCTGCGCGGCGATTTCGACCTGCATCCGGTCCGAGATCTCGAGGCCATGGGTGCCGGAAAACTGTTTCGCGCCGATGAAGCCCTCGCTCAGCTCGCGCAGGCGCGCCTCCTCGGGAGCGGCGAGGCCCCGCATGAACAGCCAGCGCGCCGTGGCTTCGCGCCACAGCGCCGCGTCGATCGAGACCGCGGGACGCGAGCCGCCCCGCCGCAGCCAGGACATCATCAGCCGGGAGAGCGCCCGTGACTCAAACGGACTCGGCGATGCCGAGGCTCGCGCGGATCGCGAGGGCGGCTTCGAGCGATCGCTCGACGGTCGACTCGCAGAGGGTCACATGGCCCATCTTGCGCCCCGGCCGCGCCTGCCGCTTCCCGTAGAGATGCAGGTGCGCCCCGGGGTGCGCCAGCACCGCCTCCCAGCGCGGCTCGCCCGCCGACCAGACGTCTCCCAGCAGGTTCACCATCACCGCGGGCGTGTGCTGTGAGGGATCGCCCAGCGGCAGGCCGCAAAGAACCCGCACCTGCTGCTCGAACTGGGACGTGCGGCACGCGTCGATGGTGTAGTGGCCGCTGTTGTGCGGGCGTGGAGCGATCTCGTTCAGGAGGAGGCGCCCGCCGACCACGAACATCTCGACCGCCAGCACGCCGACATAGTCGAGCTGGGTGGCGAGCCGCGTGGCGAGCGCCAAGGCCTCGCGCGCCAGCGCTTCCGGGATGCGCGCCGGCGCGATGCTCAGGTCGAGGATGCCGCGCGCGTGGCGATTCTCCGTCACCGGAAACACCGCCACCGCGCCATCGTCGCTGCGCCCGAGCACCACCGAGACCTCGAGCTCGAGGGCGAGGAGCGCTTCGAGCACGCAGGGCACTCGCTTCCATTGGTGGAAAGTGCTCTCCAGCTCGGCGCGCGACGCGATCCGCGCCTGGCCCTTGCCGTCGTAGCCGAAGCGCGCCGTCTTGAGAAGGGCGGGAAATTGCACGCGCTCCAGCGCCGGGTCGATGTCGTCCTCGCCGTCGATCACCGCGAATGCGCCCACCGGAAAGCCGCGCTCGGCGAAGAAGCGCTTCTCGCGCCGCCGGTCCTGGGCGATCGCCACCACCGCGCCCGCGGGCCGCACGATGGTGCGGGATGCCAAGGTGTCGAGCGCTTCGGCCGGCGCGTTCTCGAACTCGGTGGTCACCGCGGCGCAGGTGCGCGCGAGAGTGTCGAGCGATGCGGTGTCGGTGTAGGGCGTGTTGAGATACCCGGTGGCGAACTCGGCCGCGGGCGAATGCGGATCGGGATCGAGCACCGTGACGCGGTAGCCGAGGGTGCGCGCGGCCACCGTGAACATGCGTCCCAGCTGTCCGCCCCCGAGGAGGCCGAGGGTCGCGCCCGGCAGGATCACAGCACGTCGGGCAGTTGCACCGCCGCGACCTGCTCGCGCAGCTTCTCGCGGTATTCGGCGAGCTTGCGCGCGAGGTCGGGGTCGGAGCCCGCGAGCACGCTCACCGCGAACAGGCCCGCGTTGGCGGCGCCCGCTTCGCCGATGGCGAAAGTCGCCACCGGGATGCCCTTGGGCATCTGCACGATCGAATAGAGCGAGTCCTGCCCGGCGAGGTGGCGCGACGGCACGGGCACGCCGAGCACCGGCAGCGTGGTCTTGGAAGCGATCATGCCGGGAAGGTGCGCCGCGCCCCCCGCGCCCGCGATGATGCAGGCGAGGCCGCGGCTGCGCGCCCCCTCGGCGTACTCGAACATCGTGTCCGGAGTGCGGTGCGCGGACACTACGCGCGCCTCGAAGGCGACCCCGAAGTCCTTGAGCACACGCGCGGCGTGCTGCATCACGTCCCAGTCGCTCTGGGAGCCCATCACCACGCCGACCAGCGGTTTGTCTTCCATTTCTCTTCCAGTCATCGTCCCGGCTTACCGGGACATCCTAAGTCAAAAGCTGGAACGCAGAGGTACGCAGAGGAAGAGCGCAGGTACGCAGAGAAAGGCTCTTGGACGTGTGTTGCGGTCTCTGCAGTCGCCGGGACAACTCATGCCAGGGTGTCCTCTGCGCTCCTGCGCTGTGCCTCTGCGTACCTCTGCGTTCCTTGGCTTTGGTTCAGCTCGCGAGGGCGCGAGCGTCGTCGAGCTGGCCGCGGTAGGCGTCGAAGATGCGCGCGAGCGCCGTGGGCATGTCCACCTTCGGCGCCCAGCCGAGGTCCTTCTTCGTGTTGGCGATCGCCGGCACGCGGTTCTGCACGTCCTGGTAGCCCTTGCCGTAGTAGTCGCCCGAAGTCACCTCGGCGAGCTGCACCTTCGCCGCATTGTCGCGGTATTCGGGGTAGCTCTTCGCCAGCTCGAGCATCATCTGCGCAAGCTCGCGTACCGAGTAGTTGTTGGCTGGGTTGCCGACATTGTAGATCTGGCCGGTGGCCACACCGCCCTTGTTCTCGATGATCCGCATCAGCGCTTCGATGCCGTCGTCGATGTAGGTGAAGGCGCGCTTCTGCCCGCCGCCATCGACCAGCTTGATCGGCTCGCCGCGCACGATGTGGCCGAAGAACTGCGTGATCACGCGCGAGCTGCCTTCCTTGGCGGTATGAATCGAGTCGAGGCCGGCGCCGATCCAGTTGAACGGGCGGAAGAGGGTGAAGTCGAGCTGGCCCATCGAGCCGTATGCATAGATCACGCGGTCCATGAGCTGCTTCGAGCACGCGTAGATCCAGCGCTGCTTGTCGATCGGCCCCAGCACGAGGTTGGACGCGTACGGATCGAATTCCCCGTCGGCGCACATGCCGTACACCTCGGAAGTCGACGGGAAGAGCACGCGCTTGCCGTACTTCACGCAGCTCCGCACGATCGGCAGGTTGGCCTCGAAGTCGAGCTCGAACACCTTGAGCGGCTGCTGGACGTAGGTCGCGGGCGTTGCGATCGCCACCAGCGGCAGGATCACGTCGCACTTGCGGACGTGGTACTCGATCCACTCGCGGTTGATGGTGATGTCGCCTTCGAAGAAATGGAAGCGCTCGTTCGCCATCAGCTCGCCCAGGCGGTCCGAGCCCATGTCCATGCCGTAGACGTCCCAGTCGGTGTCGGCGAGGATGCGCTTGGACAGGTGGTGGCCGATGAAGCCGTTCACACCGAGGATGCAGATCTTTTTCATGGTTCGGCCTGGAGGATGTCGAGGCGGCGCCCGTCGCCGCAGCCCGCGTGGAGCATGCCGTGCGCATCGACCGCGATGCCGGGCGGCGCCGTGTCCTGCGTGAGGCGAGTCCTGAGCACGCGCAGCGGGGATCCCCGGAACGTCGTGAATGCCCCCGGGTAGGGCGGCGCCACCGCGCGCACGAGATTGTGGATTTCGAGCGCGCTCGCGCCCCAGTCGATGCGGCCATCCTCTGGCTTGCGGCCGCCGAAGTAGCTGCCTTGCGCGAGGTCCTGCTCGGCCAGCCGGGCGCTGCCGTCGATGAGCGGGGGCAGCGACCGGCAGAGGACCAGCTCCGCGGCGACCGTCACCTTGCGGAAGACATCGAGGGCCACGTCGTCGGGCAGGATGGGCACCGCCATCTGATCGACGATCCTGCCGGCATCGGGTTTCTCCACCATCTCGTGCAATGTCGCTCCGGTCTCGCGCTCCCCGCGCAGGATGGCCCAGTTCACCGGCACGCGCCCACGATACTTGGGAAGGAGCGAGCCGTGCATGTTGAAAGCCCCACGGCGCGCCACGGAAAGGATGCGCGCGGGAAGCATGTGGCGATAGTAGAACGCGAAGATGAAGTCGGGCGCGAGGCCCTGCAGCCGTTCGGCGAGTGGGGCGTCGGGCTCCTCCGGCGTGGTGACCTCGATGCCGTGCTCGCGCGCCAGGCGCTCGACGCTTGCGAACCAGATGTTCTCCTCCGGATCGTCGCGATGGGTCACCGCAAGGCGCACATCGATGCCCTGCGCCAGCAGCACCGACAGGCAGCGCACGCCCACGTCGTGGTAGGCGAAGACCGCCGCCGTGGCGCTCATCGGTCGGGCTGCTCCAGGATCGCCTGGATGAGGTAGCGCGGGCGCTCGCGCACCTGCTGGTAAATGCGCCCGACGTACTCGCCGATGAGGCCCATGCCGAACAGCATCACGCCGATGAGGAAGAAGGCGAGGATGTCGCGGTCCCAGATCACCAGGATGCCGTCGCCCTCGCCGAGCGCGATGCGCTTGGCGATCACCGCCACGTAGGCGCCCAGGGAAACCACGGACACGAAGATGCCGAAGAGCGAGAAGACCTGCAGCGGCAGCACGGAGAAGCCGGTGACCAGGTCGAAATTCAGGCGCACCAGCTTGTAGAGCGTGTACTTGGACTCGCCGGCGAAGCGTTCCTCGTGCTCGACCTCGACTTCCGCCGGGTTGTGCGCGAACGAGTAGGCGAGCGCCGGGATATAGGTGCTCACCTCGTTCGAGGCACGAATGGCCTCGACGATCGCGCGGTCGTAGGCGCGCAGCATGCAGCCCTGGTCGGTCATGTGGATGCGGGTGATGCGCTCGCGCAAGCGGTTCATCGCCTTCGAGGCCCAGCGCCGCCACGCTGCATCCTGGCGCATGCGCCGGATCGAGCCCACGTAGTCGTGGCCCTCGTCCATCTTGGCGAGGAGCTTCACGATTTCCTCGGGCGGGTTCTGCAGGTCGGCGTCGAGCGTCACCACGCGCTCGCCGCGGCAATGCTCGAAGCCGGCCATGATCGCCATGTGCTGGCCGAAGTTGCCGTTGAAAAGGATGACGCGCGTGGCTTCCGGGCGCTTCTGGAACTGCTCGCGCAGGAGTGCCACCGAGCGGTCGCGACTGCCGTCGTTCACGAATACGATTTCGTAGGGGTAGCCGAGGGCATCGAGCGCCGGATAGAGCCGCGCGAAGAGCGCCGGCAGCACTCCTTCCTCGTTGTAGACGGGGATGACGACGGACAGTCTCGGGGCGGGCATGGTCAGCGCTCCCGGGTCGATGGACCGCGAATGGCCTTCTTCAGCACCGCGCAGACCCTGTCGACATCGCCCTCGCCCATCTCGGGGTACAGCGGCAGGGTGACGGTCTCGCGCGCGATGCGCTCGGATACCGGGAATTGCCCCTCGCGAAACCCCTTGCGGCGGAAATGGGTCGCGAGGTGGATCGCCTCGTAGGAGATGCCGATGCCGACGCCCTCGGCGTGCATCGCATGGACGAACTGCGCCCGCGTGCACCGCATCGATTCGAGCGGCAGGAGCACGGTGAACATGTTCCAGCTGTGCCCCGGGTTGTCGCGCGGCGGCAGGCGTTCGGGCGTGAGGAGCTCGTCGTCCCCGAGGCGCTCGAAGTAAAGCGCCGCGAGGCGGGCACGCGCCCGGCACCAATCGGCGAGGTGGGGCATCTGCTCCACGCCCAGGCGTGCCGCCACGTCGGAGAGGTTGAACTTCGCCCCCGGCACCTCGACGTCGCGCGTGCCGCCGGCGAGCCGCGAGATGCCGTGGAAGCGCAGCCGCTCGACCGCCTCGATTTCCTTGGCTCGATCGAGCACCAGCGCGCCGCCCTCGATGGAGGTGAGGTTCTTGTTCGGATGGAAGCTGAAGGAGACGATGTCGCCCGACGCGCCCACGGGCTTGCCGCCTGCGGTGGAGCCGATGGCGAGCGCGGCATCCTCGAGGATGCGGACGCGGTGCCGGGCGGCGAAGGCCGCGAGCGCCGCGGGATCGAGCGGAGCGTTGTAGTGGGTCGGCAGGAGCACGCGCGTGCGCGGCGTGACCGCCGCGTGCGCCGCGGCCATGTCGAGGTTGCGGGTCGCGAGGTCCACGTCGACGAAGACTGTCGTGGCGCCGGTGCGCTCGACCACGTTCGCGGTGGCGAAGAAGCTCTGCGCGGGGGTGATCACCTCGTCTCCCGGCCCGATACCGATCACTTCGAGGGCGACCTGCATCGCCGCGGTCGCGGAGGTCAGCACGCGAACTGCCCGTCCGCCGGCGTACTCCGACAGGGCGCGCTCGAAGGCGTCGACCTGGGGGCCGGTCGCGATCCAGCGGCTGCGGAGCGTCGCGGCGACCGCCGCGATCATCGACTCGTCGATCGTCGGCCGGGCGAACGGCAGGTATGGGGACGGACCCTGGTTCACGCCCTTGCCCGGTTCCGGGTACGTCCCCGGCCTTGTCACGAGCGCGCCACCAGCCAGACGCCGACGATGATGAAGCCGATGCCGACCAGCTTCTGCGCGGTGATCGATTCCCCGAAGAGGAGCCACGCGCCGACCGCGTTCACGATGTAGCCCACCGAGAGCATCGGGTAGGCGACGCTCACCGGCACGCGCGAGAGCGCCAGGATCCAGACTGCCAAGCTCACCACGTAGCAGGCGAGGCCGGCGACGATCGGCGGGCTCGTCGCGAGCCGCACGCCGATGGGAAGGATGTTGTCCGCGGAAAAGGCGAACTCGCCTACGCGGTTGGTGCCCGCCTTGAGCAGCAGCTGGGCGACGGCATTGAGCAGCACGCCGAGCATCACGAGGCAGAAGGTGAGGGGCGTCACGGCTTGCGGACGAGGACCCGTCGCGGGTCTTGGTGGAGCAACTGCATCGGCAGGCCCTGGACCCGGAGCGATTCGTAGGTGTCGGGCTGCATTATAGCCAGCGCATCGCCCGGCTGCAGCCATTGCGCCTCGAATTCTCCCAGCTTCTCCAGGCGCGCCCGGGGCTGCGCCTTGATGCCCATCTCGAACTCGTCGACGTAATCCACCAGCGTGAGCGTGCGGGCGATGTAGAAGGGCACCGTCTGGTCGTAGTGCCGAACGCTGTAGAGCCGCGTCCCGGGCTTCACCAGCGGGGCCATCTTCTGCGCCACCGCCTTGCCCGACTGGCGCGGCGCCATCTCCTCGTACGCATCCTCGACGCAATCGACTACCAGCACCATGCCGATGGCGGTCGCCACCAGCGCGACCCAGCGGCGTCCCCGCCAGAAGGCGGCGGTGGCGATGGCCGAGGTGGCGAGGAGGATCGCGGCGGCGGCGATCGCGAGCGGCTGGGCGTGTGCGTAGAGCTCGCGCGTCCAGGGCTCGCGCGCGGTCTGGGGAATCCGCCAGGCCATCGCGAGGAGAGCGACCGCGACCAGCATCACCGGTGCCGATTGCCACGCGAGCTTTCGCGTCGGCGCTTCCGCCAGGTAGCGGCCGAGCACCATCGCGAGCGGCGGAAAGGCAGGAAGGATGTACGCGGGGAGCTTGGAACCCGATGCGCTGAAGAAGAGCACCACGAACAGGCCGAAGCCGAGCGCGAAGCGCATCTCCTGCGTTTCGCGCGTGCGGCCCGGGATGTTCCAGCCATGGGCGAATGCCGAGGGCAGGGCGAACATCCACGGCAGGAAGCCGGCGGCGAGGATCGGCAGGAAGTACCACCACGGCTCGGTGCGGCGGTGCGTGGTCGTGAGGAACCTCTGGAAATGCTCGTGGATGAAGAAGAACTCGGGAAACTCGGGGTTCGCGTACGAGACGAGGATGAACCACGGCGCGGCGATGGCGAAGAACACGATCAGTCCGTAGGTCCAATCCAGGCGCGCGAGCGGCCGCAGGTCGCGGCGCAGTGCGCATGCGATTGCGAGCGCCGCCGCCGGAAACACGATGCCCACGAGCCCCTTCGACAGCACCGCGAGCGCCATCGCCGCCCAGGCCGTGAGCATCCAGCGGCGGCACTCGCGCGATCCCTCGGCCTCGCGCTCGGCGAGGAGGTACGCGCACAGGGTGAGCGTCGTCCAGAGCGTGAGCCCCATGTCGAGCGTGACGATGCCGCCGAGGGCCATGAAGTACGGGCTCGACACCAGTGCGATCATCGCGGCCAGGCCGGTTTGCGGGGTGCCGAGGCGCCAGGCGGTGAAGGCGACGAGCAGCATCGTGGCGAGCCCGCACACGGCCACGTAGAGCCGCGCCGTGTACTCGGTGCGTGGCAACACGGTGAGGGCGAGCGCGCTCGCCCAGTATTGCAGCGGCGGCTTCTCGAAGTACTTGAGGCCGTTCAGCCGCGGCGTGACGAAGTCGCCGCTCTCGGCCATCTCGCGCGAGATCTCGGAGTAGCGTCCTTCGTCCGGATTGGCGAGCGGCCGGTCGAGGTTGTCGACGCCGACCACGATCGTCGCCAGGGCGAGCACCCACAGCAGCACCCGCGTGGCGCGCTGGTTCACTTCAGGCCTCGAGCAGCACCACGACCGCGCCGCCGCCGCCGTGGATCGCGCGCGGCTCGACGAAAGCGAGGACCTCGTCGCGGCGGGTGAGGAGCTTTCTGATGCGGCGCTTCAGCACCGGCTCGCGTCCGGGCGAGCGAAGGCCCTTGCCGTGCACGATGCGCACGCAGCGCTTGCCGCGGTGCCTGCAGTCCGCGAGGAATGCCGCGGTCTGCGCCACCGCCTCCTCCGAAGTGAGGCCGTGCAGGTCGAGGTGGTCCTGGATCACCCAGTGAGTGCGCCGGAGCTTGCGCAGGATCTCCCGCGGCAGCCCCGGGCGCAGGAACATGCCGTCGTCCTCGAGCTCGATGTCGTCGTCGCTGGAGGCGAGGCGCGCGAGCTCGTCCAGCACCGCGCGTTCGTCTTCCTGGCGCTTCAACGCGAGCGGTGCCGCCGGCCGCCGGAAGGGCTCGATGCGGTTCGCGGGCCGCACCGGCGCGACCCCGCGCATCTCGCGCCGGAAAAGCTCCGCATCTTCGGCCGGCAGGGGAGGCCGATCGTGCTTCGCCTCCCCGGCCTTGCTCACCCCAGGGATTCCAGGTACTTGTCCGCGTCGAGCGCGGCCATGCACCCGGTCGCCGCGCTGGTCACGGCCTGGCGATAGACGTGGTCCTGCACGTCGCCCGCCGCGAAGACGCCGGGGACGCTGGTGGCCGTCGCACCGCCGTCAAGGCCGCATTTGGTGATGATGTAGCCGTTCTTCATTTCCAGCTGCCCTGCGAAGATGTCGGTGTTCGGTTTGTGGCCGATGGCGATGAAGCAGCCGGTGACGGGGATCACCTTGGTGGCCCCCGCCGGCGCGGGGGCGCCGGCCGCGGTCGACCCTGCGGGTCCCGCTGCCGCCGTCGACTTGAGGCGCACGCCGGTCACCCCCGACTTGTCGCCAAGGACCTCATCGAGCGTCTGGTTCCACTCGATCGCGACCTTGCCTTCGGCCTGCTTGGCGAAGAGCTTGTCCTGCAGGATCTTCTCAGCGCGGAATTTGTCGCGACGGTGGACTACCGTCACGTGCTTCGCGATGTTGGAAAGATAGAGCGCTTCCTCCACCGCGGTGTTGCCGCCGCCCACCACGCAGACGTCCTGGCCCTTGTAGAAGAAGCCGTCGCAGGTGGCGCAGCCCGAGACGCCCTTGCCCATGAACGCCTGCTCCGACGCGAGGCCCAGGTACATCGCCGAGGCGCCGGTGGCGATGATGAGCGCGTCGCAGGTGTAGGTGCCTGAATCGCCGACCAGACGCTTCTCACTGAGATGTGCGGTGTGGATCTGGTCGAAGATAATTTCCGTCTCGAAGCGCTCGGCGTGCTTGAGGAACCGGTCCATCAGCTCCGGACCCTGGACGCCCAGGGCGTCCGCCGGCCAGTTGTCGACGTCGGTGGTGGTCGTCAGCTGCCCGCCCTGCGCGAGCCCGGTGATGAGGACCGGCTTCAGGTTGGCGCGTGCCGCGTAGACGGCGGCCGTATAGCCGGCGGGGCCCGAGCCGAGGATGAGGAGTCGCGAGTGTTTTGTGGTCATTCTTTGAGGTAAATGCTTCCGGAAATTTGCGCCTGCAAGCCCCAATTATCGCACCCCAATGCGATGGCTATGTCCCTGAAATTAAGGCTGTAAATGAGAATGTCAAGCTAAGGGTTTGACAGATAAGGTAATTTTATGTATTTAAGAGCCATGTCAGCATCACCGAAGCGCACGGTCGGCGAGCGCGTGCAGACGCTCAAGGCCGTACCTTTCTTCACCCAGCTGAACGAGCACGAGCTCGAGGTCGTACGCTCACTCGCCAGCGAGCGCAGTTACGCCAAGACGGCGGTCGTCCTCACCGAAGGTGAGATCGGCGATTCGCTCTACATGATCCAGAGCGGCAAGGTGAAGGTCGTCATCGGCGACGAGGAGGGCCGCGAGATCATCCTGAAGATCCTCGGCCCCGGCGACTTCTTCGGCGAGATGTCGATGATCGACAAGGAGCCGCGCTCGGCATCGGTCACCACGATCGAGCCCGCGACTCTCCTGGTCCTCACCCACGCCGCCTTCGAGCGTTGCGTCGAGCAGGCGCCGCGCATCGCCAAGGTCGTGATGCAGATCCTCGCGCATCGCGTGCGCGAGGCCGACCGCAAGATCGGCACCCTCGCGCTCATGGACGTATACGGGCGGGTGGCGAGCACGCTGCTCGAGCTCGCGGTGCCCGCCAACGGCAAGCTGGTGGTGAGCGAGAAGCTCTCGCAGCAGGACATCGCCAACATGGTCGGCGCCTCGCGCGAGATGGTGAACCGCGTCCTCAAGGACCTCACCGAGCGCGGCTTCATCTCGATCGAGTCGAAGTCGATCACCATCATCAACCGGGAGTTGCCGCCATCGCTGTAACCGCACCCATACCCGCCGCCAGCCCACGGCCGGGCCGCCTTCTTCGCGAAGCCGGCTGGATCGTCCTCCTCGCCATCGCTGCGTACCTCGCGCTCATCCTCGCCTCGTACCAACGCACCGACCCCGGTCCCTTTTTCAGCGGCACCGGCGCCGCGATCGGCAACAAGGGCGGCGTCGCCGGCGCGTGGATCTCGGAGACGGTGCTCTACATCTTCGGCATCTCCGCCTGGTGGTGGGTAGGCCTCGCGCTCTACGGGATCTTGAGGCTCTACCGCCGCGTCGAGGTGTGGGAGATCCTGAACCGCCGCTCGCTCGCGATCGCACTGGCCGGCTTCGCCTCGTTGCTGGCGGCGAGCAGCGCGCTCGAGGCGCTGCGGCTGCATTCGCTCGCCGCCACGCTGCCGTACGCACCCGGCGGCGTCCTGGGGCGCGTGCTCTCCGAATTCGTCGCCACCGCGTTCGGCTTCACCGGGGGCACCCTGATGCTGCTCGCGGTGATCGCGGCCTCCTTCAGCGTCTTCACCGGCCTTTCCTGGCTGCGTGTATCCGAAGCGGTGGGCGAACTGCTCGAGCACGCCTTTGCCCTCGCCCGTTCGCGCATCGAGGCGCGCCGCGACCGCGAGGAGGGCCGGATCGCTGCCCAGGTGCGCGAGGAGAAGGTCGAGGTGGCGAAGAAGGCCTTCGAGGACCACGAGCCGATCCGCATCGAGATGCCGAGCCCGGTGATCGCGAAGAGCGAGCGCATCGTGCGCGAGAAGCAGGTGCCGCTTTTCTCCGACATGCCCGACTCGCCGCTGCCACAGCTTTCGCTGCTGGATCCGCCCGACACCCACATCGAGCGGCCGACCGCCGAGACGCTGGAGTACACATCGCGACTCATCGAGCGAAAGCTCCTCGACTTCAACGTGCAGGTGAAGGTGGTCGCGGCCTATCCGGGCCCGGTGATCACGCGCTACGAGATCGAGCCCGCGGTGGGCGTGAAGGGCGCGCAGGTGGTGAACCTGGCGCGCGACCTTGCACGCGCGCTTTCGGTGGTCGCGATCCGCGTGGTGGAGACGATCCCGGGCACCTCGTGCATGGGCCTCGAGATCCCGAATCCGAAGCGCGAGATCGTGCGCCTGTCGGAGATCCTCGGCTCCCAGGCGTACAACGAGACGGCGTCGAAGATCACCATCGCGCTCGGCAAGGACATCACCGGCAAGCCCATGGTCGCCGACCTGGCGCGGATGCCGCACCTGCTGGTCGCCGGCACCACCGGCTCGGGCAAGTCGGTCGCGATCAACGCAATGATCCTGTCGCTGCTCTACAAGGCGACACCCGCGGAAGTGCGCGTGATCCTCATCGACCCGAAGATGCTCGAGCTCTCGGTCTACGAGGGCATCCCGCATCTGCTGGCGCCGGTCGTGACCGACATGCGCCAGGCGGGCGCGGCGTTGAACTGGTGCGTGGCGGAGATGGACCGGCGTTACAAGCTGATGTCGGCGATCTCGGTGAGGAACCTCGCCGGCTACAACGCCAAGGTACGCGAAGGCATCGAGAAGAAGCAGCCATTGAAGCACCCGTTCACGCTCACGCCCGACCATCCCGAGGATCTCGCGGCGCTGCCGCTGCTGGTGGTGGTGATCGACGAGCTCGCCGACCTGATGATGGTCTCGGGCAAGAAGGTGGAAGAGCTGATCGCGCGCCTGGCGCAGAAATCACGCGCCTGCGGCATTCATTTGATTCTCGCCACGCAGCGCCCGTCGGTGGACGTGATCACCGGCCTCATCAAGGCGAACGTGCCGACGCGCATCGCCTTCCAGGTCTCGGCCAAGGTCGACTCGCGCACCATTCTCGACCAGCAGGGCGCCGAAAGCCTTCTCGGGCAGGGCGACATGCTCTATCTCCAGCCCGGCGGCGGCATCCCGGTCCGCGCTCACGGCGCCTACGTGGCCGATGCCGAGGTGCATCGCGTCGTCGAGGCGCTGAAGAAGCAGGGCGAGGCGCAGTACATCGACGGCATCCTCGACGAGCCCGAGCTGGACGCCGGTGGAACCAACGGCGAGGGCGGTGTCTCAGGAGGAGAAGCGGATCCCCTCTACGACCAGGCCGTGCAGATAGTGCTCCAGAACAAGCGTGCCTCCATCTCCCTCGTGCAACGGCACCTGCGCATCGGCTACAACCGCGCGGCGCGCCTGATCGAGGACATGGAAAAGGCGGGACTGGTCTCCTCCATGGCCTCGAACGGGAACCGCGAGATCATCGCGCCCAACCGGGAGAAGTAATGTTTCGAGAAATGCTCCTTCTGCCTTGGGAGAAGGCTGGGATGAGGGTGCTTTTGGCCATCATCACCGCATTGCCCTTTGCTGCATCGGCCTCCGGCCTCGACGACTTCCTCGCCTTCAACACGGCGACCAAGTCCGCCACGGCCCACTTCGACCAGCAGGTCTTCGACCGCGCCGGCAAGGTGATCGAGCGCGCCTCCGGCACCTTCGCCTTCGCGCGCCCCGGCAAGTTCCGCTGGACCTACGACAAGC
>JBDSRZ010000116.1:0-4464 GCA_039929025.1 Usitatibacter sp. | reverse complement strand
CGAGCAGCGGCAGGTCGTTCAGCGAATCGCTGTAGAACCAACTCTCGTAGTCCTCGAGGCGCTCGCCGCGGGAGGCGAGCCAGCCGCGCAGGTTCTCGATCTTGCCCTCGCGGAAGCACGGCGTGCCACGCGGCTTGCCGGTGAATGCGCCCGCGTTCTCCTCGATATCGGTGGCGATCAGGTGCTCGATGCCGAGCTCGGCGGCGATCGGCGCGGTGATGAAGCGATTGGTCGCCGTCACCAGCGCCGTCACCGCGTCCTCGTGCCGCGCGATCAGCTCGGCGGCGCCCTCATGGATGATAGGGCGGATCTTGCGCTGCATGAAGCGCTCGTGCCACGCGTCCAGCTGTGCGCGCGGATGCCGCGCGAGCGGCGCCAGCTGGAAATCGAGGAACTCGTGGATGTCGAGCGTGCCGTCCTTGTAGCGCTCTGCGAACCACACGTTCTTCGCGTGGTATTGCTCCGGCTCGAGCACGCCCTCCTCGATGAGGAACTGCGCCCAGCAGACGTCGCTGTCGCCGTTCAAGAGCGTATTGTCCAGATCGAAGAGCGCCAATTTGGGCTTCATCGAAGGCGGCCGCGAAACGGCGTCCCACGATTGCCCCCTCTCCCCTGGGAGAGGGTTGGGGAGAGGGTCCATGCGAGCGTCATGGCATCGCCGCCTTCAGCAACGGCACGGTGACCGGCCTGCCGGTCTCGAGCGAGTAGCGGTCGAGGGCGTCGAGCGCCGACATGAGCGAGCCCATGTCGCGGCGCGCGTGGGTGAGGAGGTATGCCTGCACCTCGGCGGAGAGATCGAAGCCGCGGCTGCGGGCGTGCTCGGCAAGCGCGACACCCTTCTGCGCGTCGGTGAGCGGCATCAGGCGGAAGGTGAGCCCGGTGGCGAGGCGCGTTGCGAGGTCGCGGCGGATCGGCACCTCCGCGGGTGGCGCGCTCGCGCTCACCAGAAGGAAGTCGAAGGCGCGCTCGTTGAACGCGTTGAAGAGGGCGCCCTGCTCGTCCTCGCCGAGGCGCTCGACATCGTCGATCGCCAGCATCCGCGGAACCGCCGCGGCGGTGTCGCGGAAAGCCGAGAGCAGGTGGGTCTTGCCGGCACCCGATTCGCCCCACATGTACATCACCCGCTCGGCCAGCGCGCCACGAGCCGCGGCCTCGAGCGCATGGAAAAGCTCGGCATTGCCGCCGTGGATGAAGTTGGCGAAGGTGGGCGCTGGGGCCTGGGTGAAGTCGAGGAGGAGCTGCCTCATGGGGTCTCGCCGCTACCGCACCACTTCGGAAGGATTTCCGCCGGACGGCGGGGCAGCGGGCGCCTCGGTGACAAGGCTGTCACAGAAGCCTTTAATTGCATTGAATTTTAGCACGCCGGCGATGCCTTAGAATCGACCATGGCCATCGCCAAACCGATCCAGATCCGCTTCGAGCGCTTCACCGGCGAGACCGGCATCGCGCCCGCCACCCCGCCGCGCATGGTTTCCGCCGAGGAGAAACCCGCCCTCATCGAGCGCGCGCGCAAGCTCCTTGGGGAGCGCGACGCGGTGCTGGTGGCGCACTACTACGTGCACCCGGACCTCCAGGACCTGGCGCAATCGAGCGGCGGCACGGTATCGGATTCGCTCGAGATGGCGCGCTTCGGCCACGAGCACCCGGGCAAGACCGTCGTGGTCGCGGGCGTGCGCTTCATGGGCGAGACCGCCAAGATCCTGAATCCCGAAAAGCGCGTGCTGATGCCGGACCTTGCGGCCGAGTGCTCGCTCGACCTCGCAACGCCTGCCGACGAGTTCTCAGCCTTCTGCGATGTCCATCCCGATCGCGTGGTGGTGGTCTATGCCAACACCAGCGCCGGGGTGAAGGCGCGCGCGGATTGGATGGTGACCTCGTCGATCGCGGAAAAGATCGTGGGCCACCTGCATGCGCAGGGGAAGAAGATCCTCTGGGCGCCGGACAAGCACCTCGGCGACTACGTGCAGCGCGTGACCGGCGCGGACATGCTGATGTGGAACGCCGTGTGCGTGGTCCATGACGAGTTCAAGGCGCAGCAGCTGGAGGAGATGAAGCTGCTGCATCCGGATGCCAAGGTGCTGGTGCACCCGGAGTCGCCGCGCGCGGTGATCGCGATGGCGGACGCAGTGGGCTCCACCACCGGGATCATCCAGGCCGCCGAGCGGCTCGGCGCGAAGGAGTACATCGTCGCGACCGACGGCGGCATCATCCACCAGATGAGAAAGCGCATGCCCGGCGTGACCTTCATCGAGGCGCCCACCGCCGGCAAGGGCGCCACCTGCCAGAGCTGCGCGCACTGCCCGTGGATGGCGATGAACGGGCTGCACAACCTCATCGCGACCCTCGAGGGCGCGCCGGGGCACGAGGTGTTCGTCGATCCGGAAATCGGCCGCCGCGCGAAAGTGCCCATCGAACGAATGCTGGAATTCGCGAAGAAGAGCCTGCCGACCTTCCAGGGCTCAGGGGACGCGTGATCCGGGCGTTGCCTGCGCATTCGCTCCGGCGGCGCGCGACCCCGCGGGGCTACAGCCGCGCGAGCGCGCGGACCTGATCCATCCGTCGGGCATGAGGCACAGCAATATCGAATCCGGGGTCTTCGCCCGCGTGCGCGTGGACGCCGCAGGCGAAGTGCTCTCGAGCCGGGTCGTGTGCTACGACCTGCGCTTCAAGCCGTCGGACCGGACTACTAGCCGCCCGACTTCATCAGCTCGTTCAGGAAAGCCTCGACCTGCTTCTTGTCGAGCTTGCCCATCTTCTTGGTGTCCTGCTTGTCCCACATCTTCTCGATCATCTTCATCGCCTCTTTCTTCGAGACCATGCCGTCCTTGTCCATGTCGCACATCTTCACGAATCCGTCGACGTTGATGCCTTCCGCCGCGTAGGCGACTGGGGCACTGAACAGCGCGGCAGCCATCGTCGTGGCAACAAGTATCGTCTTCAGGTGTTTCATCGGGGCTCCTTTGTGGGTGGTTTTTGAGGGGAAACGCTCATCTGTCGGCGTTTCCGGCGGCGCCTTACAACGGCGGGCCGGGCACCGCGTGTAAGCTGCCACACATGTCGGGCGTTGTCGACCCCGATGCGCGCAAATCGGGCATCGCCGCGCGTACCTCGCGCGCTACGATGTGGCCCGGCTTCGCGATGCGCACTTTCCGCGACCGGGGCTGCCGCTTCGCATTGGATGACTCGCCAGCGGCCTTCGCCTATCTCGCGCTTCACCGCCGGATGGTAAAATTTCCCCTCTGAAACAAAGGGAATCCCCCGTGAACGACCAGCCTCCCCTCACCTACCGCGGCGCCGGCGTGGACATCGACGCGGGCGACGAGCTGGTCGAGCGCATCAAGCCGTTCGCCAAGCGCACGATGCGCCCCGAGGTGCTGGGCGGCATTGGCGGCTTCGGTGCCCTGGTGGAGGTGTCGAAGAAGTACAAGAATCCGGTGATGGTCTCGGGCACCGACGGGGTAGGCACCAAGCTGAAGCTCGCCTTCCGCATGAAGAAGCACGACACCATCGGCATCGACCTGGTGGCGATGAGCGTGAACGACATCCTGGCGTGCGGCGCCGAGCCGATCTTTTTCCTCGACTACTTCGCCTGCGGCAAGCTCGACGTGGGCGTGGCCGCCGACGTGATCCAGGGCGTCGCCGAAGGCTGCGAGCAGGCCAACTGTTCCCTGATCGGCGGCGAGACCGCCGAGATGCCCGGCATGTACGACCCGAACGAGTACGACCTCGCGGGCTTCGCCGTGGGACTGGTGGAGAAGAATGCCATCATCGACGGCACGACGATCCAGCCCGGCGACGCGATCGTCGGCCTCGCCTCGAGCGGCCCGCACTCGAACGGCTACACCCTGGTGCGCAAGGTGATCGCGGTGAGCGGCTCGGACATCTTCGAGCCCTTCGACGGCGGCCAGACCCTCGGCGAAGCGCTGCTCGAGCCGACGCGCATCTACGTGAAGCCGGTGCTCGACGCGATGGCCAAGGTGGGGGTGAAGGGCGTGGCCCACATCACCGGCGGCGGACTCACCGAGAACATCCCGCGAGTGCTGCCCCAGGACGTATGCGCGAAGCTCGAGCTCGCGCGCTGGCCGCGCAGCAAGATCTTCCAGTGGCTGAAGAAGTACGGGAACATCGACGAGGCCGAGATGCACCGCACCTTCAACTGCGGCATCGGCATGGTGCTGGTGGTGGCGCGCGACGAGGTGAAGTCCGCGATCGATGTGCTGGCGGGGAACGGCGCCGAGGCATTCGAGGTGGGATCGATCGTCGCGCGGGAGAATGGCGCGCCGCGGACGGTCGTCATCTAGATGACGACCTCTACCCTCTCCCCGGCCCTCTCCCAGGGGAGAGGGAGAACAGCGTGACCCTCACCCCGGCCCGTCGCGACCGCGGCCCTCACCGCGAACCCCTACCGTGCCAGCAGCTTCCAGGCGCGGGTGCACGGCGTCTCCATGCTGCTCGTGCTCCCCC
>JBDSRZ010000115.1:0-21538 GCA_039929025.1 Usitatibacter sp. | reverse complement strand
CTCGACAAAGAAGGAATACAGCACCGCCACCGGCAGGGACCCGAGCAGCGCCCCCGCCATCAAGGCGCCCCAGTGGTACACGTCGCCCTCGACCAGCTCGGTGATCACGCCCACCGGCACCGTCTTCACCTCCGAGGACGACACGAAGGTGAGCGCGTAGATGAACTCGTTCCACGACAGCGTGAAGGCGAAGATGCCGGCGGAGATGAGGCCCGGCACCGCCAGTGGCAGGATGATCTTCACCAGGATCTGCCAGCGGGTGGCGCCGTCGATGAGGGCGCACTCCTCGAGCTCGTACGGGATCGAGCGGAAGTAGCCCATCAGCAACCAGGTGCAGAACGGGATGAGGAACGTCGGATAGGTGAGGATCAGCGCCCAGCGGGTGTCGAAGAGGCCCAGCTTGACGACGATGGCGGCGAGCGGGATGAAGAGGATGGAGGGCGGCACGAGGTAGGCGAGGAAGATCGCGAGGCCCACCTGGCGCGAACCCCTGAAGCGCAGCCGCTCGATCGCGTAGGCGGCGAAGACGCTCGCGGTAAGGGATGCGAACGTCGATACCACCGAGATCACGATGGTGTTCCACATCCATTCGGGATAGGGCGTCCTGAAGAGCAGGTGCTCGAAGTGCGCGAGCGTCGGGTTCACGACCCAGAACGGATTGCCTTCGCGGCTCAGGAGCTCGGCGTTCGGCTTGAAGGAAGTGGTCGCCATCCAGTAGAACGGAAAGAGCAGCACGAAAACGAAGATGCCGAGCGGCAGGTACAGCGTCACGATCCGCCGCATGCGCGAATCGAGATAGCCCATGCCGGCGTTGTCGGGCGTCGCGCTCACCGGTCGCTCCCGCCCTGCTGCCAGGCGCGGCGCTGCAGGCCGAAGTAGCTGAAGAGGATCGCCGCGAGCAGGAACGGCACCATCGCGGTGGCGATCGCCGCGCCCTCCCCCAGCGAGCCGCCGGAGATCGCGCGCTGGAACGAAAGCGTGGCCATGAGATGCGTCGAGTTGAGCGGGCCGCCGCGCGTGAGCACGTAGATCAGCTGGAAGTCGGTGAAGGTGAACAGCACCGAGAAGGTCATCACCACCGCGATGATCGGCGTGAGCAGCGGCAGCGTCACGTAGCGGAATCGCTGCCAGGGCGTCGCGCCGTCGAGCGCGGCCGCCTCATAGAGCGACGGCGAGATGGTCTGCAGGCCCGCGAGCAGGCAGATCGCGACGAACGGCACCCCACGCCAGACGTTGGCGGCGATGGTGGACAGGCGCGCGAGCCACGGCTGCCCGAGGAAATCGATATAGGTGTCGATGATGCCCATCTTCACCAGCACCCAGCTCACGATAGAGAACTGCGCGTCGTAGATCCACCAGAAGGCGATCGCGGAGAGCGCGGTGGGGACGATGAAAGGCAGCAGGATCACCGCGCGGAAGAACGACTTGAACGGGATGTGGCGGTTCAGCAGCAACGCGAGCCATAACCCCAGCACGAACTTGATGACGCTGGCGACGAAGGTATAGAAAAGGGTGTTGAAGAGCGCGAGGCGCGTGACCTCGTCGCCCCAGAGGAATTTGTAGTTGTCCAGCCCGACCCAGATGCCGGCGCGCCCGACCTTGGTGTCGGTGAAGCCCAGCCAGGTCCCCAGGCCCAGCGGATAGCTGAGGAAGACCAGCAACAGAACGCCCGCGGGCAGCATGAAGAGCAGCCCGAGGACGTGCCGGTTGTCGAGGAGGCGTCGCATCCTGATAATTGGGCCCCCGCCTACGCGGGGGCGACCTGTGATTCCCCGTGGAGGCAACATGTCGTTCCCGCGCAGGCGGGAACCCAATCACACCTTGTAATACCTTTCCGCCCGCGCCTTCGCGCGATCCATCGCCTCCTTGGGCGTCTTCGAGCCCGACACCGCCTCGGCCACCATGTTGACCATGATGAAGTCGGCCATCGTCGCGGCCGAGGCGTAGCCCATGGGGCCGGAGTAGCCGTTGGGCAACATGATCTTCATCGAGTCGCGATAAGGGATGTTCTTCGGGTCCGATTTCCACAGCGGGCTCTGCTCGTAAGCCTTGAGGGGGTGGGACACGTATCCGATGGCGGCCTGCTGCCAGGGCTCGTATTGCTCCTTTTCCATCATGAACGCGAGGTAGGCCTTCGCCGCATTGGGGAATTTCGAATACTTGAACAGCATCATCGGGAAGAACAGGTTCAGCTCCGTGGGCTTGCCCGCGGGGCCGACCGGCAGGTTGGCGTGGCCGATGTCGTCCACCATCGCCTTGATCTTCGCGTCGGTGGAGTTCTTCGCGGCGTAGTAGATCGAAATGCCGTTGGTGGTCATGCCGATCTGGCCGTCGAGGAACGCCTTGTTGTTGTTCGGGTCGAGCCACGAGAGCGTGCCGGGGATGAAGGTGTCGTAGAGCTGCTTGCCGTAGTTGAGCGCGGCCTCGGTCTCGGGGCTGACGATCACCACGTTGCCCTTCTGGTCGACCATCTTGCCGCCGTGCGACCACACCAGCCAGTGGCACCAGACGTTGCCGTCACCGGTGGCGTTGCCGAGCGCGAATCCCGGGGGCATTCCCTTCGCCTTGTACGCCTGGGCGAGCTTGAGGAAGCCGGCCAAATCCTTGGGAAACTCGCTGAAGCCCGCTTCCTTCATCGCGCCGATGCGGTGCACGACGGAGTTACCCGCGCAGCCCATCGGCACCGCGACCCATTTGCCCTTCTCGGTGCAGTACTCCTTGCACACGTCGTACCAGCCGCCGTACTTGCCGCCCAGGTAGTTGCAGACGTCAGTCACGTCGACGAGCTTGTCCGGATACTGGTGCGCGTCCTCGAAGGTGGAAATGATGATGTCCGGTCCGCTGCCCACGTTCGCCGCCACCGCCGCCTTGGGCCGCACGTCCTCCCAGCCCTCGCTGTCGACGCGCACGTCGACCTTGAACTTCTCCGCGAATTTCTTGGTGTTGGCGAGCCACATGTCCTCGTCGCCCTGCACGAAGCGCTTCCACCGCAGCACGCGCAGCTTGGCGCCCTTCTCCGGCGTCCACTTCCCCTGCGCGAACGCATCCTGTGCCCACATCGCGCTGCCGGTGCCCAGCGTGCCCGCGACTGCGGTCCCTGCCGTTCCCTTCAGGAAATCCCGTCTCGTGAACTTGGTCATTGCTCTCTCCTCCTCGTGATTACTGCGCTCTCAAAGACTCTCCCGTGGCTGCATCGAACAGGTGGCTGCGTTCGTGGTCCGGAAGCAACCGGATCGCCTCGCCCGCATGGAATTCGTGCCGCTCGCGTACCACGGCGGTCATCTCGATGCCCTGCATCTTGGCGAACACCTGGGTGTCCGCACCGGTAGGCTCCACCACCACGACCTGGGCCGGCATCCCCTGCCCTTCGGGCGCCAGCGACAGATGCTCGGGGCGCGTACCGAAGACGACCGCCTGGCCGTCGTCGCCTTTGGCGTCGCGAGGCGCGGGCAGCGAGACGCCGCCGGCGAGCTGCACGCGGGCCGCTCCGTTCGCGCGTTTCAACGTTCCCGGCACGAAGTTCATCGCGGGCGATCCGATGAAGCCCGCGACGAAGAGATTGGTGGGGAAATCGTAGAGATCGAGCGGCTGGCCGCGCTGCTCGACCAGCCCGTCGCGCATCACCACGATCTGGTCGGCCATCGTCATCGCCTCGATCTGGTCGTGGGTCACGTAGACCGAGGTGGTCTTCAGGCGCTGGTGCAGCTCCTTCAGCTCGGTGCGCATCGCGACGCGAAGCTTGGCATCGAGGTTGGAGAGCGGCTCGTCGAACAGAAATACCTGCGGGTCGCGCACGATGCACCGGCCCATGGCCACGCGCTGGCGCTGCCCGCCGGAAAGCTGGCGCGGGTAGCGGCCGAGGAGCTCCGCCAGGCCTAGGATCCCCGCCGCCTTGGCCACGCGCTCGTCGATCTCGGCGCGCGGGCGCTTGGCGAGCAGCATGCTGAAGGCCATGTTGTCGCGCACCGTCATGTGCGGGTAGAGCGCGTAGTTCTGGAACACCATCGCGATGTCGCGCTCCTTGGGCGGCATGTTGTTCACCACGCGCCCGCCGATGGCGATCTCGCCGCCGCCGATCTCCTCCAGCCCGGCAATCATGCGCAGCAGTGTGGACTTGCCGCAGCCCGACGGGCCCACCAGCACCGCGAATTCCCCATCGGCGATCTCGACATCCACACCGCGGATCACGTGCGTGGCGCCGAAGTGCTTGTGTACACCGCGGATGGTGACGGAGGCCATCGCGAACTAGATTGGGCCCCCGCCTACGCGGGGGCGACAGACGTCATTCCCGCGAAGGCGACAGACGTCATTCCCGCGAAGGCGGGAATCCAATTTACTTCCCCCCTTCAACGACGACATAGCGTGGGCGCCCGGATTCGGCCCAATCGATCAGGTTCTGCACCGCTTGGGTCCGCAACTCTCGCTCTCCTTCAATCGAATAGAACGCGGCATGCGGCGTAAGGACCACGCGCGGATGCCCGAGCACAGGATGATCCGCCTCGGGCGGCTCCGTGGGAAGCACATCGAGCGCCGCGCCCTCGAGGCGGCCGGAATCGAGCGCGGCGAGCACGTCCTCGACCACGACCACCGCGCCCCGCGAGGTGTTCACCAGGATAGACCCCTTGCGCATGATCGAGATGAGGCGCGAGTCCACGAGGCCGCGCGTCTCCTCCGTGAGCGGCACGTGCAGCGAGACGATGTCTGCCTTGCGGAAGAGCTCCTCCTTCGACACCCGGCGCACGTAGGCGGGAAAGTCGCCGTCGATCAGATACGGATCGCACGCGATCACCGGCCCGAACACGTTGCGCGCCATGTACGAGAGGCGCTTGCCGATGCGGCCGAGGCCGAGGATTCCGAGGGTGAGCTCCGCGGCGCGCGCAAGGCCTCCGGTCGAGGCGTAGTGCCAGTTGCCGGCGCGGACGTCGCGATCATAACGCGGGATGTGGCGCACCAGGGCAAGCGCCATCGCGAGCGCGTGGGTTGCGACCTCGCCCACGCCATAGTCGGGCGAGTTCGCGACCCAGACGCCGAAGCGGCGCGCATCGGCGACGTTCACGGTGTCGTAACCCGCGCCGAGGCGGCTCACGATGCGGATCTCTGGGCGCGCTTCGAACACGCGGGCGTTGATCGGCGCGTACTGCGAGAGGAGCCCCTGGCATCCAACGGAGGCGTCGATGACATCGTCCTCCGTGCGGCATTGGGCGGTGACGACCTCCATGCCGGCGTCGCGGAAAAGCCCGAGCTCCAGGTCGACATCGGGGAAATCGCAGTCGGTGATGAGAAAACGCAAGCGGACCCTCTCCCGGCCCTCTCCCAAAGGAGAGAGAGACTATCAATGATTGTCGCGCGGCACGTCCGCGCCGCTCTTGCCCACCAGGAAATCCAGGTCGGCCCCTTCGCTCGCCTGGTTCACGTGGTCGACGTAGAGCTTCCAGTAGCCGCGCGCCATGGGCGGCTTGGGCGCCTTCCAGGCCTTTCGGCGCGTGGCGAGCTCGGCATCGCTCACGTGGAGATGCAGCTTGCGTTTGCCGACGTCGAGCTCGATCAGGTCGCCGTCACGCACCAGCGCCAGCGGCCCACCGGCGGCGGCCTCGGGCGCCGTGTGCAGGACCACGGTGCCATACGCAGTGCCGCTCATGCGCGCGTCCGAGATGCGCACCATGTCGGTGACGCCCTTCTTCAGCAGCTTGGCGGGGATCGGCATGTTGCCGACCTCGGCCATCCCCGGATAGCCGCGCGGGCCGCAGTTCTTGAGCACCATCACGCAGGTGGCATCGATATCGAGCTTCGGATCGTCGACGCGCGCGTGGAACTCCTCGATGGTCTCGAACACCACCGCGCGGCCCTTGTGCTTCATGAGCTTCGGGGTCGCCGCCGAGGGCTTGATGATGGCGCCGTCCGGGCAGAGGTTGCCGCGCAGTACCGCGATACCGGCGTCGCGCTTGAAGGGCTTGGCGAACGGCATGATCACGGCGGGATTGTCGTTGCGCGCGTCCTTGTTGTTCTCCCACAGCGTGCGGCCATTGGCGGTGAGCGCATCTTTCGCGAGCAGGCCCTGCTCGCCCAGCTCGCGGATCACCACCGGCAGCCCCCCGGCGTAGCAGAAATCCTCCATCAGGTATTGGCCGCTCGGCATCAGGTCGAGCAGCGTATGCACGCCACGACCGAGCTCGTCCCAGTCCTCGAGGTCGAGCTTCACGCCGATGCGCCGCGCGATGGCGATCAGATGAATAACCGCGTTGGTCGAGCCGCCGATGGCGGCGTTCACGCGGATGGCGTTCTCGAAAGCGGGGCGCGTGAGCAGCCGGGAGAGCTTCACGTCCTCCTTGACGAGCTCGACGATGCGGCGGCCGGCCATGCGCGCGATCACGTTGCGGCGCGCATCCACCGCCGGATAGGCCGCGTTACCGGGAAGGCCCACGCCGAGCGCCTCGACCATGGACGCCATGGTGGAAGCCGTGCCCATGGTCATGCAGTGGCCGTGGGAGCGATGGGTGCAGCTCTCCGCCTCGTGGAACTCGTCCACCGTCATGCGGCCGGCGCGCACGTCCTCCGAAAGCTTCCACGCGTGCGTGCCCGAGCCGTGGCGCTCGCCGCGGTACCAGCCATTGAGCATCGGCCCGCCCGAGACGCCGATGGTGGGCAGGTCGCAGCTCGCCGCGCCCATGAGCAGGGAAGGCGTGGTCTTGTCGCAACCCATGAGGAGCACCACGCCGTCGATGGGGTTTCCGCGGATCGATTCCTCGACGTCCATGCTCGCGAGGTTGCGGTAGAGCATCGCCGTGGGACGCAGCATCGTCTCGCCGAGCGACATCACCGGGAACTCCAGCGGGAAGCCGCCCGCGTCGAGCACGCCGTTCTTGACGTGCTCGGCCAGGGTGCGGAAATGCGAGTTGCAGGGAGTCAGCTCGGAATACGTGTTGCAGATGCCGATCACCGGCCGGCCGTCGAACTGATCGTGGGGTATCCCGCGGTTCTTCAGCCACGAGCGGTAGATATAGCCCATCTTGCCCTCGCGCCCGAACCACTGGGCGCTGCGGCGCTTGCGGGATGCCATTTGCGGGGAGCCCTCCGAGGTGAGCGAAGGGTAAGCGCGCCGCCCTCGCATGGTCAAGTGGTCAGGCCAATCGGAGGTATGCTGGCGACCTTGGAACGCAGAATACGTGCCGACGTCCCCGCGCAGGCGGGGATCCAGGAGGGAGCCATGAACGCACTGGACCTGAAAGACAGGAGCGCCGTCATCACCGGCGGCGCCGCGGGCATCGGGCTGGCCATCGCGCAGCGCCTCGCGCAGTCGGGCGCGCGCGTGAGCCTCTGGGATCGCGACGAGCGCATGCTCGCGAAGGGTGCGAAGGCGATCGCTGGCGGGGCGCACGTGCAGCGCGTCGATGTCCGTGACGAGCCTGCGGTGAAGGCGGCGATGGACGCCGCGGTGAGGGAATTCGGCCGCATCGACGCCCTGGTGTGCAGCGCGGGCATCACCGGGCCCAACACGACCACCTGGGAATACCCGCTCAGCGAGTGGCAGCAAGTGCTCGACATCAATCTCACCGGCCTCTTTCTCTGCAACAAGGCGGCCGTGACCCACATGCGCGCCAACGACTACGGGCGCATCGTCAACATCGCCTCGATCGCCGGCAAGGAAGGTAACCCGAACGCCTCGGCGTACAGCGCCTCGAAGGCGGGCGTGGTGTCGCTCACCAAGTCCCTCGGCAAGGAGCTCGCGAAGACCGGAATCCGGGTGAACTGCGTGACGCCCGCGGCGGTGAAGACCGGCATGTTCGACCAGATGACCCAGCAGCACATCGACTTCATGCTCTCCAAGATCCCCATGGGCCGCTTCGGCGAGGTGGAAGAGATCGCCGCCCTGGTCGCGTGGCTCTGCACCGAGGAGTGCTCGTTCTCGACCGGCGCGGTATTCGACCTTTCGGGCGGCCGCGCCGTTTACTGAGCCTCAGGCTGCCCGGTCGGGCAAGGCCTTCGGGTCGTTGTAGCTCTTTACCTCGGTGCCGCGATAGAGGATGCGGGCATTGCGCTCGGCGATCGCCTTGTGCAGCGCCACGAACTCCGGGTCCATGTCGCGCGCCGGCCGCGGCTCGTGCTCGAAGTGGTGGAACTCGTCCACGCCGCGGACCAGCGTCGCGCTGTCCTCGCCCGCGATCTGGCGCACGGACGTGGGAATGTAGCGGATCGCGAATCCGATGCGCCGGTCGCCGGAGGGATTGGGCGGGGAGCCGTGCACCAGCCGCACGTGGTGCAGCGACATCTCGCCCGGCTCGAGCTCGATCGCGACGGCCTTCGAGGCGTCCACTTCCACGGCGACTTCCTGGCCGCGCGTGAGCAGGTTGTTCTGCGCGAAGGTGTCGCGATGGGGTATCTGGTCGCCGGTGTGCGAGCCGGGGATGAAATCCATGGCGCCATTGGCCTTGTTGCTGTCGGTGAACGCGATCCAGGCGGTGACCACGTCGGGGCGATCGAGGCCCCAGTAGGTCGAATCCTGGTGATAGGAGACGAAGGCGGGATTGGCTGCTTCCTTGATGAAGAAGTTGGTGGTCCAGCAGAGCAGGTTGGGACCGTGGAGATCCTCGATCGCGTCCAGGATTCTCTCGCGGCGCACCAGGTCGCCCAGCCACGCGAACAGCAGGTGCGACTTGTGCCGCAGGTCGCCCTTGAGGGGCCCGCCCGCCTGGCGCTCGAAGTCCTCCAGCCGCCGGCGAAGCTCGCCCGCCTCGCCCGCGGACATCACCCGGATCGGAAAGACGCAGCCGTCGCGCCAGTACCGGTCGACTTGCTGCTGGGTCAGGACTTTCGGCATCTCGGTCTCCTTCAGGGGCTGCCGGTGATTACCCGCATCACCTCCGGCGGGTAAGTATCGCCGGGCTTGCCCTGGTAGATGATCTCACCGCGCTCGAGCACGTAGAGGCGGTCGGCGTCGTCGGGAATGTGGTGCACGTTCGATTCGGCCATCAGCACGCCGTGGCCGAGCCGGCGGATCGAGGCGATGCCCTCGCCGATGCTGGGGATGATCGCGGGCGACAGGCCCTCGAACGGTTCGTCGAGCAGCAGCAATTGCGGATCGAGCGTGAGCGCGCGCGCGATCGACACCATCTTGCGCTCACCGCCCGAGAGCTGGTTGCCCCCGCGACGCGCGTACTGGCGAAGCCTGGGGAAGATCTCATAGGCCAGGTCGATGCGCGTCTTCGCCTCCCGCCCGCCGGGCCGGGTCCAGGTGGGCAGCTCGATGTTCTCCGCGACGGTGAGGTCGGCGAACACCTGGCTTTCCTCCGGCGAGTAGCCGATGCCGAGCAGCGCGATGCGATGAGTCGGCATCCTCGCGAGCGCACGGTCCCTGAACCGCATCGTGCCGGAGACCGGGCGCTGATACCCCATGATGGTGCGGAAGGTGGTGGTCTTGCCCGCGCCATTGCGCCCCACCAGGCACACCAACTCGCCCGCGCCCACCGCGAGTGAGATGCCGCGCAGGATGGGGCTGCCCTGGATGCTCACCGCGAGGTTGTCGATGGCGAGCATCAGCCGGCTCCTCTCGCGAGGCGCCCCACCCGCTTGCCGACGATGGCGGCGATGATCTCGGGGTCGCCGAAGAATTCCGCGGGCGCGCGATCGGCCAGCACCTTGCCGCCCTGCAGCGCGACGATGCGACTCGAATATTCGGCGACCAGGTCCATGTCGTGCTCGACCAGGACGATCGCCTTCACGCCGGCTTTCTTCGCCGCGGCGATCACGTTCCTCATGAGGCTGTGCTTGTCGCTGCTGGAGACCCCGCTGGTGGGCTCGTCCAGCAGGATCACCTCCGGGGCGAGCGCGAAGGCGCTGGCGATGTCGAGCAGCTTCTTCTCGCCCTGCGAGAGCAGGCGCGACTGGATGTCGAGCTTGCCTTCCAGCCCGAAGATCTGCGCCACCTCGCGCACGCGCGCGTTCACGGCGGCATCCTCGCGCGCCGCGGCGAAGAATCGCAGTGCCTTGCCCGACTGCGAGACCACCGCCACCGCGATCGTCTCCGCCACCGTCATGGCGGGAAAGATGTGCACCAGCTGGAAGGCGCGCGCCATGCCGCGGCGCGCCAGCACCACCGGGCCGATGCCCGCGATGTCCCTGCCTTTGAATCGCACCAGGCCCGAGGTGGGCGCGAGCAACCCCGTGAGCAGGTTCACGAGCGTGGTCTTGCCCGCGCCGTTGGGCCCGACGATCGATACCAGATCGCCCTCGGCGATCGTGAGGCTCACATCGTCCAGCGCCACGAAATCGCCGTAGGCCTTGCCCACCGCCACCGTCTCCAGCAGCACGCTCATGGCCGCCTCACCCGAATCCAGAGGTCCTGACCGAGCCCTACGAGCCCGCGCGGAAAGAGCACCACGATGAGCACGAGGACGAGCCCCATCCAGAAGCGCCAGTACTGCGTCATGCCCATCAATTCCGACTTGAGGAATATGAAGCTGAAGGCGCCGACCACCGGGCCGAGGAAATTGGCGAAGCCGCCCAGCACCGTCATGAACACGAGCTCGCCCGAGTGCGTCCAGTAGGCGAGCTCGGGATCCGACTGCCCGGTGTTGATCGCGAGGATCACACCGCCGATCGCGCAATAGAAGGCGGAGATCGCGAAGGCGATGAGGCGGAAGAGGCGCACCCGCACGCCGAGGTACTCGCTCTTTCGTCGGTTCTCGCGCGTGGCGACGAGGTGCAGGCCGAAGGGCGAGCGCACCAGCCGCCACATGGCGAAACCCAGGACGGCGAGAAGCGCCACGCAGTAGTAGTAGAACGGTCCCACCAGGAACGCGGTCTTGTCGAGCTCGGCATAGGCGCGGCCGAAGAGCGAGGGCCGCAGCACGCGGATGCCGGTGTCGCCACCGGTAATGTCGTAGAACTTGAACAGGAACGAGTGGAACAGCATCCCGAAGGCGAGCGTGAGGATGCCGAAGAAGATCTTCTCGTAGCGCACCGAAATCAGCGCCACCGGGATGGCCGCCGCCACCGCCGCCGCGCCGGAAGCGAGCAGGATCAGCTCGAAGCTCTTCACCCCGAGCTTGCTCGACAGCACCGCGGCCGCGTAGGCGCCGATCGCCACGAAGAGCGCGTGGCCGAAGGAGAGGAGGCCCGTGTAGCCGAAGAGCAGGTTGAAGCCGAGGAGCGCGATCGAGTAGGCCAATGCCGGCAGCACCAGCGTCACGTAATAAGGCGTGGCGAGGCTGGGAAGCACCACCAGCGCCGCCACCGCCACCAGCGCGAACCCGGCCCTCATTCGATCGGCTTGCCGAAGAGGCCCGCCGGCCGCGCCACCAGCACCACGATCACCACCAGGTAGATCGCGAGCATCTCGAGCTCCGCGTACCAGGAGATGGCCGCGGCGCGCATCAGGCCCACGATGAGCGCGCCCACGAGGGCCCCGCGCATGCTGCCCAGCCCGCCGATCACCACCACCGCGAAGGCTTCCACCACCAGTTCCACCGGCATGTCGAGCGAGGCGGCAGCGGTCGGCACCACCAGTGCGCCCCCGACCGTTCCCAGCACGGTACCGAGGGTAAAGACGCTCGCGTACATCCAGCGCACGTTCACGCCCAGGGCCTGGCTCATCTCGCGGTTCTCGGCGGTGGCACGCAGGATGCGGCCGAAGCGGGTCTTCTGCAGGAAGGCGCCGATGCCCACCGCGATGGCGATGCTCGCGGCGATCACGAGGACGTTGTAGGCCGGCACCTGCACCTTGCCCACGGAGAGCTTGCCGTAGGTCATCACGAGGTCACCCAGCTGCTGGGGATTGGCGCCCCAGAAGAAGCGCAGGATGTCCTGGAACATGAGCACCAGCGCGAAGGTCAGCAAGAGTTGGAAGGCCTCGTCGCGGTGGTACACGGTAGCGAGCAGCGCCTCGATCAGCGGCCCGATCACGCCCAGTGCCAGCCCCGAGACGAGCAGCACCGGCAGGAACAACGCCGGCGGCATGCCCGCGGCGATCGTCCAGTTCACCGCGCTGATGCCGAAGTAGGCGCCCAGGGCGTAGAACGAGCCGCAGGCGAGGTTCACGATCTTCTGCACGCCGAACACCAGCTGCAGGCCCGCGGCGACCAGAAAAAGAACGGCGGCGTGGAAGACGCCCCCGATGAGGATGTCGAAGAAGGCGGTCATGGTTGTCGTACCCGCTACCTGCTGTCTCCCCGCTACCTGCTGTCTCCCCGCTACCTGCTGTCTCCCCGCTACCTGCTGTCGTACCGGCTACCTGCTGTCGTACCGGCTACTTGCTGTCGTCCCCGCGTAGGCGGGGACCCAATTTCATTGGATTCCCGCCTACGCGGAAACGCGTTCTCTAAGCGGGGATGACCATCACAATTTTATCGTCGCCGTCTCGATCCACTTCCAGAAGTCCGCTCCCGGCGGCTTCTGCAGCTGGTCGGAATACATGATGTCCACGGTTCCGAGCGTGGGGAAATCGTAGCTGTTCTTGTGGGTGGTGATGCCCTGGTAGAAGGTCTGCTCGGCGATGTGGTCCTTGCGCATGTGGCCGGGGCCGCCCAGGGAATCCACCTTCACGCCCTCCATGGCGCTGATGATGTCCTCCTTGCCGGGCCAGGCGTTCTTCGCCTTGTACGCCGCTTCCACCCCCGCCTGGTACACCTTCATCGCGAAGTAGGCGCGGTCGGCCTCCCAGTGCGGGTAGTCCTTGTACTTGTCGGCGTACTCCTTGACGAACTGCTTCTGCAACGGGCCCGCCTTGTCGTAGTCGAAATAGAGCGTGTTGTGGCCGAAGATCATGCCCTCGGGCGTGAACGATTTCTTCAGCCCCGTGTGCTGGAACCCCGCCGCCGGGAAAACGAACTTGGTGCCGCCGTCCATCAGCCCGGCGCCGTGGGCGGTGCGCATGAAGATGGGCAGGTCGGCGAACAGCAGCGACGAGAAGATGAGGTCGGGCTTCGCCGCCTTGAGCGCGGCCACGTGGGAATTGAGGTCGGTCGTGCCCACCTTCGGCCACTGGTCGGCCACCACGGTGTGCTCGACGCCGAACTTCTTCAGCAGCGCCTGGAAGGCCGCGAAGTTGTTGCGCCCGTAGGAATAATCCGGATTGATGCCCGCGATCGTCTTGAACTTGCCTCTCCAGTGCTTCACCGCCAGCAGCGAGCCCATCACCGCCTCGCACTCGTTGTCGGTGCTGCGGAAGATGTAGCGTGGGTTGGCCATGGTCTCCTTCACGCCATCCTGGGTGGTGCCGTCCCAGAAGATGGTGAGCGCCTTCATCTCCTCGGCGACCGCGCCCAAGGCGAGGCTCACGCCGGAGGAGACGATGCCCTGAACGCAATCCACCTTGTCCTGCAGCACGAGCTTGCGCAGCCGCTCGATCGAATCCTTGGGATTGGTCTCCTCCTCGACGATCAGCTCGACGCGGCGGCCCGCGATGCCGCCGCCCGCGTTGATACGCTCCACCGCGAACTGCGTGCCGCGCAGGCCGCATTCGCCGATGGTGCCGGCGATGCCCGCCTTCGGCGCGATGATGCCGACGCGCAGCGGTCCGCTTTGGGCGAGCGCCGGAAAGCTCAAGTACGGCGAGGCCGCGGCGACGACGCCCGTGCCCCCTATGGCCTGCAAAAGTCTCCTGCGCTTGCTGTTCATCATGTTGTTCTCCTCCTGGGTGGGTGCTGCACCTGAATGATCACATGTCGGTCGTGTCGCGGGTGAATTTCTCGATGACGTCGAGCAGCCTGTCCGCGGCCTTCGCGGCGCGCTGCGGATCGCCGGCGGCGATGGCGCGGGCGATATCCGCATGCAGCTTGGCCGTAAGCGGCATGTCCGCCGCCTCCTTGTAGTGTATGTACCAGAAGCGCCGCGAGAGCGAGTGCATGAGGCTCATCGCCCCGGCGGCGAACTCGTTGTGCGAAGCGCTGCTGCAGAGCGTGTTGAACTCGCGATCGGTGCGCATGAAGGTCACGTCGTCGTTCGCCTTGGCCGACTTCTCGAAGCGTTCGGCGAGGCCGAGGAAGCGCGCGCGCTCTGCGTCGGTGGCGCGGCGCGCGGCGCTGCGAGCGATGAGGCGCTCCAGCTCACGGCGCACCTCGAGGAGGCGCAGCTGGCGCTTCACGTTGATCTCGGAGACCACGATGCCGCGCCGCGGCAGGATCGTGACCAGGCTCTCGCGCGCGAGGCGCTGCAGCGCCTCGCGGATCGGGGTGCGCCCGATGCCCAGCGCGTGCGCAAGCTCCGCCTCGGAGACCACCGTCCCCGGCGCGAGCCTCAACGTGACCATCATCTCCTCGAGGTCCGCATAGGCCCGGTCGGTGAGGCTCTGGCCTACCGGTGCTTTCGCTTTTCGACGAGCGACAGGAATTTCTCGAACTCCTTCTCGTCCACGCCGTAGCTGTGGTCGTCGTCGGGGAAGGTGCCCGCCTTCACTTCCGAGATGTACTGCGTGATGCCCTTGACGGCCACCTCGGTCAGGTTGGCGAAGCGCTTGGTGAACTTGGGCTTGAAATCGGTGAAGACGCCGAGGAGGTCGTGGCAGAGGAGGATCTGCCCGTCGCAGCCCACCCCCGCGCCGATGCCGATGGTGGGGATTTCGAGCTGCTCGGAGACGACGCGCGCGATCTTCGCCGGCACCGCCTCGAACTCCAGCATGAAGCAGCCGGCGTCCTGGATGGCGAAGGCATCCTCGAGGATCTTCATCGCGCCCTCCGCGGTCTTGCCCTGGATCCTGAAGCCGCCGAACATCGCCACGGTGTGCGGCGTCATGCCGATGTGCGAGGCGGTCGGAATGCCCGCGTCCACCATCGCCTTCAAGATGTGCGCCTGGCTCTTGCCGCCCTGGGGCTTGACCGCGTCGCTGGCGGCCTCCTGCATGAAGCGCGTGGCGTTGGTGAGCGCGCGCTCGACGGTGTTGTAGCTCTGGTAGGGCATGCAGCCGAGCACGAAGGTGTTGGGCGCGCCGCGGCGGATCGCCTGCGCGTGCAGGACCATCATGTCCATCGTGGCCGGGATGGTGTTGGGATGCCCGTGCGCGATCATCGCCAGGCTGTCGCCCACCACCGCCACGTCGACCCCCGCCATCTCCGCCCAGCGCGCCGCGGTGTACTCCGGCACCGACATGTAGACCATCTTCTCGCCGGTGTGCTTGGAGTCGCGAATTTCCTGGAGCGTGCGCTTCTTCCTCTGCGGCGGCGGTTGCGACACTGGCGTCCTCGCGATTGACAGGCCACTGATCGACAACTAATATATCAGAGTCCAAGGACACCCATCAAGAGGCACGCCATGATGACCGAGCGGCAGCGCAGGTTCCGCGAGAAGTACCTCTCCGAGATCAGCCCCTGGTACAACGGCCTGCTGCACGTGGGCGTCATGTACGCCTTCGGCATCGGCGCGATCGTCTGGTGCGTGAGCCGCATGCAGGATGCGACCTGGGAGTGGCTGCTGGTGATCCCGGTGGCGATCGCCGGCAACTTCATCGAGTGGGGCATGCACCAGCACGTGATGCACCGGCTGATCGACAGGTTCGCCATCCGCGCCATCTACGACCGCCACACCCGCCAGCACCACCAGTACTTCACCGACAACGATCCCACCATCCACACCATCCGCGAATTCCGCATCGTTTTCTTCCCGTGGCGCGTGCTGGCGGTGCTGGTGGTGGCGGGGGGCCTCCTGTCGCTCGCCATGGGGCAGATCGTCAACGCGAATGCCGGGTACGTCACCTTCATCACCATGATCGGCCACTACATGGTGTACGAGACCTTCCATTTCTGCTGCCACGTCCCCGAGAACCGGTTCGTGCGCAACATGCCGTTCGTGAACACCATCCGGCGTCATCACCGGGCGCACCACAACATGGGAATCATGATGCACGTCAACATGAACCTCACCTTCCCGGTCGCGGACTGGGCGTTGGGCACGAGCGACCTCGACCGCGGCCTGCTGGGGCATCTCTTCAACGGCTACAGCGACCAGCACGTGAAGGAGGAGCTCAAGCCGGTGATGGCGCGTTTTCGCACCGGCGAGACCCAGGACGCGCGCTGTACCCTCGACGGCCCCCGCCTCGAGGCGCAGGAGGAGGCGACCATCCGCCACGCGATCCACGCGTAACCCGCGGTGGCGCGGGGCCGCCCGGCCCTGCGATAATGGCCTCCTCGTCCCCAGACCCAAGGTCGACACCATGCCCGCCCTCCGGAGCTGCGCCCTCCTCGCCTTCGCCTTGCTCGCCGCCGGCGCCCTCGCGAGCCCGCCCAACGCCTGCGCGATCATCACCGCCGACGACATCACGCCGATCTCCGAGCGCCCGGTGGAGAAGTACCGGCAGCAGAAGGTGGGCAATCCCTCGGAGTGCGGCTTCCTCGACGCGCGCAACGGCGCGGTGCTGGTGGTGAACCTGAAGGAGGTCCAGTACGCGGTCAAGGACGAGTTCGACGTCGAGCGCGGCAACCTGGAGAAGATCTACCGCTCGAAGGCGAAGATGATCGAGGGTCTGGGCGACGGGGCCTTCTGGCTCGCCGCCAACAAGCAGATGTTGTTCCGCAAGGGCAAGGTCATCGCCGCGGTGACCTTCCAGTCGCCGAAGAACCAGAACGAGATCGACACCGGCCAGATCGCGCGCATGCTCGAATCGCGCATCGGCAAGTAGTGCGCCTTGTCCCCGGCGCGCTTTCCCTCCACGACCTGCACGCGTTCGCCCGCTCGCACGAGGCGATCACCCTAGGCGAGGGGACGCGCGAGCGCCTGGCGCAGGGCGCGCGCGCCGTGGCGCGGATCGTCGAGCAGGGCGCGCCGGTCTACGGCATCAACACCGGATTCGGCAAGCTCGCCCAGACCCACATCGCCGTGGGCGAACTGGAGCTGCTGCAGAAGAACCTGGTCCTGTCGCACAGCGTGGGCGTCGGGGCGCCGCTCGCCGACGACGTGGTGCGCCTCACGATGCTGCTCAAGGTGGCGAGTCTCGCGCGCGGCTACTCCGGGGTGCGCCCCGAGGTGGTCGAGGCGATGGTGGCGCTCGTCAATGCCGAGGTCTATCCGCTCATTCCCTCGAAGGGATCGGTGGGCGCGTCCGGAGATCTCGCGCCCCTCGCGCACATGAGCGCCGTGCTGCTGGGCTTCGGCAAGGTGCGCTACCGGGGAAAGGTGCTCACGGCGGCCGAGGGGCTCGCGATCGCCGGGCTCGCGCCGCTCACCCTGGGTCCCAAGGAAGGGCTCGCGCTGCTGAACGGCACCCAGGTCTCCACGGCGCTCGCGCTGCACGGGCTCTTCGCCGCCGAGAGCGTCTTCACCGCCGCGGTGGTTGCGGGATCGATGTCGGTCGATGCGGCCATGGGAAGCGATACGCCGTTCGACCCGCGCATCCACGAGCTGCGCGGCCAGCGGGGCCAGATCGAGGTCGCGGCGGCCTACCGGCGCCTGCTCGAGGGCAGCAGCATTCGCGCCTCCCATCTCACGGGCGACGACAAGGTGCAGGACCCCTATTCGCTGCGCTGCCAGCCGCAGGTGATGGGAGCGTGCCTCGACATCATGAACGGCTCCGCGCTCACGCTCCTCACCGAGGCGAACGGCGTCACCGACAACCCGCTGGTCTTCCCGGAGACCGGCGAGTCGCTGTCGGGGGGCAACTTCCACGGCGAGCCGGTGGCCTTCGCCGCCGACCAACTGGCGCTCGCCATCGCGGAGATCGGCGCGCTTTCCGAGCGCCGCATCGCGCTCCTCATCGACGCCAGCATCAGTACATTGCCGCCCTTCCTCACCTCCGCGAGCGGCGTGAACTCCGGGTTCATGATCGCGCACGTCACCGCCGCGGCGCTCGCTTCGGAGAACAAGTCGCTCGCCCACCCGGCGAGCGTCGATTCGCTGCCGACCTCGGCGAACCAGGAAGACCACGTCTCGATGGCGACCTTCGCCGCGCGCCGCCTGGGCGACATGGCCGACAACACCGCGAACATCGTGGCGATCGAGTTGCTGGCCGCCGCGCAGGGGATCGACTTTCGAAGGCCGCTCAGGTCCTCGGAGCTGCTGGAGGAAGCCCATGCGATCGTGCGCGGCGTGGCCCCGCACCTCGACGGCGACCGCTACCTGGCGCTCGACATCGAGGCGGTCGCGCCGCTGGTGCGCGACGGCGCGTTCGTGCGTTTCTGCTCCGGCTTGCGGCCCGAGGACCGCAGACCGGGGACAGACTCTTTTTCCTGAACCGAGGACAGGCGGTGAAGCACAAAACGATATCATCGGCGCCAGAACCCATGACTACCCGCAAAGCACGCCCCGTCCCTGCCACGAACGCCGCCGTATTCGAGGACCTGGTGGCCGCCAACCGCATCCTCGCCATGCACGGGGTGCTCGATGCCTACGGCCATGTGAGCGCGCGCAGCCTCGGGGACACCACACGCTTCCTGTTGTCACGCTCGCTCGCACCGTCGCTGGTGACCGCCGCGGACATCCAGGAGTACGGCGCCGACAGCGAGCCGGTCGGCGACGACCGCAAGCCATACCTCGAACGCTACATCCACGGCGAGATCTACCGCACGCGCCCCGACGTGATGGCCATCGTCCACAGCCATTCCGATTCGGTCATTCCATTCGGCATCAGCCGCACGCGGCTGCGCCCCGTCTACCACATGGCCTCGTTCCTCTGGAGCGGCGTGCCGGTGTTCGACATCCGCCGGGTGCGCGAGGAGAACGACCTCCTCATCCGCGACCGCGCGCTCGGCAAGGCGCTCGCCCGCTCCCTCGGCAAGTGCAACTGCGTGCTGATGCGGGGCCACGGCATGACGGTGATCGGCGAGAACCTGCCGGAAGTGGTCTTCCGCGCCATCTACACCGAGATCAACGCGAAGCTGCAGATGAATGCCGGGCGTCTCGAGGGCCCGCTCACGTTCCTCTCCGACGAGGAAGGGCGGCGCGCCATGCAATCCAACCGCCCGACCATCGAGCGACCCTGGGAGCTCTGGAAGAAGAAGGCGCTCGCGAAGGACTAGGCGGGCGGATTGGCGGCGATGGTGCGCGCGATCTTTTCCTCGAAGAGCTGCGATGCAGGCACTTCGACGTGGAAGGCCTCGCGCAGGATCGCGCGGAATTCGGACGCATCGGCGAGGAACCGACGCTCGGTACGGCCATCGGCGTGGTGGATCGAGTAACGCGTGTTGCGCAGCGCGTGCCGCACCCCGGGCGCCGCCCGCGCCGCGATGATGCCGTTCACGAACTGCGAGCGGGGGTTGTTGGCGAGGTACCAGTTGCTCACCTCGTAGTCGGCCTGCTGGTGCTCGTGCAGGTCGAAGACGTACATCGTCGCCCACTCCCCGGCGATCTTCGCCTGCAGCGCGTAGCCCTCGCCCTCCTCGAGCAGGCGATGAGGCTCATGGGGCGTGGCCTGCTCCGCGCCGGGCACGAGACGCAGCGCCGCGGAGAGCGTGAGCCCGCCGAAGCCGGTGTCGGCGATGAAGTCCTCGCCGGCCACGCGCACGCGCATCAGCATGTGGCTGCGCGGCGTCACGACGTTCGCGGGGACATTCCAGCGCACACGCGCCGCCAGCCGCCGCACCTCGTAGCCCATCGCCTCCAGGACGGCGGCGAGGAAAAGGTTGTGCTCGAAGCACCAGCCGCCGCGTCCGGGCACGAGGAGCTTCGCCTGCAGCGACGCGAGGTCGAGCGGGACGGGCTCGCCGAGGAACGCAGCCAGGTTCTCGAACGCGATAGCGTCCACATGGCGCGCGTGGATCGACTGCAGGTTGGCGAGCGTCGGCGCCGCGCCGCCGCGGTGCCCGATGCGCGAAAAGTAGGCCGGGAGGTCGACCGCCGTCCTTGCTCGATCCACCACGATTTCCATGGGGCATGGTACTTCAGGCGTACTCGGCGGAGCCCCGTGCCCGCGTCAACCATTTCGCCGTCCCAGCCGTTGAGGAACAGCAGCCCCAACCCCCGTGGGAGCAAAACATCATGAAAATGAGGACCCTATCGATGAATCGCCAGACCGTCATCCTCGCCCTCGCGTCCGTCGCGACGGCGGCCGCCACCACCACCGCATCCGCCGCCGAGTCGTTCGGGGACCGAGCGCGGGTGCTTTCTTCCCGTGCCGTGATCGAGCGCATTCCCGTCGCGCGCGAAGAGTGCTGGAACGACCGCCAGCGCAGCTACGAGGAGCGGCGCATCACCCGTTCGGACACCGGCGCTTCCCTCGGCGCGGGCACCGTGCTTGGCGCGGTGGTGGGCGGTGTCATCGGCCACCAGTTCGGCAACAGCAGCGGCGGGCGCGATCGCGGCACCGCGGCCGGTGCCATCGTCGGCGGGATCGTCGGCAACCAGATCGAGAACAGCAACCCGCCGCCGCGCGAGCGTGTGGTGGAGTTGGAGCGCGTTCCCGTCGAGCGCAACGTCGAGCGCTGCCGCACGATCGACGAGGTGCGCGAGGCGACCATCGGCTACGACGTGCGTTACGAATACGCGGGACGCACGTTCAACACCCGCATGGACCGCGATCCCGGCCGCTTCGTGCGCGTGCGCGTAGACATCGCCGCGGAAGGTGCGGACGAGCCGCCCCGTCCCGGCCCACGTCCGCCGGCCTATCCTCGCTAAGGAACTCCGAAAGCGGCGCCGAAAGGCGCCGTTTCTCTTTGTGTGGCCCTATTGGCGCGACCAATCGCGCGTATCGGAACAATCAATTGGACGTTGCCGGCACGGGAGAATAGGCTTCAAGGTGCGATATCGAGAATTCCACACGCGCCAGGCGCTTCAAGTCCATCGATCCACCAGGAGGCCGCATGAAACCCCTCAAAGGCACCAAGACCCACGACAACCTGAAGGCCGCTTTCGCCGGGGAATCCCAGGCGAACCGCCGCTACCTGTATTTCGCGAACAAGGCCGACATCGAGGGCCAGAACGACGTCGCCGCCCTCTTCCGCTCGACCGCCGAAGGCGAGACCGGCCATGCCCACGGACACCTCGACTACCTGGCGGCCGTCGGCGATCCCGCCACCGACCTGCCGATCGGCAGCTCGCGCCAGAACCTGAAGGCCGCCGTCGCCGGCGAGACCCACGAGTACACCGACATGTATCCCGGCATGGCCAAGTCGGCTCGGGACGAAGGCTTCGAGGAGATCGCGGACTGGTTCGAGACGCTGGCCAAGGCCGAGCGCTCGCACGCCAACCGCTTCCAGAAAGCCCTCGACGCGCTGGCGGATTGATCCACACAGTTGAACGGAGCAAAGGGGGGCGTCGCCCCCCTTTGTACTAGTACGGGAACACGGATAAACACGGATGCAACGGATGAACACGGCCAATGCTGAATGAGCGGGCTGCACTTTCGACGCTGCCAATATTGCGTGCCACTCTCTTTTCCGTGTTCATCCGTTCTATCCGTTTCATCCGTGTTCCAAAGGTTTACTGCCCGCATAACTCCCCAAAGCCAACATGAGCAATAGAGAAGGCAGCCTCGAGGCGCCCACCCGCCACCCGATCGACTGGAAGAACCCCGAGTACTACGAGGAGCCGAAGATCGTCGCCGAGATGGAGCGCGTCTTCGACATCTGCCACGGCTGCCGCCGTTGCGTGAGCCTGTGCAACGCCTTCCCCAAGCTCTTCGACC
>JBDSRZ010000114.1:0-5787 GCA_039929025.1 Usitatibacter sp. | reverse complement strand
TCGCGACTCGGGTAGCTCAAGCTGACGAACGGTGTGACGAGCACAGGCTCGGTCCAGAGCTGGTAACGAAACCCGAGGCTGTAGTCCTGCAGGCCGCCGTGATAGCGCCCGTCGTCGATCACGGGCTCGTCCTCGTGGTCGGGAAAAGCGCCGTGGACGTGCGGGAAGTCCCCCGAGTATTTGCTCTTGATGTATGGGACGCCAACGCTGACGGCGAGCTTGTCGGTCAGTCCATAGTCCAGGCCCAGGAACAGGACCTGGCTTTGCGTTTTTCCTACCGAGGCGCGTACGCCCAGGTAGTCGGTGTGGTCTTGAACCGAGATGCTCTGATAGGCCAGCGTCCACGATCCACCGCCCTCGGCCGGTACCGAAGCCTGCGCGCCCGCCTCGGAGCCAAACAGCAGTGCAAGTACCAGCAGGGCGGCCGCGGGTCCAGCTTGACGGGCCCGCGCCAGCATCGCCGTCCCGTACGGTGCTAGCTGCGCACCGCCGTTCACTTCGCGCGGATCTCCATTACCTTGTTGATCGCAGCGAGATACTTGCCGAGACTGGCGCCCTCGCGTACCCACCAGGGGTAGCGATCCCGCAGATCGCTCCCGACGCTGCTGCCGATCACCGGCACGAAGCTGGGCTTGGCGGTCGCACTGCTGATCGACTGGGTGATGGCGTCGATCGCGGCCAAATCGGCGATCACCACGTCGTAGGGCCGCGCGCCGGAGGCTTGTACGAAGCTCTCGCCAGCGCTCATCACCGTGACCTTGTGGCCGGCCTTTTCCAATCCTTTGCGCAGCGCGCCTTCATTGTCGGCGGTCGAGCTGCCGGCGCTCGTATAGAGCAAAACGACGGCCGGGAGCGGCGCGTGGGCCTCGTAGCGCATACCTTGGCCGACGCGGAAAAGTGTTTCGCCACAGGCGAGGGCATCGACCGGCGCGAGCAACAATACGCTGGCGATTACGCTGCCAGTCAAGAGAGACTTTTTCACTGGAGCCTCCTGCGGGTTGTCTAGATTGATGCTACTCCGTTGCTCAGGATCGCGCAATTTCACGGGACCACTTCGTCGGCGCGAAGAAGCAGATCGGGCGGGATTACGAGGCCGAGCGCCGCTGCCGTGCGCTTGTTGATCGAGATATGGGTTTGGGTCGGCTGCTCGAAGGGGATCTCGGCCGGCTTCGTGCCGCGCAAAACCTTGTCCACCAATGCAGCAACCCGCGCCATCTCATCGCCGAAGTCCTTGGAGTAGGACGCGAGGAGTCCATCGCGTACCTCTTCCTTGTAGGGGCTCAGGGTGGCGACCTTCCGTGCAATGGCGAGCTCGGCGACTTCCCGCAACTCGAAAGGCAGAGTGATGATGAACGCGGCACCGCCCTCGGCGATGCTGAGTCCCTTGAACCCCTGGGCGAGGTCCCCGAGGCTGGCGACGATCACGAACTCAATCGCGACGCCCGCGCGCTGCCCCTCCAGAATGAAGGTCTGTCTGGAATTGCCCTCCGAATAAGTTTCGACAGCGAATACCCTGACCCGCGAGAACCTCGGCACGAGGGCACTCGCCAGCTCCAGCGACTTCGCTAGGACGGCGTAAAGGCTGAACGCCAGCCCAGTGATATTGCTGCCGGGCCGCGCGAGGCTCTTCGCAAAGCCACTCGCCACGGCCTCGCCAACGATGGCCACGATGGGAATCGTTCGAGTCGCCTGCTGCAGCAGCTGCGTCGGCGGGTTGCCGGCGGTGAACAGCACGTCCACGCCGCGGCGCACCAGCGCCGCCGCGGCTTCGGGCGTGGCCTTCCCACCGAGCGCGACCAACACAATTTCGAGATTCACGCCCTCGCGCCACTGATGCGCGCGCAAGGCCTTTGCCAGCATCGCGACGATCCCCCGGGCCTGCTCCTCGTTGGCTTCGAGGAAGACGCCGATGCGTTTCGCGGGCGCGGCCCACGCGGGCGCCGTGGTCGCGGCGAGCGCGGCAAGGAAAAACTCCCTTCGCGCCCAACCCTTCACCCGGCCTGCGCTCATGCCGCCGCGTGAGGCGAAAGAAAACTGCAGCGGCGAGCGTTCATTTAGTTCCTGAGGCTACTTCCAACCTGCAAGCGTAACCGATCGGCCCCACGCCGTCTGCGAACCATTCACATCCCATCGTACCCCGCCAGCTACGGGCGCCGCTGCGGTCGCGCCCAGCAACGGCGGGATGGAACGCGCGGCGGCCTAACCTCACCGCGACGCTGGACTGGCCCGGCTGGCGCACGCTACCCTACGGACAAGGGAGAGGGATATTGATGAGTGCGCGACGAGAACGCCTGGTGGTCGAGTGAAGCTGCCGCGCGCGGGCCTCTTCCTCAAGTACTTCGCCTTCATCGGACTCCTCGTGAGCGTGGGCCTGTTCGCGAGCGGCGCCATCGGGCTCTACTTCTCGTACCAGGAGACCCGCAATTCCCTGGGCGAAGTGGAAGCGGAAAAGGCGCTCACCGCCGCGGTTCGCATCGAGCAGTTCCTGCGCGATATCGAGAACCAGCTCGGATGGACCACGTTGCCGCTGGTGACGTCGGCGACGGATCCGATGGAGCACCGCCGGCTCGACTTCCTCAAGCTGCTGCGTCAGGTGCCGGCGATCACGGAGGTGAGCCACCTCGACCGGGACGGGCGCGAGCAGCTGCGCGTCTCCCGGCTCGCCATGGATACCCGCGGCAGCAACACGGACTATTCCAAGGATCCGCGCTTCATCGTCGCCAGCCGTGGCGTCACCTGGTACAGCCCGGTCTATTTCCGCAAGGACACCGAGCCCTACATGACGATCGCCATCGCCGAGGCGCGCGACCGCCCCGGCGTGACGGTGATCGAGGTGAACCTGAAGTTCATCTGGGACGTGGTCTCGACGATGCAGATAGGCCGCAAGGGCATCGCCTACGTCATCGACCAGAGGGGCTTCCTCATCGCCCATCCCGACATCAGCCTGGTGCTGAAGAAGGTAAACCTTTACGCACTGCCGCAGGTGGCGATGGCGATCGACGCACCCGATGACATCATGCGCCGCGTGGACGATCCGCGCGACCTGTCCGGGCAGAGCGTCCTCGCCGCGTACGCCGCGGTGAAGCAGACCGGCTGGAAGGTGTTCGTCGAGGAGCCCGCGAGCGAGGTGTTCGTGCCGCTCTACGACGCGATCCGGCGGACCGGGTTGCTCCTCCTCGCGGGCGTGGGGATCTCGCTCGTCGCGAGCGTCTTCCTGGCGCGCCGCATGGTGGAGCCGGTGCGTGCCCTACAGCGCGGGGCGGACCAGATCGGGAAGGGGGACCTCACGAGCCGGATCGAGGTGAAGACGGGTGACGAGCTGGAGGACCTCGCCGGCCGCTTCAACACCATGACCGACCAATTGCGCGAGTCGTACGCGGACCTTGAGAGGAAGGTCGAAGTGCGGACGGCCGAGTTGCGCGAAACCCTCGACCAGCAGACGGCGACCGCGGACATATTGCGGGTCATCAGCAGCTCGACCACGGACGTGCTGCCGGTCTTCGATGCCATCGTGCGGCGCGCGCGTGAGCTGGGCCAGGCAGCCCGCGCCTACGCGTTCCATTACGGCGGCGGACGCATCCACTACGTGACGGGAACCGACACGCGTCAGGAAGACCTGGAGCGCATGAGCCAAATTCCACCGCTGGAAGTCGAGCGTTCGAGCATCTCGGGGCGCGTCATCCTTTCCCGGAAGGCGGAAGTCATCGAGAACCTGGAGCTCGATGCCGAATACGACCATAGCCGCCGCACTTCGACGGGCAGGCTGCTCGGCGTGCCCATGCTTCGTGAAGGCGTGCCGGTCGGGGTTATCACGGTGAGCTGGTCGGAGCCGGGGCCGGTTCCGGAAAGATTCGTTCGACTGCTCCAGACTTTCGCCGACCAAGCCGTCATCGCCGTCGAGAACGTGCGCCTCTTCAACGAAATCCAGGAGAAGAGCCGCCAGCTGGAGATCGCGAACAAGCACAAGAGCGAGTTCCTCGCGAACATGTCGCACGAGCTGCGCACGCCGCTGAATGCCATCATCGGATTCTCCGAGGTCATGCTCGGGGGAATGGCGGGCCCGATAGCGGACAAGCAGAAGGAATTCACGCAGGACATCCGCGATTCCGGCAAGCACCTGCTCGGCCTCATCAACGACATTCTCGACCTCTCCAAGATCGAGGCCGGGCGGATGGAGCTGGACGTGACGCGCTTCAACCTGCGCGCGGCGATGGACAACGCGATGACGCTGATTCGCGGGCGGGCCGAGCGCCACGGCATCCAGCTCGAAACGGAAATCGACGCGTCGGCGGCGGGCGACTACGAAGGCGACGAGCGCAAGTTCAAGCAGATCATGCTGAACCTTCTCACCAACGCCGTGAAGTTCACGCCCGAGGGCGGCACGGTGAAGGTGGCCGCGCAACGGGTCGACGGGAGCTACGTCTTCTCGGTCAGCGACACGGGCATCGGTATCGCGCCGGAGGATCACGCGAAGGTTTTCGAGGAGTTCCGCCAGGTCGGCACTGACTATGCCCGCAAGGCCGAGGGCACCGGTCTCGGCCTCACGCTCACGCGGCGGCTGATCGAGCTGCACGGTGGCACCATCCGCGTGGAGAGCGAGCTTGGCAAGGGCGCCAAGTTCACCTTCAACCTGCCCATCGAAACCGCGTGATCTCCGAGGTGGCATGAAACCTGTCGTGATGATGGTCGAAGACAACGAACGCAATCGCAAGCTCGCGCGGACGATCCTTGAATTCCGCGGCTACGAGGTGGTCGAGCTCGAGGATGGCGAACACGCGGTCGCCCGCGCCAAGGAATGCAAGCCCGTGCTCGTGCTGATGGACATCCAGCTGCCGAAGGTTGATGGCATCACAGCGCTCGGCATGCTGCGCGCCGATCCGGAGACGGCGGCGATCCCGGTGATCGCGGTCACCGCCTCGGTCACACCGAGCGAGCGTGAAAAGGTGGTGGAAGCGGGCTTCAATGCGTACGTCGCGAAGCCGATCGACGTGATGTCCTTCGGCGAACTGGTCGATCGTTTGGCGACGAGGGCGCCGATACGGCAATGAGCACCGGGGACGAGGTCCGAGAATGAGCGAAGCAGCAAAGCCCCTGGTGCTGGTGGTCGACGACCAACCGCAGAACGTGAAGCTGCTCCAGCAGGTGCTCACGATGAGCGGCTACGACGTGGTCACCGCCTCATCGGGCCAGGAAGGTCTCGAGAAGATCGCCACGCACAACCCGGACATCGTCCTCCTCGACGTGATCATGCCGCAGATGAGCGGCTACGAAGCCTGCCGCGCAATCCGTGCGAACAGGTCGACGGAGCTCCTCCCCGTGGTTATGGTCACCGCCCTCGACCCGATCGAGGAGCGCGTGAAGGGGATCGAGGCGGGCGCCGACGATTTCCTGCCGAAGCCGATCAACCAGGCGGAACTCCTCGCGCGAGTGAAATCGCTGCTACGCATCCGTGAGCTCCACAAGCAGGTGGAATCGCAGACGCGACAGCTCGCCGAATGGAATGCGAAGCTCGAGGAGCGCGTGAACGACCAGGTCGCGCAGCTCGAGCGCCTTGGGCGCCTGAAGCGCTTTCTATCGCCGAAGGTGGCGGACCTCATCGTCGCGGGCCACCTCGACGATCCGCTCGCCACGCGCCGGCGCGAAGTCACGATCATGTTCGTGGACATGCGCGGCTTCACCGCCTTTTCCGAGACCGCCGCGCCGGAAGACGTGCTCGGGGTGCTGCGCGAATACCACGCGGAGGTCGGCCGCCTCGTGAACGTGCACGAGGGAACCATCGAGCACTTT
>JBDSRZ010000113.1:0-5815 GCA_039929025.1 Usitatibacter sp. | reverse complement strand
AGTACCTGTGGCCGCTGCTCATCACCAGCAAGGAGTCGATGTACACAGTGGTGATCGGCATCAAGCGGATGATCGCCGGCGGCGACGCGTCCAACGAATGGAACCTGATCATGGCTACCGCGATGCTCGCCTTGCTGCCGCCCGCGCTGGTGGTGGTAACGATGCAGAAATGGTTCGTGAAGGGCCTGGTGGAAACGGAAAAGTAATGGCCGAGATCTCTCTCAAGGACGTCAAGAAGAGCTATACCGCCAAGCTGCAGGTGATCCACGGCGTGAGCGTGGACATCGCCGACGGCGAGTTCATCGTGATCGTCGGGCCCTCGGGCTGCGGCAAGTCGACGCTGCTCAGGATGATCGCCGGGCTGGAGACGATCACCGAGGGCGAGATCGCGATCGCCGGCCGGGTGGTGAACGACGTCGAGCCGAAGGACCGCAACATCGCGATGGTGTTCCAGAACTACGCGCTCTATCCCCACATGAGCGTGTACGAGAACATGTCCTATGGGCTACGCATCCGGCGAATGTCGAAGGAGGAGATCGACCAGCGCGTGCAGCGCGCCGCGAAGATCCTCGAGCTGGGCGCCTTCCTCGACAGGAAGCCCCGGGCGCTATCCGGTGGGCAGCGCCAGCGAGTGGCGATGGGCCGGGCGATCGTGCGCGAGCCGGCGGCGTTCCTCTTCGACGAGCCGCTTTCGAACCTGGACGCCAAGCTGCGCGTGCAGATGCGCCTGGAGATCCAGAAGCTGCATCGGGAGCTCAAGACCACGAGCATCTTCGTGACCCACGACCAGGTCGAGGCGATGACGCTCGCCGACCGCATGATCGTGATGAACCTCGGCGTGGTGGAGCAGATCGGCCGGCCGATCGACGTCTACGACGATCCCGCGAGCCTCTTCGTCGCGGGGTTCATCGGCTCGCCGGCGATGAACTTCCTGCCGGGCAAGCGCGTGGGCGACCGTGTGGACGTGGGCGGCGGCATCTCGATCGAGCTGCCGGCGGCGTTGCGCGGCACGGCATCCGATGCGGTCACAGTCGGCGTCCGTCCCGAGCACCTGGTCGCGGGCGAGGGCGAGGGCGAGGGGCCGGTCTTCCGTTTCGCCGTCGACACCATCGAAGCCCTTGGCGCCGATTCGCTGTTGCACGGAAGGATCGGCGAGGGCACGCTGATCGCGCGGGTCGATGGCCACATGACCCCGAAGCCCGGCGAGCAGCTGGTGTTCTCCACCCGCGCCGGGAAGCTCTTCTTCTTCGATACCGCGTCGGGCAAGTGCCTGCGGGGGCCGGCCGCCGCTTGAGCGAGGGGCCCGATTCCCGACGGCTCGAGGAGCTGAGCCTCAATTCCTCGGCGCCTCCGGGACAGCTTCTCTACGACGGCTGGCTGCTGCGCTTCCTCGCGGGCAAGGCGAAGCGCGCGCGCTCGGTGAACGCGGTGTATCCGTCGCGTCTTCCCCTGGGCGACAAGATCGCCTACTGCGAGAAGGTATACGGCGAGGCGGGTCTGCCGGCGCTCTTCCGCATCACTCCCTTTTGCGAGCCCGCGGGGCTCGATGCCGAGCTCGAGCGGCGCGGCTACCACCGCTTCGACAACACCGCAGTGGAGAGCGCGGCGATCGTGCCGGGCCGCCCTCCGGCCGGTGTCGCTCGCTTGATGGACCTCGCGGCGTGGGTCGAGGCGGTGGGCGAGCTGCGCGGCTCGCCGCGCGAGCATCGCGAGGCGCATCGCCGCAGGCTGGAATCGATGGGCCTCGTGCTTCGCGCGGTGGCGATCGAATCGGCGAGCGGGGTTGCCGCCACCGGGCTCACGATGATCGAGGATGGAACGGCCGGCCTCTTCGATATCGTCACGCGTGAGGACGTGCGCCGCCAGGGCCTCGCGCGCTCGGTGGTGGCGAGCCTGCTCGAGGCGGCGTGGGAACTCGGCGCCCGCTCCGCCTATCTGCAGGTGGAGCAGGGCAACGAGCCCGCGCGCCGCCTCTACCGCCAGTTCGGCTTCGAGGAGCGTTATCTGTATTGGTATCGCGGCAGGGACGGAGAACGGCATTGACCGAAGACGACATCACGGAGCTCGCGCGCAAGGCGGGCCGGGCCTGCAAGCGCCGCAAGGTGGAGATCGTGACCGCGGAGTCGTGCACCGGCGGCGGGCTCGCCGCGGCGATGACGCGCATCTCCGGCAGCGCCAAATACTTCGATCGCGGCTTCGTCACCTACGCCAACGCCGCCAAGCGGCAGATGCTCGGTGTCTCGCAGCGCACGTTGAAGCGCTTCGGCGCCGTGAGCGAGGAGGTGGCGCGCGAGATGGCGCTCGGGGCGTTGAAGAAGAGCCCGAGCGACATCGCGATCTCGATCACCGGAATCGCGGGTCCAACAGGCGCGGCACCGGGTAAGCCCGTGGGGTTGGTCTGGTTCGGGTGGGCGGTTCGCGGCGGGCCGGTGCAGACGCGTGCCTTCCACTTGAAGGGCGGGCGGGTCGAGGTGCGGATGCAGTCCGTCGCGCTCGCGCTCCAAGGGCTGATCGATCTCCTTCGATAGGCGTTGACAAACAGAACGCTCGTTCTGTAGATTACCGAACAATCGTTCGGTCAGTGAGATACGCCCTTGTCCCTGAATACTCCGAGGCAGCTGGATCCCGCGTACCTGGAAAAGCTCCAGGACTATTACGCCGAGCACAAGGTGATCCCCTCCTATTCGGTGTTGGCCACGCTCTGGGGGATCTCGGCCAAGTCGTGGGTCTCGGAGTGCGTGAGGCGTTTCGAGGAAGCGGGCTACCTCGACTGGACTCCCGACAAGCAGCTGAAGCCGGGCGGGCGCTTCTTCGAGCGCCGGCTGGCGGACAGCACCGTCCAGGCGGGCCTGCCCAATCCTGCGATCTCCGACGGCTACGACCTGGTCACGATCGACGACTACCTGGTGCGCGTGCCGTCCAGGACCTCGCTGGTGCGCGTGAAGGGCGACTCGATGATCGACGCCGGCATCCACGAGGGCGACCTGCTGGTGGTCGAGCAGCAGCCCAACGCCAATGTCGGCGAGATCGTGGTGGCGATCGTTGATAACGAATTCACGGTGAAGTACCTGGAAAGGGAGAAGGGCGGCTTCGTCCTGAAGCCGGCCAACAAGGCCTATCCGGTCATCCGCCCTCGGGGGCGCCTGGAGATTTTCGGTGTCATGGCAGGGCTGGTGCGGCGCACCCGCTAGCTCATGCCCTGAGCCAGTGGCCCGCTAATCTGGGAAGACGTCACAACAACCAATCAATGGGATAATTCCAATGCTCAAAGTCATCGCCAGCACCAACTCCGACTCCTCTCCCAAGATGGACGAGAACAAGTCCAAGGCCCTGTCCGCCGCGCTCTCGCAGATCGAGAAGCAGTTTGGCAAGGGCGCCATCATGAAGATGGGGGACAAGGATGTCGAAAAAGGCATCCAGGTCGTCTCGACCGGATCCCTCGGCCTCGACATGGCCCTCGGCGTCGGCGGGCTTCCCCGCGGCCGCGTGGTCGAGATCTACGGCCCGGAATCGTCCGGCAAGACCACGCTCACGCTCCAGGTCATCGCCAACGTCCAGAGGCTGGGCGGCACCGCCGCCTTCATCGACGCCGAGCACGCGCTCGATCCGCAATACGCCCAGCGCCTGGGGGTGGTCACTTCCGAGCTGCTGCTCTCGCAACCGGACAACGGCGAGCAGGCGCTCGAGATCGCCGACATGCTGGTGCGCTCCGGCTCGGTGGACATCGTCGTCATCGACTCGGTTGCGGCCCTCACGCCCAAGGCCGAGATCGAGGGTGAGATGGGCGAGCCCCAGATGGGCCTGCAGGCGCGCCTCATGAGCCAGGCGCTGAGGAAGCTGACCGCCAACATCAAGCGCTCCAACACGATGGTGATCTTCATCAACCAGATCCGCATGAAGATCGGCGTCATGTTCGGCAATCCGGAGACCACCACCGGCGGCAACGCGCTCAAGTTCTACGCCTCGGTGCGCCTGGACATCCGCCGCATCGGCTCGATCAAGAAGGGCGAGGAGGTCATCGGCAACGAGACGCGGGTCAAGGTCGTCAAGAACAAGGTCGCCCCCCCGTTCAAGGTCGCCGACTTCGACATCCTCTACAACGAGGGCATCTCGCGCGAAGGCGAGATCATCGAGCTCGGCGTGCTCCACCGCATCGTCGAAAAGTCGGGCGCCTGGTATGCCTACAAGGGCGAGAAGATCGGCCAGGGCAAGGACAACGCCCGCGAGTTCCTCAAGGACAATCCCGCGACCGCGCAGGAGATCGAAACCAAGATCCGCGAGGCGGTGGGGATCGTGGGCGGCATGCCGCAGGCGCCCGAAGCCGCGCAAGCCGACTAAGCGTTTTTCTTCGTTGCCAGCGCTGGCGTGGCCTGGGCTTTCATCACGGTGAAGGACCAACCTTCGTTGAAGGCCCAGGCCATGCGTTTTTTGGCGCGGCGCGAGCATTCGCGGGCGGAATTGCGGCGCAAGCTCGCTCCCCGGGTCCTGGAAGGTGACGATCTCGAGGCGGTTCTGGACGACCTGGCGAAGCGAGGCTGGCTCTCGGACGTGCGCTTCGCCGAGATCACCGCGCGCGCCAAGGCGCGGCGCTTCGGCCCGCTCAAGCTCGCGCACTATTTGAAAAGCCGCGGCGTGGCCGATGAGGCGATCGCGGCCGGCATCGTCGCCGCGGGCGAGGATGCCGCAGCCAGCATGGAAGCCATCTGGGCAAGCCGGTTCGGGGCCCTGCCGGCGGACGAAAAGGAAAAGGCGCGCCAGGTGCGCTTCCTGCAGGGGCGCGGCTTTGCCCTCGACCAGATCTTTCGTTTCCTAAAGCAAACGGAGCACGCGCGATGAGCACGCCGGCCACGCAGCGCGAGAAGGCGCATCGCAACGGCAGTAGAGGCGCGGCGCGCGCTCTACTTTGCCTTCATCCTCACGGGGCGGGCGGAAAACTTCATTCACGGACGCGCCCATCTCGACGACACCATCCGCGGCTCCAGGCGTTCGAACACGGCAGTTTCAGCGACCTCGACCGCAGCGCCACGAGCGCCGAGCTGGGCGGTTTCCTGCGCTAATTGTTTGATATCCTTGCGGATTGCGGTGCGCGCCCGCGCACCGTGCCGTCCCGCTCCGCAAGGCCATGAATACCAAGGAAATCCGCCAGAAGTTCGTCGACTACTTCGCCTCCAAGGGCCACCATCCGGTGCCGTCGAGTTCGCTCGTTCCCGGCAACGATCCGACGCTGCTCTTCACCAACGCGGGCATGGTGCAGTTCAAGGATGTCTTCCTCGGCCTGGAGAAGCGCGCGTACAAGCGCGCGGTGACGGCGCAGCGCTGCGTGCGCGCCGGCGGCAAGCACAACGACCTCGAGAACGTCGGCTACACCGCGCGCCACCACACGTTCTTCGAGATGCTCGGCAACTTCAGCTTCGGCGACTACTTCAAGCGCGACGCGATCCGCTACGCATGGGAGCTGCTGACGGTCCACTACGGATTGCCGAAGGAGAAGCTCTGGACCACGGTCTACGCCACCGACGATGAGGCCTTCGAGTTGTGGACGAAGGACATCGGCGTGCCCGCGAATCGCTGCATTCGCATCGGCGACAAGCCCGGCGGGCGCAAGTACGAGAGCGACAACTTCTGGGCCATGGGCGACACGGGCCCCTGCGGCCCGTGCTCGGAGATCTTCTACGACCACGGCGCGGGCGTCACCGGCGGCCCACCAGGCTCGCCCGACCAGGACGGCGACCGCTACATCGAGATCTGGAACCTGGTGTTCATGCAGTTCAATCGCGACGAGGCGGGCACGATGCACTTGCTTCCCCATCCGTCG
>JBDSRZ010000112.1:0-7102 GCA_039929025.1 Usitatibacter sp. | reverse complement strand
CCGATGGCGATCGCGATGCCCCCCAGAGACATGATGTTCGCATTGACCCCCTGGTAATACATCACGATGTACGCCATCAGGATGCCCAGAGGAAGGGAGACGATCGCGACGAAGGCGGATCTGAAATGAAACAGGAAGAGAACGCACACGGCGGCGACGACGATGAACTCCTCGATCAGCTTTTCCTCCAGGTTCTTCACGGCGCGCTTGATGAGGTCCGAGCGATCGTAGACGGGGACGATTTCGACGCCTTGCGGCAAGCTCGGCTTGAGGCTCTCGAGCTTCGCCTTGACCGCGTCGATGGTTTCAAGCGCGTTCTTGCCCGAGCGCATCACGATCACGCCACCCGCAACCTCGCCTTCCCCGTTCAGCTCCGCGATCCCTCTACGCATTTCCGGGCCGACCTGGACGCGCGCAACGTCACTCAAGCGGACAGAAACCCCGGCCTCGGTCGTCGTGAGCGGCACCTTGCGGATGTCGTCGAGCGATCGGAAATACCCCGAGGCGCGGACCATGTATTCGGCTTCCGCGAGCTCGAGGACGGAGCCGCCGGTTTCCTGATTCGCCTTTCGCACCGCGTCGATGACCTTGGCATGCGAAATGTTGAAGGCGCGCAGGCGGTCGGGATCGAGCACGATCTGGTACTGGCGCACCATGCCGCCGACGCTCGCGACCTCGGAGACATTCGCGACCGTCTTCAACTCGTACTTGAGGAACCAGTCCTGCAGCGCGCGCAGCTGCGCGAGGTCCAGCTTGCCGCTCTTGTCGATCAGCACGTATTCGTAAACCCACCCAACGCCGGTCGCATCGGGGCCCAGCGCGGTTTTCGCCTGGGGGGGCAGGCGCGATTGCACCTGGTTCAGGTATTCCAGCACGCGGGAGCGGGCCCAATACGGGTCGGTCCCGTCCTCGAACAGGATGTAGACGAAAGAATCGCCGAAGAACGAATACCCGCGCACCGTCTTCGCCCCCGGCACCGAGAGCATCGTCGTGGTGAGAGGGTAGGTCACCTGGTTTTCCACGATCTGCGGAGCCTGCCCCGGGTATGTCGTGCGGATGATGACCTGGACATCGGAGAGGTCGGGAATCGCGTCGAGAGGCGTGCGCGAAAGCGCCCAGATTCCCCACCCCACGATGAAGCCGGTCGCCAACAGGACGAGAAAGCGATTGGCGATCGAGCCGCGAATGATTCGGGCGATCATTTTCTTGCCGCCCCGCCGGGGTTGCTTGCGCTGTCCGGCGCGGCCGGAGTGATGGACTTGAGGACAAAGGCTCCGCCGGGATCCTGGGTGAAGTCGAACGTGACCGTAGATCCCGGGGCCACCCCCTGGGGGATGCCGCCCTGCGGCTTCTGGAAGTCCATGGTCATGGGGCCCCATTGCAAGGCAGGAATGGGCCCATGCGAGAGGGTGACCGTGTCGGGATTGATTTTCTCCACCGTGCCGGTGCCGCGATGAACCGTATTGCCCCCCTCGGACGCATCCGAAAGCCGGTTGGTCGTCCCCTTCAGGCTCGCTTCCGAGTCGATCAGGAACTGGCCGGATACCACGACCTTGGTGCCGGGCTCCAATCCCTTGCGGATCTCCGTCATGCCGTTGCTTTCGGCGCCAATCTCCACATCGACGGGACGGAACCGCTGCTTGCCGTCCGCAGCCGTCTCAGCCAGCATGACCACCGTCCGTTTCCCCGTCTGGATCACCGCTTCGGTTGGCACCTGGACCACGTCGACCCGGGCCTGGGGCATCAGGTCGACGGTCACGAACATTCCGGGAACCAGCTCTCCCCGAGGGTTCGCCAGCTCGATTCGCGCTTTCAGCGTGCGCGTGGTCGCGCTGACTTCGGGCAGAATCGCGCCCACCTTGCCTTTGAAGATGGTGCCAGGCGAAGCAGCCGCGCGCGCCTCGATGGTGCTGCCGGGCTTGACCGCGGCTGCCATGCTCTCGGGTACCTCCGCGTTCACCCAGACCGAGCCGATGCCGTTGATGCGAAAAAGCGGCGCGCCCGCCATGATCGTCATCCCTTCCCGGGCAGCGAGCTCGGTTACGACGCCCGCGAGCGGCGCCACCACGGTCATGCGCGGGTGAACTTTGCCCGTGGACTCGACCAGCCTGATCTGTTCTTCGCTCATGCCGGCAAGCCGCATGCGCTGGCGGGCCCCTTCGCGAAGGGGGCCCAGCCCGACCTCGGACATGCGACTCACGGCGAGGAATTCCTCCTGGGCAGCCACCCAGTCCGGTACCAGGAGCTCGGCAAGCGGCGTCCCGCGGGCGACGCGGTCCAGAGGAGCGCGCACATAAAGGCGCTCGAGGAATCCGTTCGCGCGCGCCTGAACCACCGCAAGCTCTCGTTCGTTGTAGGCCACGCTGCCGACCACCTCGACGGTTGTCGCCACGGGACCTTTCGTCGCCTCCGCGGTGCGAATCCCGAGGTTCTGCTGCACCCGCGAGCTGATGGCGACCTTGCCTTCATCCTCCGCATTCCCCGCGTAGACCGGGACCAGCATCATGTCCATGAAAGGCGATTTTCCCGGCTTTTCGAATTTCTGGCCCGGGACCATCGGGTCGTGCCAATACAGCACCTTCTTCCCCGCGCTTGATTCATTCGCGGATGGCGCTGCTTCCATAGGGGAGGTCGACGTCATCTTCATGCCGCGATTCATGCCGATCCAATAGGCGCCATATCCGCCAAGCCCGAGCACGAGGAGCAGTGCCAGCAGGCCCGCGATCGTTTTTTTGCGGTTCATTTCGATTCTTTCATCGCAAGCTCTACCGGAAAAAGAAAGTTCAACCTGGCCCAGAGGCGTGCGGTTTCCAGATCGAGCTGAAGCAATTGCAACCGCAAATCGAGCTCGCCACGCCGCGCGAGGAGCACGTCCGTCAGCGTTCCCCTGCCGCCGCTGTAGCCACCAAAAGCGGCCTGGATGCGCTGCACCGCCAGGGGAAGCAATTCCGTCTCGTACCGCCGCCTGCGCTCCCGGCCGTTCTTCCATTCCGCCACCATCGCGCTTACTTCCGCGGTATGCATCCGCAGGACATCCTCGCGTTGTGCGGCGGCTTGCTCCGTGAGGGCGAGCTTCGCCGCGACCTCCCGATCCTGTTTGTTGGCCCGGTCCCAGGGAAGGGGAACCGACACACCGAGCGACACCATGTCGGAGAACTGCGAGCCCCTTCGGCTGTACGCAAGCTCCCAGTTCCAGTCGGGCTGTCGATTCGCCTGCGCAAGCCGCGCCTCGGCCATCGCGATCTGTTCGGCCTTCGCGAATACCTGTACCTGCGGATGATGTTCGAGTGCAACGTGCTCGAGCATGAGCTCATCCGGAATGCGATCGAACGAGGGGCTGCCTGCCAGCGGTTCCATGGCGGCGGGCCCGATCCAGCGCGTGAGGGCGCTCAGCGATACCGAGATTCGCCTTTGCGCTTCACTCAGTCGATCTTCCAGCAAGACAACCGCCGCGCGCGCCGCGAACACATCGGCCTGCGATCCCCGCCCGGCGCGGTAGTAGGCCTCGGCGGCCTCCACCTCACGCACCGACTCCTGGCGCTGCTGCGCGATCGTTTCAGCCATGGCTTCGGCGTAGTAGCGCTCGATCCAGGCGATGGCGGTCTCGCGCTCTACCGTCGCGACCGCCGCGTTCATTTCCGCCTCGCTCCTCTCGGCTTGCCTTTCGTAGCGCTCGGAGCGCAGGGCCAGCTTGTCTCCACGTGTGGCCTCCTGCATGACGCCGATGCGGCGCATCGTCATGAAATCGTTGCCGATGCTGAATCGGTCCGGGCCGTTGATCGGCAGATTGTCGACACCGAGCTTCAACACCGGATCCGGCCGGCGCCCAGCGGCGATGGCCATTTCCCGTGCCGCTCGGATAGCTGCGCCCTGGCCGGCTACTTGCGGCGCGATCTCGAGGGCTCGGCGCTGCGCCTGCGCCAGCGTCATCGATTCCGCGCTGAACACGTCGGGGGTGCGCGCCAGAAGTCCGGCGGCGACGCAGAGGAAAGCAATGTTCGTTCTTGTTCTTTTCATGTGGGTCCTTTCGAGCACGGCGCTATGGCGTGACTCGCATCCTCATCAGGGAGAGCCCCGGCTCGTCGGCTGCGGCGAGGCACGGCACTGCCGGCCAACGAAGCTCCCGGCGCCAGAAACGGCGCGAAGGTACTCCGCCGGCTAACAGCGCCGGATCAAATGCGAAGGACGGAAAAGCGGATCGCTGGAGGCGGATCCGGAGCCGGTGGCCCACGATATGAGCGTGACGACAGCGCGGGGGACACGTAGGGATGACCAAGACGTAACGCCGGCCCCCGGGTCGAATCCAGGATCGCCGCGGCCTTCACCGGATCGACCGCGGAGTGCCCATACGCGCAGTGCTGTTCGCAGAGACCGGACATCCCCTGCTCCTCGGAGCATGGGATGGACATTTCGGCCTGCGCAACCCCACCGGACGGCGCCATGAATGCGCATCCGTGAGCCGACACGGCCAGCTGAGACATCAGCAGCACGACAACGGCGAGAATGACCGTTGAGAATCGACTCCGGCGGCGAATCATGACCCCTAATATACGTTGATGATGGATTATTGGATTTATATTGAAGTTCGGACCGAGGCGCGAATTCAATCGCCGCACTGTTGGGTCGAGGGCTTTTGGCCTTCCTTACGGGCCGCTGATCCGTCTCCGCTCTTTCGGATTCACTTGGCCGGCTGGACCTCGGTGACGGTGTAGTTTCCGCCGAGCTTCTCGGCCTTGAAGCGGATTTTGTCGCCGGTCTTCAGGGTGTCGAGCATGGCGGGATTCTTCACCCGGAAGACCATCGTCATGGCCGGCATGTCGACCGAGGCGAGCGGACCGTGCTTGATGGTGACCTTGCCCGCGTCCTTGTCCACCTTCTTCACTTCGCCGTCGGCGAGAGCTTGCGCGCCAGCCGCGGGCTTCTCGGAGGTCATCGTCACCCCGTGCGACGAGGCGAGAACAGGGATTGCCGCGAGCGAGGCGACGGCGAGCAGGACTGCGAATCGTTTCATGGGACCTCCGGTAACGTGGAATCTTCATCCTCAGGATAGCGGTGGGGCGTGGTTGGTTTCCGTTACGCGAACATTACAAACCTGTCATCCGGGCGTCGCTCACGGGCGCTTCCGGTACGCTCTGCGGATCGGAGGGGTGGGATGAAATTGCTGCTGGCGGAAGACGAGGCGCACGCGGGCGAGTACCTGGTCAAGGGCCTCGGCGAGAACGGCTTCGTGGTCGACTGGGTGCGAAACGGCGTCGACGCGGTGCACCATGCGACCACGTCGGCCTATGACCTCATCATCCTCGACGTGGGACTGCCCGGCCTGGACGGATGGGCCGCGCTCGCGGAAATCCGCAAGCACCATCAGGCCCCGGTGCTGTTTCTCACCGCGCGCGACCGCGTCGAGGATCGCGTGCGCGGCCTCGAAGCCGGCGCCGACGACTACCTGGTCAAGCCCTTCGCCTTCTCGGAGCTGCTTGCGCGCGTGCGCGCGGTCGTGCGCCGCGGCAAGGAGCGCGAGAGCGACATCCTGCGCATCGCCGACCTCGAGGTCCATCTGCTCCGCCGCCGCGTCGAGCGCGCGGGGCAGCGAATCGACCTCACCGCCAAGGAATACGCGCTGCTGCTGCTCTTCATGCGTCGCAGTGGCGAGGTGCTCTCGCGCACCCTCATCGCCGAGCAGGTGTGGGACATGAACTTCGACAGCGACACCAATGTAGTGGAGGTCGCCGTGCGCCGCTTGCGCGGCAAGATCGACGAACCTTTCGCGAAGAAGCTTGTGCACACCGTGCGTGGTTTCGGATACGTGATGGAGGACCGGCCCGCGTGAGCAGGCACGCCCGCGCCCGATCGCTGGTCGCGCGCCTGGTGCTGCACTTCGTGCTGGGAGCGGCCATCATCATGGCGGGCGCGGGGTATGCGCTCTACCATGCGCTGCGAATGCGCCTCGAGGCGAACGACCTGGCGGAGATTTCCGGCAAGACTCAGCTCGTGGAGCAGGTGCTGGGAGAGCTTGCCGGGCCGGGCGCGCTCGCCGGAGCGCTGGATCGCATTCGCGACGTGCCGGTTGGACACCCCCATCTCTCGGTCGGTGTTCATTCCTCGGGGCGCTGGCTGCTCGAGCTGCCAGGGGAGGTGACCGCGGCCGCCGCGCGCCTTGCCTACTCGCGATACGAGGAGATCGAGGCGGGCGGGCGCAGCTGGCTGCTGCATCGGACCCGCCACGCGTGGACGGGCTCCGATCCGGGCCTCGCCGACGTGGTGCTGGCGATCGAGACCACCGACACGCGCAAGCTGCTGCGCGAGCACGCCGCGGTCGCCGCGATGGTGGCACTACTGGGCACTGTCGCGAGCGCGCTGCTCGCCTGGCTGGTGGCGCGCCGGGGACTCGCACCCCTCGCCCAGGTGGCGGCACGCGCCGAGGAGGTGACGGCGCGCCGCCTGGGCGCGCGGCTCGATCTCGAGGACGCGCCGCGCGAGGTCCACGGGCTCGCCGACAGCATCAACCGCATGCTGGAACGACTCGAGGAGAGCTTCGCGGCCCTCGAGCAGTTCTCCGCCGACATCGCGCACGAGCTGCGTACGCCGCTCAACAACCTGCTGCTGCAAACGCAGGTCACGCTGAGCCGCCCGCGCGCTGCCGCCGAATATCAGGACGCGCTGCACTCCAACCTGGAGGAGCTGGAACGCCTGCAGCGCATGGTGGCCGACATGCTGTTCATCGCGCGCGCCGACCGCGGCATGATCGAGTTGAACGTCGAGGAGATCGAGCTGCGCCCCGAGATCGAGAGCGTCGCCGAATACTTCGAGGCCGCCGCGGCGGAGAACGCGCAGCGTATCGCGGTGCGTGGAGAGGGGCGCCTCGCCGCCGACCGGCTGCTGGTGCGGCGGGCGCTGACCAACCTGCTATCGAACGCGGTGCGCTACTCGCCGCGCGGCGCGACCATCGAGGTGGAGGTGGAAAGCGATGATGAGGCTTGCCGCGTCGCGGTTTCCAACCCCGGCGAGGCGATCGCCGAGGGCGAGCTGCGGCGGCTGTTCGCGCGCTTCGCGCGGCGCGACGTGGCGCGCGGGCGCGACGTCGAGGGCGCGGGCCTGGGACTCG
>JBDSRZ010000111.1:0-3847 GCA_039929025.1 Usitatibacter sp. | reverse complement strand
GACACCATTTTTTTCAGCCAAGCTCTACCGGAACGAAGAGCTGCTGCCGCTCGCGTTGCACGAGCAGTGCGGCACTTTTCCCGGCCTTGGCCACCAGGGCCACGAGCTCTTCCGCGGTCTTGACCGGGGTGCCGTTGAACGAGAGCACCACGTCGCCCCGCTGGATGCCCGCGCGGGCGGCGGCACCGGCCACCTGCTCGACCACCAGGCCGCCCTTCGCGCCGAGCTCCCCCCTCTCGTCAGGGCTGAGCGGGCGCACGGCGAGGCCCAGGCGGCCTTTGGCCGCGGCGCGGTCGTCCTCGGCGACCCGATCCTTCGAGGGCTGCGCGTTGGTGGTTGAGATGGTCAGCGTCCGCGCCGCCTTGTTGCGCCAGATTTCGACCTGCGCCACCTTGCCGGGCGCGGTCTCGGCCACCAGCATCGGCAATTCGGACGAGCGCTCGATCGGCTTGCCGTCGTACTTGGTGATGATGTCGCCCGATTGCAGGCCGGCCTTCTCGCCGGGCGCGCCCGGTTCCACGCCGGCGACGAGCGCGCCGCGCGGACGGTCGAGGCCGAAGGACTCGGCGAGTGTCGTGTTCACGTCCTGGACGGTCACGCCGATGCGGCCGCGCGTGACCTTCCCGTGCTTCACCAGCTGGTCCTTGACGGAGAGCGCGGTCTCCACCGGAATCGCGAACGAGATGCCCTGGTAGCCGCCGCTCCTCGAGTAGATCTGCGAGTTGATGCCGATCACCTCGCCGGCGAGGTTGAAGAGCGGCCCGCCGGAGTTACCCGGATTCACGGCGACGTCGGTCTGGATGAACTGCGTGTACGCGGCGTCGGGGAGCGAACGGCCCTTGGCGCTCACGATGCCAGCGCTCACGGAGTTCTCGAAGCCGTAGGGCGAGCCGATGGCCACGACCCATTCGCCGACGTTGGCGTCAGCGGACTTGCCGACTTTCACCGTAGGCAGCGACTTCGCATCGATCTTGAGGATCGCGATATCGCTCTGCTTGTCGGTGCCGATGACCTTCGCCTTGAATTCGCGCCGGTCGGTGAGGCGCACGGTGACGATTTCGGCGCTCTCGACCACGTGGGCGTTGGTCATGATGTAGCCGTCGTCGCTCACGATGAAGCCGGAGCCCTGGCCGCGCATCGGCTGGTCGCCGCGGGGCATGCCGGGCATGCGGCCGCGGAAGCCACGGAAGAATTCACGCAGGCCCGGGTTGTCTTCCATGCCTTCGGGCATTTCGTCGTTGCTCACGCGGCGCATGCCCTCGACACTTACGTTCACGACCGCCGGACCGTACTTCTTCACCAGGTCGCTGAACCCGTTGAGGGGGAGCATGGTGGCGGCAGGGTTGGCCGCGGGGGCGGCAACGGCCATGGGCACCGTGGCGGCGGAGGCGGCGTGGGCGCTGGAGATGGGCGCGTCGAACTGCTTGATGGCTCCAACGCTGCCGATGACGCCGGCGGCCGCAAGCGAGCCGACGAGGACTTTCGCATTCATGGGTGACTCCGGTCGGTTGGATGCCCTTCGGGAAGGGCGACAGGACCGACTATGGAGGTGCTTCCTTAAGCGGAACTTAAGGGAATTGCGACCCTGGCGAGCAGGCCCCGGCCGCCCGGGGCGTCGACCAACTCCACCCTTCCCCCGTGGCGCTCCGCAATCCGGCGCACGATCGCTAACCCCAGGCCCGTGCCCCCTTCCGAGGCCGTCTCTCCCCGGTAGAAACGGTCGAACACGCGCTCCCGCTCCGCCATCGGAATCCCCGGTCCGCGGTCCTCGACCTCCACCATCGCCTCCTCTCCGGCCGTCCGGACCCGCAAATAAATTGGTGTCGGAGTCGAATTATTTAAATGGTGTCTGACACCATTTATTTCACTCTCGGCAGGCTGGCTGGAAGGAGCGCCGGATAAATCGACTCCGACACCATTTTTCGAGTAGCGGATGGCGTTGTCGACCAGATTCTCGAGGAGGGCGTGGAGGGTGGCGCGGTTGCCGTGCACCACGACAGGGTCCGGTGCGTTGAGGTCGAGGACGAGGCCCTTGGCGGCGGCCTGCGCGGCGAGCTCCTGGGCCACGCTTCGGGCAAGCTCGGAGAGGTCGACGGGGCTGCGGGCGACGTTGCGGGCCTCGGGGTCGGCGCGGGCGAGAGCGAGCAGCTGCTCGACCACGTGGACGGCGCGCCCGATGCCTTCGCGCAGCGCCGCGTGGGCCTTCTCGCGTTCACCCTCGTCGCGCGCGCGCTCCGCCAACTGCAGCTGCAGGCGCAAGGCCGTCAACGGCGTGCGCAGCTCGTGCGCCGCATCGGCGATGAAATGCCGCTGCTGCGCGAGCGCGGCGCCCAACCGCCCCATCAGGCCGTTCAACGATTCGAGCAGCGGCTGGACTTCCTGCGGCGACGAGGTGGCGTCGATCGGCTCGAGCGACTCGGGGCTGCGCCGCGCGACGGCGCGGGCGGTAGCCTCGAGCACGCGCACCTCACGCCCGACGAGCCTCCAGATCAACCATCCCATGATCGGCAGCACCAGCAGGAACGGAAGCAGCGTCCGCCACGCCGCGCTCAGCGCCAGCGCCTCGCGCGCGAGCCGGTGCTGGGCCACTTGAATGGTGAGCCCGCGATGGAAGGTCGCGAACACGCGCCAGCCGCCCAGCGTGGTCTCGACGTCGCCGAAGCCCGGGCTTACCGGACCGGGCGCATCGACATTCGGGTGCGAGCTGTAGATGAGCCGCGCGTCCGGCGACCACACCTGGATCACGAAGTCGGAGCGCGACTCGTCCTGCAGCGCCTCCGCGAGCTGGCTGGGCGAGTAGGCGCGATCGCGCAGCGCCAGCGCGAGCTGCCGCAGCTGGTAATCGAAGAGCTCGTTAGCCTGCTTGCGCGCCTGGTAGAAGACCACCAGCGCCGCGAGCAGCCCGCCGAGCAGCACCGTGAGCAGCAGCCAGCCGAGGAGGCGCCGGCGCATCGACGTCATGCGTCCCCCGAGAGCGTGTAGCCCATGCCGCGGACGTTGCGGATCAAGCTCGGGCCGAGCTTGCGGCGCAGCGCATGGATGTGCACCTCGACCGCGTTGCTCGCGATCTCCTCGTCCCAGCCGTAGAGCCGCTCCTCCAGCTGCGCGCGTGTGAGGTAGGCCCCGGGACGGTGGGCGAGCGCCTCGAGCAGCGCGTACTCCCGCGCCGAGAGGGTCACCTCGCGCCCGCCCCATTTCACGCGCTTGGTCGCGGTATCGATCTCCAGCTCGCCCACCTTCACCACGGCGTCCGAGCGCCCCGCGCGCCGGCGAACCACCGCACGGACGCGCGCCGAGAGCTCGTCGAGGTCGAACGGCTTCACCAGGTAGTCGTCGGCGCCGGCGTCGAGCCCCGCCACCCGGTCGGCCACCGCGTCGCGCGCCGTGATGATCACCACCGGGATGCTCACTCCCTTCGCGCGCCACGACCGCAGGATGGAAAGGCCGTCGCGGCGCGGCAGGCCGAGGTCGAGGAGGACGAGCTCGTAGGCCGCCCCCGGTACCACGACCTCGGCCTCGCGGCCGTCGCGGACCCAGTCGACGGTATGGCCCTCGCGGCGCAATCCCTCCTCCACCGCGGCGCCGATCATGGCGTCGTCTTCGACCAGCAACAAACGCATGTTGGGTGTGTCTATCGGCCAGGGTTGGTGCGGAATGGTAGTTTACGGCCCTGACCCTCTCCCCGGCCCTCTCCCAAGGCAGAGGGCGCAAGACACTCAGCGAGCGACCGATGGCCATCGAGCAACTCACCGAAGAGCAGATCCGCACCTGGACCCGCCAGCAGAAGGACGAGTGGTGGTTCCGGAAGATCTATCGCGGCTCGATGGCGCAGCTCACGATCCGCTCC
>JBDSRZ010000110.1:0-12041 GCA_039929025.1 Usitatibacter sp. | reverse complement strand
GCGATCACCGCGTCCAGGCCGTGACCCACCGCATGGGGATAGAGCCGGCGCGAGAGGCGCACGGTGCAGAGCACGTCCGCGGTGAAGACCATCTCCGAGCGGCGGAACTCGTTCTTGATGAAGCCGTAATCGAAGCGCGCGTTGTGCGCCACGAAGAGATGCCCGGCGAGCCGCGCGTGCACCTCGCGCCGGACCTCATGGAAGGTCGGCGCGTTGCGCACCATCGCGTTCGTGATGCCGGTGAGCGCCTGGATGTCCTCGGGGATGCTGCGCTCCGGGTTCACCAGCGTGGACCACTCCTCGGCGAGCTCCCCCTCTTCGACTCGCACGATGCCGATCTCGGTGATGCGATCGCCGGTGGACGTGGTGCCGGTGGTCTCCACGTCGATGAACGCGATCGAGGGGGCGAACATCGGCGCTCCCGCTCTTCCCCGCCCTAGCGCTTCGGCAACGCGGCGAAAAGCGGTGGGGACGGATTCATGATTCTCCCTGGTAACGGGGCTTGCGGCGCGCGGGCACGCGCCACGGCGCCGAGCCGAAGCGCTCGACGAGGAAATCGATCATCGCCGCGACGCGCGGCGAGCGATGGCGTCCGTGCGGATAGACCGCGTGCAGCGGCAGCGGCTCGGCGTGGTGGACGTCCTGCAGCAGCGCGACCAGGCGCCCGTCGCGGATCGCTTCGCCGACTATGGCATCGGACAGGCGGATGATGCCGACGCCGAGGAGCGCCAGCTGCAGCAAGGACTCGGCCGTGTTGGCGCTCACGCAGCCGGACACCTCGATGTGGCGCACGTCATCGCCGGAGGCGAACGGCCAGCGACGCAGGGCCGGCGAATAGCTGACCGCGAGGCAGTTGTGCCGCAGCAGGTCGTCGGGACGCCTGGGGATGGCGTGCTTTTTCAGGTACGCGGGCGAAGCGCAGACGACGCGCTCGAGGTCGCAGATCTTGCGCGCCACGAGCGAGGAATCGGGCAAGGTGCCGAGGCGAATGCCCAGGTCCGCGCCCTCCTCGATCAGGTCCACCACGCGGTCGGTGACGGTGAGCTCGATCCGCACCTCGGGGTTGGCGGCGAGGAATTCCGGCAGCGCGGGCGTGAGCTGGTGCATGCCGAACGCGGTGCCGACATTGATCCGCAGCAGGCCCTTGGGCTGCGCCCGGAAGCGCGCCACCTCGTTCTCGGCCTCGTGGATGTCCGCGAGGATGCGCTGGCTGCGATGGAAGTAGGCCTCGCCCTCGGGGGTGAGCGCGAGCCTGCGCGTGGTGCGGTTGAGGAGCCGCACGCCGAGGCGATCCTCCAGGCGCGTGACCAGCTTGGAGATCGCCGAGGGCGTGAGGCCCATGTCCCGCGCCGCGATCGAAAAGCCGCCGAGCTCCACCGCGCGAACGAACGCGGTCATTTCCGAGGGGATCGTCATCGACCACTTGTGCCTTTATTTCATAGATTGTTGTGTCGAGTGCAACATTGTATTCCAGATGGGTGCAATTGGATTGGGCCTCGGCGCGATAAAATGGCAGACCCTGCTCGCCCCGCCCTACCCCATGCCTCGCACCCGTGCCAAAGCCCCACCCCGACTCACCCGTGACGCCGAACGCCTGATCGCGCTCGCCAACGGCCTCAACGCCTCGGGGAGCCTCACCGAGGATCGTTACTGGGAGGGCGCCATGTCGGCGCTCGCGGCGAAGCTCCTCGAGAACTGCAACGACGCGCCCATCGACAGCGCACTGGACCATCTCTACCAGACCAATCTCGGCGCCTACGACACGCTGATCGAGCTGGTCGAGAACGAGTCGGAATCGGTCGTGGTGATGCAGGGCGATCGCGCGTGGCAGTCGCTCCTCATCGCCGCGCCGATCGTGGCGTGGTCCAAGTACGCGATCCCCTCGGGACCGATCCCCGCCGACGAGGCGCAGACGCTGCGCGTGCAGTTGCAGGCGCACGTGCTCGCGGACGGCGCGAAGATGGCGATCGTTCCATACCTCTATTCCATCGACCAGCTGCCGCGCCACTTCTCGGAGCTGCGCCGCCTGGCCGCCCGCCTCGCCGACGCCGCCGTCGCCGGCGAGGTACCGCGCCTGGATCTCGCGCGCCTGCCGGAGACCGCCCATCTACTCGCCGATACGCGGTTCGTGGTCGCGTGCGCCGCGGTGCCGCGCGGCCAGGCGCTCTTCCGCTGGCAGGAGGACGCCTCCGGCCATGCGGGCCGCGCCGGCAGCCTCGAGCAATGGATCCTGCAGGCGCGCCCGACACTCTCGCAGCTGCTGCCCGGCTGCGTCTTCGAGTGCCTCCTTCCCGACGCCTATTACGTGAATTGCCGTGAGTCCGACCGGCGCGTTCGTCCCTTCGGCATCCGCGCGGCGACGGCTTTCCTCGAGCAGGCACTGAAGGCCAAGCCCGCGGATTTGCAGGCGGTGGTGGCGGGCTTCGGTGAAGAGCGCATCGACGAGTATCGCGTCGCCTTCTCGATCGTCGACGAGACCGAGGTGGCGCACGGCGTCGTCTGGCCTCTCTACGGCCGCGAGGACGAGGGCGTGCGCCCCGGCCCGCTGGACGAGGTGCTGGCCCAGCTCGCCGAGGTGGGCGTGACCGAAGTGAAGAAGCTGCAGGGCACCTTCACGCCCGAGTATTGCGAGGACTGCGGCGCGCCGCTCTTCGCCAATGCCGACGGCGAGATCGTCCACGCCGAGCTCCCCGAAGAGGCCGACGTCCAGGCCGCCCACTTCCACTGAAATTGGTGTCGGAGACGAATTTCCGTATGCTCAGGCGGAAATTCGACTCCGACACCATTTTTCCGTGGATGCCCTTTCCGAGGTCCTGAGGCTCGCGAATTTCCAGGCGAACGTGGCGCTGGATGCGACGGCGCACGAGCCCTGGTGCCTGTCGGTGCCGGCGAGCCAGTCGATCTCGCGCGCCTACGTGGTCCTCGCGGGCGAATGTCATCTGCGGCCCACCGGTACGGAAGAGGTGACGCTGCGGGCCGGAGACTTCGCCTTCATGCCCGGGGGCGAAGCGCACCTCGTCGGCAGCTCGCTGGACGCGCCCGCCGTTTCGCTCGCGTCATTGGTGCGCATGCCGGTCGCAGGCGAGATGCATCCCGTGCGCCTGGGCGGGACGGGGTCGGCGACGCGCCTCCTGGCGCTCGCTTTCAGCTGCGAGCGGCACCTCGCCGATCCGCTCCTCCACGCGCTGCCGCGCATCGTGTTCGTCGACCTCGCCGGCGCGGCGGCGCTCGAGTGGCTCGCCGACTCGCTGTCGCTGGTGCTCTCCGCAAGCGACGCGCCCTTCCTGGGCTCGGTCGCGACCCGCTCGCGCATCGCGGAGATCGTGTTCATCGAAGCGCTCGCGCGTTACGTGCAATCGCGTCCGCCCGGCGGCAGCGGGTGGCTCGCCGGCCTGAACGACCGCTACCTGGGGCGCGCGCTCGCCCTCGTGCACGGGCGCCCGTCGGAATCGTGGACGGTGGAGAAGCTCGGGCGCGCGGTGGGACTATCGAGGAGCGCGCTCGCGGAGCGCTTCGGCGACGTGATGGGGGAGCCGATCTTCGCTTTTCTCACCCGCTGGCGCCTGCAGCTCGCGGCCCATGCCCTCCTCACCTCTTCGCGTGCGATCCGGGTCATCGCGAAGGAGGCCGGGTACGAATCGGCCGGATTCTCCGCCGCCTTCCGGCGCGCGTTCGGCAAGCCCCCTTCGGTATGGCGGCACAAGCACCGCAAGGCGCGCTAGGAGGAACGATGCGAATATTGATCGTCGAGGACGACGCGATGCTCGCCGATGCGATGTCGCGCGCGCTGCGGCAATCGGCCCACAGGGTGCAGCGTGCCGCCAACGGCCAGGACGCCGATCGCGCCCTGGTCGGCAACGAGTACGACCTGGTGCTGCTCGATGTGGGGCTGCCCCACCTCGACGGGTTCGAGGTGCTGAAGCGCCTGCGCGCCCGGCGCAACAAGGTGCCGGTGATGATGCTCACCGTTCGCGACACCGTGGACGACCGGGTTGCAGGGCTCGATCTCGGCGCCGACGACTACCTCACCAAGCCGTTCGAGCTCTCGGAGCTGGAGGCCCGGGTGCGCGCGCTCATCCGGCGCTCGCACGCGTCGGCGAGCGCGGAGCTGGTGCACGGGCCGCTCAGGCTGGACACCGTCGGGCGGCGCCTCTATCGCAACGGGCAGGCGGTGGAGCTGTCGGCGCGCGAGCTCGCGGTGGTGGAGCTCCTGTTGCTGCGCGAGGGGCGCGTGGTCGCCAAACAGCAGATCGTCGACCATCTCTACGGATGGGACGACACCTCGAGCAGCAATGCGGTGGAAGTCTTCGTCTACCGGCTGCGAAAGAAGCTCGAGGAGTCGGGCGTGGAGATCCGCACCGTGCGAGGGATGGGATACATCGTCGAAAAGCCCAATGCCGCGTGAGCCCCAGAAGCTGCGGTCGCAGCTGCTGACGTGGCTCTTTATCCCGCTCCTGCTGCTCCTCATCATCGACACCTTCGTAAGCTATTGGGTGGCGGTGGAGTTTTCGCGCCGCGCCTACGACCGCTCGCTGGCGGAGATCGCGCGCGAGATCTCGCTGCACCTGAAGGAATCGGCGGGCGGCGTGGCGCTCGACCTGCCGCCCGACTCCCGCCAGATCCTGCTCACCGATCCCGAGGACCGCATCCACTTCGAAGTGAGCGGCCCCGACGGCCGTTTCGCCGAAGGAGAGCCGCTGCCCCATGCCGAGGAGCCGGCGGGTGTCGCGCGCGGCGAGGAGCGCTACTTCGAGGCGGTGGTTCGCGGCGCCTCGGTGCGCGTGGTCGAGCTACGGGTCGAGGCGGACTCGGTGACCGCGCGCCCCGCCGCGATCGTGCGCGTGGCCGAAACGCAGCTGAAGCGCCGCGCGCTCGCGCGCGAGATCCTGCTCTCGGTGGTGATTCCCCAGGCATTGATCATCCTGGTGGCCGGGATCGTCGTCTGGATCGGGGTGATGCAGGGGCTTTCGCCGCTGGAGCGCCTGCGCCTGGCGGTCGCCGCACGCTCGCACCGCGACTGGAGCCCGATCGTGGCCGACGACGTCCCCGCGGAGGTCCGCCCGCTGCTCGACTCGATCAACGACCTCGTCGGGCGCCTGGACCGCGCGCTCACGCTGCAGAACCGCTTCATCAGCGACGCCGCCCACCAGCTGAAGACACCGGTCACGGTGCTCAAGGCCCAGCTCGAGGTGGCGCTGCGCGAGGACGACCCCGAGCGGCTGCGCCTCGCACTGGTCACCGCGCAGACCGGGCTCGAACGGCTCTCCCGCGTCGTTTCGCAGCTGCTGTCGCTCGCGCGGAACGAGCCCGAAGCGGCGCGCGAGGTTGCGCTCGCGCCAGTCGATCTCAACGCGCTCGCGCTCGACGTGAGCCAGGGGTGGGTCCCGGAGGCCCTCAGGAAACGGATCGACATGGGCTTCGAGGGCAGCGACAGGCCGGTGATGATTCGTGGCGAGGACTCCCGGCTGCGGGTGATGCTGGACAACCTGGTCGACAACGCGGTGCGCTACACGCCCGACGGGGGCCACGTCACCGTGCGGGTGAGCGCGGGCCTCGACACCGTGCTCGAGGTGAGCGACGACGGGCCTCGCATCCCGTCCGAGGAGCGCCAGCGCGTCTTCGAGCGCTTCCACCGCCTGCTCGGCAACACCCAGGCGGGAAGCGGCCTCGGACTTTCGATCGCGCGCGAGATCGCCCGGGTGCACGGGGCCACCATCGAACTGCGCGAAGACGCGGACGGAGTGGGCAATGCCTTTCGCGTGACCTTTCCGCAGCCTGCGCCTGACTAGAGGGAAAGGTCCCTGGCTACCTCAGCGCCCGCGAGAGGAACGGCAAGGACGCATCCATCCGGTAATCGACATCCGAGTGGGTGTCGTCGAACTCCTCGTAAGTGTGCGCGATGCGTGCCTGCGCGAGGCGCTTGGACAGGATCCGCGAGCCGTACTGGATGTGATACTGGTCGCGCGCGCCGCAATCGATGTAGATGCCGCGCAGGGACTTGAGGTTCCGGCGGTACTTCGTCACCAGGTTCACCGGGTCGTTCAAGCGCCAGTTCTTCCAGCGCTTCGGGATCACCTCGCCGGTCTCGAGGTTGAAGGGCAGCCGGAATCCGTTCGGGACGCGCGGATCGGGATCGTAGGTCGCGGCCATGCACAGGTTCATGATGCAATGCGCCTCGGCCATGGTGAGCTTCGGTTTCGACCATACCGAGTCGAGGAAGGCGCGCACGCGGCCGTCGTCGGCGCCGCGCTCCACGCCCTTCTCCAGCTTGCGCACGTCCACCTTGCCCGGCAGCTTCAGCCGCTTCGGACGGTATTTCGCGAGCTCGTTCAGCGTATTCGGCCAGTCGTGCCAGTAGACGAAGTCGAAGTAGGCGTCGCCCGAGTGGTCCGCGATGGCGCCCCAGGTGGACGGATAGCGCATGCCATGGATGATCGCGCCGTAGCCGCCGGAGGACTTGCCGAAACAGCCGCGGTGGTCGCGGGAAGCGAGCGTTCGGAACTCTCGATCGACGAAGGGCACGATCTCCCTGGTGAGATAGTCGGCGTAGTTGCCGATCGCCGACGAGTTCACGTACTGGTTGCCGCCGAGCGCGGTGAAGCAGTCGGGAAAGACCACGATCGCCGCGCCCATCCTGCGCTCGTGGATGAGGCGCGCCATGCGCTCGGGCACGTTCTCGCTGAAGTTCTTCCACGCGACGTGCGACAAGCCCGAGCCCATGAAGCCCACCATGTCGTAGAACACCGGGAAGCGCTTGCCGAGGCCGCGCGCGCCGCCGGCGTCGTATTGCGGCGGCAGCCACACGGCGAGCTTGCGCACGTGCGGGTCGCGCAGCGCGTTGTCGCGCAGGATCCTCGATTCGTGCTCGAGCAGCACGATGGTGCCGGGCTTCCAGGTGGATCGCTTGAGTGCCATGCGTGAATCCTAACCCAAAGGATGCGGCCCCAGTCTCGCGACCATCTCCCCGAAGTCCTCGGGCGCCTCGCGCTCGAACACGACCTTCCTGCCGGTGCGCGGATGGACGAACCCGAGCACGCGAGCATGCAGCATCGGCCGCGGCGCCTCGATCTTCGCGCCCAGGTAGTCGCGGATGTACACGCGCTCGCCCACAATCGGATGGTCGAGTTCCGCGAGGTGGATGCGGATCTGGTGCTGGCGCCCGGTCTCCAGCCGGCACTCGACCAGCGTCGCACCCCCGAGGTTTCGCAGCGGCGATATGTGGGTGACCGCGTGGCGCGCGTCGTGCGGGGGCTCGCCCCGCGGACGCCGGAAATGGCCGAAGGAGCCGCGCAGCCCATCGCCGCGGTCGAGGATGAGCTGCGTGTCGACTCGGGCGGCGGCGACCACGCCATGGGCGATCGCGTGGTATTGGCGCTCGACCGTGTGGTCGCGGAATTGGACCGCGAGCAGCCGCTGTGAAGTCGCCGTGCGTGCGAACACCATGAGCCCGCTGGTATCGCGATCGAGGCGGTGGACGACTCCGAGCGGGGTGTCCTCCTCCCGCCCGCCCATCCGCCGCAGCAGCGTGCGAGTGTGCAGGCCGAGCGTGTCCTTGTTGCCGGGCTCGTCGGCGACGCTCAGCATCCCCGCGGGCTTATCGACCACGACCACTTCCCGGTCGAAGAACACGATGGCGTCCTCGGCGAGCGGACCCGGACGGTGCTTGGGCGCGTGTTCGTCAACCACGACCACCGCGTCGGTCGGGATGCGCGCGGCGGGGTCGAGGCAGCGCTCGCCATTGACCGTGACCCGGCCCTCGGAGCAGAGCTTGCGGGCACGGGACCAAGCGGCGCCGGTTTGCTCGCGCACGACCGCCGCGACGGTGGGATAGGCCGCTTTCATTCAGCGCCCATCGTAAGGCAGGCGCAAAGGAAAGGGCGCCGGCGGCGCCCTTGAAGATTCGCTCCCGGCATTGCGCCGGGGAGCAGGAGATCCGGCAGCCTTATGCGGCTACCCTTCGCTTGTATTCGTGCGTCCGGGTATCGATCTCGATCCTGTCGCCGGTGGCGCAGAACGCCGGGACCTGCACCTCGAAGCCGGTCTTCAATTTCGCGGGCTTCAACACCTTGCCCGACGTGTCACCGCGCACCGCGGGCTCGGTGTAGATCACCTCGCGGACCACCGTGGTCGGTAGCTCGAACGAGATCGCGCGGCCCTCGTAGAAGATCGCCTCGCCGACCATCCCGTCCTCGATGTAGTTCACCGCGTCGCCGAGGTTCTCGGCCTCGATGTCGATCTGGTTGTACTCCGGGTCCATGAAGACGAACATTGGATCGGCGAAGTACGAGAAGGTCACTTCCTTCTTCTCCAGCATCAGCAGCTCGAACTTCTCGTCGGCCTTGTACACGGTTTCCATGTTCGAACCATTGAGGAGGTTCTTCATCTTCATCTTCATGGTGGCGGAGTTGCGGCCACCCTTGTTGTACTCGGCCTTGAGCACGACCATCGGGTCCTTGCCCACCATGATCACGTTGCCGCTGCGCAGTTCCTGAGCGATTTTCATTTGGAATGATGTCCTGGATTTGACCGCCTGCATTGAGCGGCGACCGTGTCGTGCGCTCCAATGCCGTTCCCGCGGCCGTGTGTGCCGAAAAGCCTGTTATTTTAACTGGTTACGGGTGCTTGCGCCAGACTTTTGTCGGCGAAATCCACCAATGCCGCCGCCAGGTCCGGGCGAGCCGCCAGCCGATCCGACCAGGCGCGCGCGCGCCCCCGCAGCGCTGCCCGGTTGGCCACGAATCCCGCCCAGGCATCGGGCAGCCCCGGCTTCGCGCCGTTCGGAGAGGGGGACGATGCGCGTTGATTCCAGGCGTTCCAGAGGCCGTCGACCGCGGCCGCCTGGGCGCAATCCAGTCCCTGCTCGTAGCGATGGAGGAAGGCCGCGAGCTTGACCCAGTGGGCGTGATCGGCGGTGGGATAGACGTGCCACACGAAAGGCCGAGCGGCCCACTGCGCCCGCACGAAGGAATCCTCGCCGCGCACGAAATTCACGTCGCTCGCCCAGAGCAGCAGGTCGTACTGGTCCTGCGGCAGGAAAGGCACGCGGAAGATCTCCACTTCGCGCCGCCGGCCGCCGTGATGCACGTTCCGCTGCGCGGAGTCGTGGCCAGGCATGAGCTGGTCGCGAAGGGAGCTCGCCGCGGCGCCGTCGGGAGCTACGAGCCACACCGGCCCGGGATACTGCTGGCAAGCGCGCGCGAGGCTCTCCACCGGCGCGTCCGCGTAGGTGAAAAGGCTCACCTTGAGCGCCTCTTCGGGCGGCGCCTTGCCGGTGAGCGAGCGCCAGAAGGCCGCCTGCGCGCCGGCGTCGGACTGGAACTCGTCGCGCCGTGCGAGGAGGCCCTGCTCGCGCAACAGGCCCCCGGTGCCCGCGGTAAAGCCGGGAAAAAAGTAGAACTTGGTAAGCGGCAGGCGCGGATGCGGCGAGGCAAGCGCGTGGCTGCCCTCGACCCAGTCCTCGGCGCTCAGGTACTCGAGGTTGATCCAGCGAGGCTTTTGCTCCTGCTCCGCCATCAGCTCGACGTACGCGGCCGGCGGGCCGCAACCGAAGGTCTCCACCACCACGTCGGCCACACCCCGGGGTGCGAAGGGCAGCGCGCGCAGGCGTACCACTTCCACGCCTTCGGCATGGTGGACATCGTGCGCAGTATCGGTGCCCGGCTTCAACTTCGCGATGACGGTGAGATCGTCCAGCCATAACCGCACGCGCTTGCCGTGCTCGCGCGCGAGGCTCCGCGCAAGCCGCCATGACACGCCCACGTCGCCGTAGTTGTCGACGACGCGGCAGAAAATGTCCCAGCGCTCGCTCACCGGCGGATTCTCGCAGATATCGCCGGGTCAGCTCCCCAGAGCGAGGTACAGGTCCACGATCGCGTTGACGCGGTCGCGCTCGGCATCGATGGCATCGAGGCGCGCGACGGCGAGCTGCCGCTCCGCTTCGAGGACCTCGAAGAGGCTCACCGCGCCGTTGTCGTAGCGCAGCTTCGCGAGTTCCGCGGTGCGGGCGAGCGCCGCCTCGCGCCCCTGCTGGGCGGTGAGCGCCTGGCGTGCGTGGGCCTGGTTGTGGATGGCATCGCGCACCTCGCGGAAAGACGTCGCGATCGCCTTCTGGTAGAGCTCCGCGGCTTCGCGCGTGCGGGCGTTGGCGAGGTCGACGCCGCCGCGGATCGCCCCCGATGCGAAGACCGGCTGCAGCAGCCCGCCGGTGAGGTTCCAGGTGCGCGCCGCGCTGGAGAAGATGTCGCCCAGCGACTGGCTCTCGCCGCCGAAGAAGCCGGTGAGCGAGATCGACGGGAAGTAAGCCGCGCGCGCTACGCCAATGCGCGCGTTGGCCGCATGCAACCGGGCCTCCGCCTGGCGAAGGTCCGGGCGGCGAAGGAGCAGCTCCGACGGCAGGCCGGCGGGCACTTCTACCGCGAGCGGGATCGCCGGCGTGCCGCGCTCGATGGCGCCTTCGAAGATCGCACGCGGGCTGCGGCCGAGGAGAACCGCGAGCGCACCTTCCTGGCGAACGATCGCCTGCCGCAGCAGCGGCACCAGCGCCTCGGTGTTGCGCATCTCGGACTCGACCTGGCGCAACTCGAACTCCGAGACCATGCCGGCATCGAGGCGCAGCTTCTGCAGCTCGACCGCCTTCTCGCGGCCGAGCAGGGTGCGCGACACCGATTCCAGCCTTCGGTCGAGCGCGCGCAACGCGAAGTACTCCCGCGCGATGTCGCCGATGAGGGAGGCGCGCACCGCATCGCGCCCGGCCTCGCTTGCGACCAGCTCGGCACGCGCGGCCTCGGTGGCACGGCGGTACTTGCCCCAGAAATCCAGCTCCCACGACGCGCGCAGGACCAGCCGGTTGGTGTTGGTCTCGATCGCCTCGGGCGGCAGCGGGAAGCTGCCGAGGGCGGAGGCGCGGTTGCGCGAGCGCTGCGCCTCGACGCCGGCATCGGGCCACATGTCGGAGCGCGTGATGCCCAGTTGCGCGCGCGCCTGCTCGATGCGCTCGGCACCCGCGCGCAGGTCGCGGTTGTGGGCGAGGCCCTCCTCCAGCAGCTTGTCGAGCACCGGGTCCCTGAAGACGGCCCACCAGCGCTCGGATGCCGGGACGCTCGCCTGCGCGACCGCGAAGTCCTTCGGCAGCTCGACTTCCGGGCGGCGGTAGTCGGGACCGACGGTGCAGGCGCCCAGCAGCAGCGCGGACACCAGCAGCAGGCGCCGCAACGCGCATCTGCTGAACCTGATCGGAGTTTCCCTAGTCATGGGAGCCTCCCGTGTGGGGCGTGGGATGGCCGGCAGGATGGCGCTGCAGCTCGCGGCTGTGGGCCGCCTCGCTCTTCAGCTCCGCGCTGGTGCGCGGCTCGCGCAGCTTCCTCTCGGTGATCAGCTTGTAGAAGAACGGGACGAAGAAGATCGCGAGGAATGTCGCCGCCATCATGCCGCCCATGACGCCCGTTCCCACCGAATGGCGCGCGCCGGCGCCCGCGCCGCTGGAGAACGCGAGGGGCGCCACGCCGAGGATGAACGACAGCGAGGTCATGAGGATCGGGCGGAAGCGCAGCCGCGCCGCCTCCAGCGCCGCCGCCGAGTGCGACAGGCCCTCCTCCGACTTGAGCACCGCGTACTCGACGATCAGGATCGCGTTCTTGGCGGCGAGGCCGAGCAGCGTCACCAGGCCGATCTGGAAGTACACGTCGTTGGTGAGGCCGCGCAGGCTCACCGCGGCGAGCGCGCCGAAGGTGCCGAAAGGCAGCGCCATCATCACCGACAGCGGCAGCGACCAGCGCTCGTATTGCGCCGCGAGGATCAGGAACGCCATCAGCGCACCGAGAGCAAGCGCGAGAACCGAGGTGCCGCTCGCGCGCTTTTCCTGGAAGGAGGCCCCGCTCCAACCGATGCTGTACTCGGGCGGCAGCACCTTCGCGGCCAGCGCCTCGACCTCGGCGATCGCCTGGCCCGAGCTCACGCCCGGCGCGCCGGAGCCGAATATCTTCACCGCGGGCAGGTTGTTGAAGCGCTCCATGGTGCCGGGGCCGCTGGAATTCTCGATGCGC
>JBDSRZ010000109.1:0-33638 GCA_039929025.1 Usitatibacter sp. | reverse complement strand
GAGAGCTGCTCGGCATAGAGGCCGAAGGGCACCTTCTGCGGCGAATTGCGCCCCACGGGAAGCGCGCCTTCCATCGCCTCGCTCTCGTGGTGCGAGCCGAAACCCGAAAGGTACTTCAGCACGGTGGAGGATCCGGTGTCGTTCATGGAGGCGTTAAACCTTTGGAACACGGATGAAACGGATAAAAGCGGATAACACGGATCCTTGAGCTCTCGTGCTGGTGTGACCACTACTCGAATGAATGGAAGTATCCGCGTTCATCCGCAGTTATCCGTTTCATCCGTGTTCCAAAGGTTTAACGCCTGCATCACTCTCAGATCACCCCGCGAGCGATCTGGTCGGCCTCGATCGATTCGAACAGCGCGCGGAAGTTGCCCTCCCCGAACCCCTCGTTGCCCTTCCTCTGGATGATCTCGAAGAAGATCGGGCCGATCACGGTCTCGGTGAAGATCTGCAGCAGCTTGTCCTCGTGGTGGTCCTTGTCCACGCCCTCGCCATCGAGGAGGATCTTGTTCCTCTTCATGCGGTCGAGGTCCTCGCCGTGGTTACGCACGCGCTCGCCGACGCGCTCGTAATAGGTGTCGGGGGTATCGAGGAAACGCACCTCTTTCTTGCGCAACGCTTCCACCGTCGCGAAGATGTCCTCGGCGGCGAGCGCGATGTGCTGGATGCCCTCGCCGTGGTACGCATCGAGGTACTCCTGGATCTGGCTCTTGGTGTCCGACGGCTCGTTGATCGGGATGCGGATCTTGCCGCAGGGGCTGGTGAGCGCGCGCGAGGTAAGGCCGGTCTTCTTGCCCTGGATGTCGAAGTAGCGGATCTCGCGGAAGCTGAAGAGCTTCTCGTAGAACTGCGCCCAGACGTCCATGCGCCCGGCGTACACGTTGTGCGTGAGATGGTCGATCTCGGTCAAGCCCGCTCCGTGGGGATGCTGCGGCGCACCCTCGATCGGCACGAAATCGACGTCGTAAATCGAGAGCGTGCCGTTGTTGCCGGGGTAGCGGTCGATGAGGTAGATGAGGCTGCCGCCGATGCCCTGGATCGCGGGGATGTTGAGCTCCATCGGACCCACCTTGCCGGCGATGGGCCTCGCGCCCAGCTCGATCGCGCGTTGGTAGGCGCGCGCCGCGTCCTTCACGCGCATCGCGAAGGCGCAGGCCGAGGGTCCGTGCACGCGCGCGAACGACTGCGCGAAGCTGTCGGCCTCGCGGTTCACGATGAAGTTGACGCGCCCCTGGCGGTAGAGGATCACGTCCTTCGAGCGATGGCGCGCGACGGCGGTGAACCCCATCTGCTCGAAGAGCGCGCCCAGCTGCTCGGGATCGGGCGCGGTGTACTCGACGAACTCGAAGCCGTCGGTACCCATCGGGTTGTCGTATGCGGCGGTTTCCATTGCGGCCTCGAGATGGGGTTGCCGGCGTCGCCGGTCGTGATTTTTGGACGATTTTACGCCGGGTTAGTTGCGAACTCGATCACCACCCGGCGGCTGCGCTCGCTCTTCGAGGCGCGCCGTTACCGCGTCGCCGCGCCGCAGCGTCGCGAGCATGGCCTGCTGGCCCGCGTCGTCGCGGTAAACGGGCTCGGTCATGGGTCGGGATTCGGTGTCGGGAACTGATTTTCCGTCATAATCCACGCGTTTGCCGCGAGGCTCCGTTCGGCATCGGCGCCACCTCATTTCCCCCGGGAGAAAAGACCCAATGACACCCTCCTTCGTCATCCGCGCGCTATTGCTCGCCGTGGCCGTCGCCGCCGCACCCCTGCATGCCAAGACGCTGCGCTGGTCCAGCCAGGGCGACATCCTCACCATGGACCCGCATGCCCAGAACGAGGGGTTGAACAACGCCGCGGCCGACCACGTGTACGAGCCCCTGGTCACGCGCGGCAAGGACCTGAAGATCGAACCCTGCCTGGCGGTTTCCTGGGAGGCGGTCAACCCGACCACCATGCGCCTCAAGCTGCGCCCGAACGTCCGCTTCCACGACGGCACGCCCTTCACCGCCGACGACGTGGCGTTCTCCATCGAGCGCGCGCTCCTTCCCACCTCGAACTTCAAGCCCTACCTCCAGGGCGTGACCGGCGCGAAGAAGGTCGACGACCTTACCGTCGAGATCGCCACCAGCGGGCCCAACCCGGTGCTCCTCGCGCAGCTGACCGAGGTACGCATGATGAGCCGCGCCTGGGCCAGCAAGCACAACGTGCAAAAGCCCCAGGACTTCACCAACAAGGAGGAGACCTTCGCCGCGCGCAACGCCAACGGCACCGGCCCCTACGTGCTGAAGAGCCGCGACCCCGACGTGAAGACCGTGATGGTCGCGAACTCGAACTGGTGGGGAAAGATGGACGGCAACGTGAACGAGATCGTGTACCAGCCGATCAAGCAGGGCGCCACGCGCCTGGCCGCGCTCCTGTCCGGCGAGATCGACTTGGTGCTCGACCCCGACGTGCAGGACGTCCCGCGGCTCAGGCAGGATCCGAAGGTGCGGATCCTCGAGGGCAACGAGAACCGCACCATCTTCTTCGGCTTCGACCAGTGGCGCGACGAGCTGCAGTACTCGAGCGTCAAGGGCAGGAATCCCTTCAAGGACCAGCGCGTGCGCGAGGCGTTCCAGCTCGCCATCGACTTGAACGCCATCAAGACGACCGTGATGCGAGGGCTCTCGTATCCCACCGGCGTCATGTTCGCCCCGCAGGTCGACGGCTACGACAAGTCGCTGGACGTCGTGAAGAAGCCCGACCGCGAGCGCGCCCGCAGGCTCCTTGCCGAGGCCGGCTACCCGCAGGGTTTCGAGGTCACGCTCGACTGCCCCAACAACCGCTACATCAACGACGAGCGCATCTGCCAGGCGGCCGCGGCGATGCTCGCGCAGGTGAACATCAAGGTGAGGCTGAACTCGATGCCGCGCGCCACCTACTTCCCCAAGATCCAGAAGTTCGACACCAGCTTCTACATGCTGGGCTGGGGCGTGCCGACATTCGACTCGCTCTACGCGCTGCTCAGCCTCATGCATACCCACGTGCCCAAGGCCGCCGACGGCGACTACAACCTCGGCAGGTATTCGAACCCAAAGGTCGATGCCGCGATCGACGCGCTGAAGACCGAGACCGACCCCGCGAAGCGCCGGGCGCTCACCCGGGAGGTGCTCGTGCTGCACGGCGCCGACGTCGGGCACATTCCGCTGCACCACCAGGTCATCCCGTGGGCGATGCGCTCGAACGTGAGCGCGGTGCACCGCGCCGACAACCGGCTCTGCGTGAAGTGGGTCACGATCAAATGATCGGATGATTGCTTTCATACTTCGAAGATTCCTCCAGGGCGTCCTCGTGATGCTGGTGGTCGGCTTCATAGCGTTCTCGCTCTTCAACTTCGTCGGCGACCCGGTGTCGCTCATGTTGCCGCCGGAAGCGACGCAAGCCGACCGCGAGCAGATGCGCCAGCACCTGGGCCTCGACCAGCCGTTCTACCGCCAGTTCGTGACGTTCCTCGGCAACGCGGTGCAGGGCAACTTCGGCATCTCGCTGCGCCTCGGGCGTCCGGTGTCCACGCTGCTGGTGGAGCGGCTGCCGGCCACGCTCGAGCTTGCGATCACGGCCGCCCTGATCGCGCTTTTCGTGGGAATTCCCGTCGGCGTCTACACCGCGCTCAGGCGCGATTCCTGGATCTCGCGCGCAATGCTGACCACGTCGCTGATCGGGGTGTCGCTGCCCAACTTTCTCATCGGCATCTTCCTGATCCTGATCTTCGCCGTCTGGCTCGGCATCCTCCCCTCCTTCGGGCGCGGCGACACGACGATGATCGGCCCGTGGTCCACGGGACTGCTGACCACGTCGGGGCTGAAGGCGCTCATCCTTCCCTCGATCACGCTTTCGTTCTTCCCGCTCACACTGATCATGCGGCTGGTGCGCGCCGAGATGCTGGAGGTGCTGCGCACCGATTACATCAAGTTCGCGCGCGCGCGCGGGCTCTCCGACCGCTCGGTGCACTTCGGCCACGCGCTCAAGAACACGATGGTGCCGGTGATCACCATCGCCGGGCTGCAGCTGGGCGGCATCATCGCCTTCGCGATCATCACCGAGCAGGTATTCCAGTGGCCGGGCATGGGACTGCTCTTCATCCAGGCGGTGCAGTTCGCCGACATCCCGGTGATGGCGGCGTACCTGTGCCTGATCGGCCTCATCTTCGTGGTGATCAACCTGGTGGTCGACCTGCTCTACTACCTCGTTGATCCGCGGCTGCGGCTCGACCGCGCCGGGGCAGGGGGCCATTGATGGAAAGAATTGGGCTCCCAGGGGGACGGCGCCGCGGCGACGGAGCTGGACATGACTGAAACGCTCCGCCGGTTCTTCGACGGCGACGTCTTCTACAGCTTCAAGCGCTCGCCGCTGGTGATCACGGCGGCGGCGGTCACGTTGATCTGCATCCTGGCGGCTGCGTTCGCGCCTTGGGTCGCGCCGCACAACCCCTTCGACCTGCGCACGCTGAACCTGCTCGACGCCTTCACGCCGCCGGCGTGGGTGGAGCGCGGCAACCCGCAGTACCTGCTTGGCACCGACGACCAGGGCCGCGATGTGCTCTCGACCATCATCTTCGGTTCGCGCATGTCGCTGGTGATCGGCCTCATGGCGACGATCTTCGCGATGTTGACCGGCGTGACCCTCGGCCTCATCAGCGGCTACGCGGGCGGCAAGATCGACGCGTTCATCATGCGCGTGGCCGACGTGCAGCTCTCCTTCCCGGCGATCCTCATCGCGCTCCTCATCGACGGGGTCGCGCGCGTGGCACTGCCGAAGGAATCCCACGACCAGCTGGCGGTATACGTGCTGATCCTCGCTATCGCGGCCTCGGGGTGGGTTTCGTACGCACGCACGGTGCGCGGCTCCACGCTCGTCGAACGCAACAAGGAGTACGTGCAGGCCGCGCGCGTGATCGGGCGTCATCCGCTGGCGATCATGTTCTCGCACGTGCTGCCGAATGTGCTGGGTCCGGTGCTGGTGATCGCGACGCTGCAGATCGGCGCGGCGATCATCACCGAGAGCGCGCTCTCGTTCCTCGGCGTGGGCGTACCGCCAACGCAGCCGTCGCTCGGAACCCTGATCCGCATCGGCAACGACTTTCTCTTTTCCGGCGAGTGGTGGATCACCGTGTTCCCGGGCCTCGCCCTCGTCATCCTGGTGCTTGCGATCAACGTCCTCGGGGATTGGCTGCGCGACGCGCTCAACCCGAGGCTTCGCTGAAGGACGTGCAAGTGACGCAGCAAGCCCTTCTCTCGGTACGCAACCTGCGTGTCGAGTTCAACACCCGACGCGGCACCCTGGTCGCCGTGGACGACGTGAGCTTCGACATCGCACCGGGCGAGGTGCTGGGGGTGGTGGGCGAGTCGGGCGCGGGCAAGTCGATCACCGGTACCGCGATCATCGGGCTTCTCGAGCGTCCCGGCCGCATCGCCAGCGGGGAGATTCTCCTCCAAGGCTCCCGCATCGACAACCTGCCGGCCGAGGCGATGCGCAGGATCCGCGGCCGCCAGATCGGCGCGATCTTCCAGGACCCGCTCACCTCGTTGAACCCGCTCTACACCATCGGCGGCCAGATCACCGAGACCATCCGCCAGCACCTGCCGATGAACGCCGCGCAGGCGCGCGCGCGCGCGATCGAGCTCCTGGGCGAAGTCGGCATCCCCGCCCCCGAGCGGCGCATCGACCATTTCCCGCACCAGTTCTCCGGCGGCATGCGCCAGCGCGTGGTGATCGCGCTCGCGCTCTGCGCCAACCCGCGTCTCATCATCGCCGACGAGCCCACCACCGCGCTCGACGTCTCGATCCAGGCGCAGATCATCCAGCTCCTCAGGGGGCTGTGCCGCGATCACGGCACCGCCATCATGCTGGTGACCCACGACATGGGCGTGATCGCGGAGACCGCCGACCGCGTGGCGGTGATGTACGCCGGCCGCATCGTCGAGATCGGCCCGGTGCAGCAGGTGATCCACGATCCCCAGCACCCCTACACCACGGGCCTCATGGGTTCGATTCCCACGGTGGGCCAGGACGTGGAGCGCCTGCCGCAGATCGAGGGTTCGATGCCGCGCCTGAACGCCATCCCGCCCGGATGCGCGTTCAACCCGCGCTGTCCACGCGTCTTCGCCCGCTGCCGCGTAGAGCGTCCCGGCTTGCTGCACGCCAACCAGACCCACGCCGCGTGCTGGCTCCACGATCGCGAGCGCGCAGCGCCGGGGGCCGCGCCGGGCTGGAGCGAGGGGGCGGTGCATGGCTGACCGAAAACCCGGGACGGACCCCAAACTCGGTGAACCGGGGTCCGTCCCGTCGATGAGCGAGGCATGCCCGCTCCTCGAAGTCCGCGACCTCGCCAAGACATTCGACGTCTCCCGCCCCTGGCTGAATCGCGTGATCGAAGGCGCGCCGCGACAGCTTCTGGCCGCGGTGGACGGCGTCTCGTTCACCATTAACCGCGGCGAGACACTCTCTCTGGTCGGCGAGTCCGGCTGCGGCAAGTCCACCGTCGCCCGCCTCATCTGCGGCCTCTACGCGCCGACGCGAGGCTCGATCCTCTTCGACGGCGTGGACCTGGCACGGATCGCGCGCCGCCGCGACATGCTCACCATGCGCCGGCGCTTCCAGATGATCTTCCAGGATCCCTACGCGAGCCTGAATCCCCGCTGGGGAGTGCAGCGGATCATCGCCGAGCCGATCCGCTCCCACAAGCTGATCGCCGACGAGAAGGCGTTGGCCAGCCGTGTGGGCGAGCTCCTGAGCGATGTCGGCCTCGCCCCGCAGGACGGCGAGAAATATCCGCACGAGTTCTCCGGCGGCCAGCGCCAGCGCATCTCGATCGCCCGCGCGTTATCGTCGAATCCGGAGTTCCTCGTGTGCGACGAGCCCACCAGCGCGCTCGACGTCTCGGTGCAGGCGCAGATCCTCAACCTGATGAAGGACCTCCAGCGCGAGCACGGGCTCACCTACCTCTTCATCTCGCACAACCTGGCGGTGGTCTCGCACATCTCCAACCGCGTGGGCGTGATGTACCTCGGCCGCATCGTCGAGATCGCCGCCACCAAGACGCTCTTCGATCGCCCGCTGCACCCCTACACGCGCATGCTCGAGAGCGCGATCCCCGACATCACCATGTCGGGCAAGGCGCGCACCCCCGTCGCGGGCGAGGTGCCCAATCCCCTCAACCCGCCGACCGGCTGCGCCTTTAACCCCCGCTGCCCGCACGCGCGCGAGAAATGCCGCGTGGAAATGCCGCCGCTCGCGCCGTACAAGGGCGCCTTGGTCGCCTGCCACGGCATCCACGACGGCTGGATCCCGATCGAGCTGCACCTGGACGCGGCGGGGCTGGCGGCTGCGCAGTAGCGGCGCGTCCAGTGCGTTGCCACGAATTGGGTCTTGCATTCGGGCGCGGGAAGAGGGCAGCGAGGCGCCGCTTTGACCATCTCCCGATCGCGTGATGGCCGCATTCGTCCCGGCGCGCGTGCGGCGCTTGGGAATATCGGGCGCTGAGGTTAAAATTGCCACAGTATCTGCACCAGCGCTTCAAAGAAGGCGCCCCGCGCCGCGCTCCCTAGGGACATCCTCGCGGCATCCATCCAAACAGCAAGGAGAGACCAATGAAGTCCATCGCGAAGACTTTCGCCGGCGCCATCGCCCTCACCGCCGCAACAATCGGCATCGCCGCGGCTGCCTACCCTGAAAAGACCATCAACTACATCATCGCCTTCGGTCCCGGCGGCGAGTCCGACGTCTCCGCGCGCCTGCAGGAGCCGTTCTTCAAGAAGTACACCGGCCAGTCGGTCGCGATCCAGTACAAGGCGGGCGCGGGCGGCGCGGCGGCCTGGTCGCAGATCAACAGCGTCCCGGGCGACGGCTACACCATCATCGGCACCAACCTGCCGCACATCGTCCTGCAGCCCCTGCAGAAGGACGTGGGCTACAAGACCGCGGAGATCGCCAACGTCTACTGGTTCCACTACACGCCGGACGCGATCATGGTTCCCGCCGACAGCCCCTACAAGACGCTGAAGGACCTCATCGCCGCGGCCAAGAAGGCGCCGGGCACGGTCACCTTCACGGGCTCCGGCACCAACACCGCCAACCACCTCGCGCAGCGCCGCTTCGACAAGCTCGCGGGCATGACCACGACGTACATCCCCTCGAAGGGCACGGGCGAATCGAATACCGCGCTCCTCGGCAAGCACGTCTCGGCCGCGTTCAGCTACAGCACCGTCGGCGTGCAGCTCGGCTCGCAGGTGCGCTGCCTGGCCGTGGCGATGGACAAGCGCCATCCCGCGCTGCCGGACTGTCCCACCTTCAAGGAGATGGGCTACGACCTCGTGAGCGGCGCGTACCGCGGCCTCGCCGTGCCCAACACGACGCCCAAGGCGCTCCAGAAGCAGGTCTCCGACCTGATCGGAAAGATCAACAAGGACCCAGCCTTCGTGAAGAGCATGGAAGACAAGGGCTTCGCCATGGTGGACATCGGCCTCGACCAGATGGACGCCTTCATGGCGAAAGAGCAGAAGCAGACCGAGGCGATCGCCAGGGAAATGGGGATCATGAAGAAGTAGCCGGCGCATGCCCGGCATCGAGTTCCTGCTCGGCGCGCTCACGCCATTCAACATCCTCCTGGCTGTTGGCGGCGTGATCGCCGGCACCATCATCGGCGCGTTGCCGGGCCTCACGGCCACGATGGCGATCGCGGTGCTGGTGCCGTTCACCTTCGGCATCCCGCCCTCGTCGGCGCTGATTGCGCTGGGCGCCATCTACACCGGCGCCATCTACGGGGGCGCCTATTCGGCCGTGCTGCTCAACACCCCCGGCACGCCCTCGGCGATCGCCACCACCTTCGACGGCTACCCGATGGCCAAGAAGGGCGATGGCGACCTCGCGATCACGCTCGCCTGCCTCGCCTCGGTGATCGGCGGCCTGGTCGGCGCGGCATTCCTGCTGCTCCTCGCCCCGCCCATGGCGCAGGTGGCGCTCAAGTTCGGGCCGGTGGAGTATTTCTGGCTGGCCGTGTTCGGCCTCACCCTCATCGCGAGCCTCTCGGAAAGCAGCGTGCTGCGCGGCCTCGTCGGCGCCTGCGTAGGGCTGCTGCTCGGCACCGTGGGAGTGGCCGAGGTCGGAGGAGACATCCGCTACGTGGGCAATTTCCAGGCGCTCCTCGGCGGCTTCGACGTGGTCTCCGCACTGATCGGGCTCTATTGCGTGCCGGTGCTGATCGACCTGGTCGCAACGCCGGATCCGCACCTCAAGCTCACCCACCAGGTGGCCGGCTTCCGGCTCGGAGAGGCGCTGCGCATCGCGTGGGCCTCGAAGGTGAACCTCGCACGCAGCTCGCTCATCGGCACGGTCGTGGGCATCCTCCCGGGCGCCGGCGGCTCGATCGCCTCGCTGGTCGCGTACTCCGAGGCCAAGCGGGTGGCGAAGCATCCCGAGCGCTTCGGCAAGGGCGAGCCCGACGGCGTCCTCGCCACCGAGTCCTCGAACAACGCGACCGTCGGCGGCGGGTTCATCCCCACGCTGGTGCTCGGCATCCCGGGCACGCCGCCGGACGCCGTGATCCTGGGAGCCCTGATGGTCCAGGGCATCCGCACCGGCCCGCAGCTCTTCGGCGAGCAAAGCGAGATCGTCTACACGTTCATCTACGGCCTCTTCATCGCCACCATCCTGATGCTGCCGATCGGACTCGTGATCGGCCGCTACGCCTTCAAGTCGATCGTCTCCATCCCCAAGGCGCTGCTGGTGCCGTCGGTCGCGTTCCTCACCATCGTCGGCAGCTTCGCGGTGCAGAACAACGCCCACGACGTGCAGCAGATGGTGGCGCTCGGAATCTTCGGCTGGCTCGCGAGCCGCGCGGGCTTCACCGCCTCGCCCATCGTCCTGGGGCTGATCCTGGGCACCATCGCGGAGTCCGGCTTCGTGCGCGGATACCTCATCGGCAATGCGCGCGGCGAGCCCGTGAGCGAGTTCTTCACGCGCCCGATCTCGATCGGGATCATCGTCTTCATCCTGATCGGGCTCATGTACCCCGTGATTACCGCGCGCCGCCGCGCGAAAGGGTCGACCAATGAGTGAAAGCGCCGCGCGCCGCGACCTCCCGGGTATCGCCGGGGCCGCTTTCTTCATCGTGATGGGGGGGTTGGCCCTCTGGTTTTCGCGCGAATTCACGCCGCTGGGCTCGGTGTTCCCGCGCACCATCGCGGTGACGATGATCCTGTTGTCGGTCGCGTACATCGCGGTGGCGTTCCTGCGGCCCGCAGCCGCGGCGCCCGCGCCGGCCGCCTCCACCTGGCGCCGCGTGGCCCTCATGGTGGTGCTCGTGGCCTGGGCGCTGCTGCTGGAACGGGTGGGCTTCCTCGTCACCAGCATCGCCTGCTATGCGGCGATCCTCGTGATCTCGAACTACGACCGCTGGACGCCGCGCATGGCGGTCATGTACGCGCTGTCCGGGGCCGCGGTGCTGGGCGGCCTCTACGCCATCTTCAAGTTCGTGCTGCAGGTTCCGCTGCCGGCCGGGATGCTTCTCTAGCCTAGATCCTCACGATCTCGCGATCTCAAAGTACATCGCCAGTCGACCCAAGGATCTCGATTTCACAGCGGCGATGGTGAAGAGGGGACTGCTGGATCGGAATCTCCTCCTCGAACGCCTTCAGGCCACCAAGGCGAATCCACAGCAGATTGCCGCCGCTCGCGCCGCAATGGATAGTGACTTCCTGCGAGCTTCGGAGGACGCCGGCAGGAAGCGTGCGACGAGCGAGCGCCGCAAGGATCGATAGCGCAGCGCCGCGAACAGGACATGCCAGCCTCTGCTCAACAACACCACATCGTCGATTGACGCTACCACCGACGGCAAAGGGCCGCGGGCCCGAGGCGCTTCGCGATTCAGGAGGAACTGCGGAAGTGAGGGCCACGGAGCAGCTCCTGCTCGAGATAGTTGCGGCGGAAGGTTTCGAACGGTACTTGGTCGGCCTCCTCGATTGCCCGCTGCTCCTCGAGCGACTGCGCCGCGAGGTTCGCGTATCGCGACTCGGCCTCCTGCGAGAGCGGGAGCCTGGCAACGTCGTCACGGTGCCGCATCGACTGCGCCAGCGCGAAATCCGGGAAGGACTTGCCATGGGTCTCTTCGGTCTCGCGCAGAACGCGCGCCGAAGGCAGCGACGACGGTTCGCGCAGCGCCTGCTTTGCTTCCGCCAGGACCTCGGCGTACCTTGCGCCCCCGTGGGCCAGGTCCAGCGCGGCGGCAATCGGCTCGCATTGATCGAGGAGCTCGCCGCCCCAGCCGGCGGGCGCAACCGGCGCGCCCAACCGATCGAGGCGGGTCACCGGGTCGCGTCCGTGTTCGGCCACGAGGCGCTGGTTTCGCGAGGCGGCGGCGATCTCCTCCGGGTTGTCGGCGGGGCTGTCGGTGAGCAGGCAGTGCAGCAGGAAGATGTCGAGGAGCCGGATCGTCGCCGCGTCGATCCCGGCCGGATGAAACGGATCCACATCCAGGCACCGAACCTCGACGTATTCGATGCCGCGCTCGCCCAGCGCGCGCAGCGGCCGCTCGCCGGAATTGACCGTACGCTTCGGCCGGATCGTCCCGTAGAACTCGTTCTCGATCTGCAGCAGCGTGGTGGCGAGCTGGCGATAGCCGTCGCCGTCGCGAAGCCCGATGGCCTCGTACGCGGGATAGGGCTGGGTCAGGCCCCGGCTGAGCGCGGCCGCATACTCGCTCAGGTCGTTGAAGCTCACGGCGAGCGCGGTCTGCGCGTCGCTCTGGTAGCCCAGTCCTCCCATGCGCAGCGTCGTCGCCCAGGGCGCGAACACGGTGCCCCCGCCCCATGCGGACAGCTCATGCTGGCGGCCCGCGACGAACGAGCCGCACGCCGCCGGCGAGGCCCCCAGGAGAAGCAGCAACAGCCATGAATGGCGCCTGAAGTTGCGGATCAGCGCGAAGTAGCGCTGGTCGCGGTACACGCCTTCGGGGACCGTGTGATCATCACCCGCCTGGCGCAGCAGCGGCCACGCCGCCTCCGGCAGGGAGAAGTTGTAGTGGATGCCCGAGATCGCCTGCATGCGCCGGCCATAGCGATGCGAGAGCCCCTGGCGGTACACGGTCTTCAGGCGTGCGATGTTGGAGCGCCCATAGCGTGCGATCGGGATCCGGTCGTCGCCGGGCAGTTTGCAGGGCAGGCTCGTGCACCAGAGCAGCTCTTCCCCGAGTTGCCGGTAAACCACTTGATGCAGCTCGGTCAGTTCCCGCAGGCACTCGTCGACGCCGGTGTGCACGCCGGTGATCAGTTCGAGCTGACTTTCGCTGAAATCCGTCGTGATGTTCGGGTGCGTCAATGCCGAGCCCAGTCCCTGCGGGTGCGGCGTGTCGGCGAGCCTTCCGTCCGGCTCGATGCGCAGGCCTTCCTTTTCGATGCCGCGCCGCAGCCCCTTGAGCACGGACGGCGAAAGCGCTTCAAGAGATAGGAGGATCAATCTCGCTGCTTTCGCGTGTCCCGGTCGTCGCAGCGGCCGCGAGCCGCTCGTGGGTGCCTTGCGGGTGAGTCGGCGTGCTTGTGCGCTCCGCTCCTTGGGGCCGTGGGCCGGCAGTGGCGCCCAATGCCGCGCCAAATTCTACCGCAAATAGCCTGGCGCTGGCTTGGGCGCGATTTCCCGCACCAGCAAGCCGCTGGTCGAGACCCGCACCTCGAACTCCGCCGGCCGGTTCACCGGCGTGAAGGTCGCCGAGCCGTACTGCGCGTCCAGCAGCGGGTCGAGCCACTCGAAGCGCTGCCGCAGGCGGAATAGGCTCACCCACGTCTCGTCGGCGAGGGGATGGATGGTGCGCGGCGCGGTGCGCTCCTTCTCGATCGCCTGGTAGCGGCCCGCGATCCGGTCCAGCTGGTAGCCGGTATGCAGGCCGAGCACGTTGAGGAGCGGCCGCCACTTGAGGATGTGCGCGTCGATGTACACCTCGTCGCCCGCCATCTCGAACGCCTTGGTGCGCCCGTCGGAGAACTGGATCGTGGCGACGAAGCGCTGCGGGCCCGTGGGCCGTATCGACATGCGCGCGGCGACCTCCTCATGGGTGAAGGGCTTGTAGCCCCTGGTGCCCAGCGCGACCAAGCCGGCACCCGCTCCCAGCGCGAGGAAGATCAACCCCGCGAACGTGCGCGCGATGAACTGGAACGGCTTGATGGTGACCAGCGCCGCCAGCGCCGCGACCAGCAGCAGCAAGCCGAGCGCCCCCAAAAGGATGGCGGCGGCGAGGAGCGGCGTATCGAGGATCTCCTGCAGCATCAGGGGCGATCGGTCCTGGCTTCCGGCAATGCGCGCGGCTGCAGCACGCGCAGGATGGACCTGATGCCGCGCGCGATACGGGGGATCAGCCAGATCATGAGGAGAATGAAGATGGCCAGGAAGACGAGGAATACGACGGGATGCGTAAGCGCGAGCCAGATGCCGCCCATGGCCAGCGCGTCCTCGGTGAACGAAGCACCCCAATTCGAGACCGGCTCGGGGGAGGCATTGATCATCGCGCGGCTTCCCGCCTTGGTGAAATGGGTGCCGGCGGTGATGGTGCCCCCGAGGAGGCCCGCCACTACCGTCATCGCGGTGAGCGAATCCCCGGTGGCGCCCGCGGCAAGCAGCGCGCCGGCCGGGATGCGGATGAAGGTGTGCATCGCGTCCCAGAGCGTGTCGAGGCCGGGGATCTTGTCGACCAGGAATTCCATCGCCAGCATGAAGCCGGCCGAGCCGATCACCCACGGATGCTCGAGCACCTTGAGGCCCGCGGGCAGCTCGAGATACTGGAAATGTCCCAGCACGCCGACCGCGCACACCACCAGGTAGAGGCGGATGCCGCTCGCCCAGGCGAGGAGTGAGGCGAGCACCATCGTCTGCAGTATTTCCATCAGTGCCTCCGCGCGATATTCCCGACCCCCTGTCGACCCTTTCCGGGCCGAACCGTTCCGGTCACGCGGGCATGCGCAGGGTCGCGCGCTGGCTCGTGAACACCGCCGCCAGCAGCGCCAACCCGATCGCGTCCGTGACCAGGCCCGGCTTGATCAGCAGCAGCGCCGCCGCAAGCAGCGCCGCGCGCTCCCACAGCCTGGCATTCGTGAGCAAGTAGCCCTGCAGCGCCGCGGCGAAGCACATGACGCCGATGCATGCCGAAACCGCGCTGGTGACGATCGGGAACCAGTCGCCGATCATGAGGAGCGAAGGTTCGTAGATGAACATGAAGGGGACGATGTAGACCGGTGCCGCCAGGCGCACCGATTCGTATCCCGCCTCCCACATGTTCGCCTTGGCGAGGCCCGCGGCGGCGAACACCGCGAGCGCCACCGGCGGGGTGATCGCCGAGAGGATCGCGAAGTAGAAGGCGAACATGTGCGCCGCCGGGGTGGTCGCGCCCAGCTTGATGATCGCGGGCACCAGCAGCGACACCATGACGATGTAGGCCGGCGTGGTCGGCATGCCCATGCCGAGGACGATCCCGGCCATCGCGGTGAGGATGAGCGCGAGGATGAGATAGTTCTGCGACAGCGCGATCACGAACTGCGTGAACACAATGCCGAGCCCCGTGATCGTCACGACGCCGATCACGATCCCCGCGCAGGCGCAGGCCATCGCCACCGCCAGCGTGTTCCTCGCGCCGTCGACCAGCGCGTCGAGCACATTCGACCAGCCGATGCCGGCACGGGTGCGCGCGCGCATCAGCGCCACCGGCAGGCAGGCGAGCGCGCCGGCGAGCGCGCAGAGCGGCGCCGAGTAGCCGAGGATCAACCCGATCAGCACCACGAAGATCGGCACGAACAGGTGCCCGCGCTCGAGCATCACCCGGGAGAAGCGCGGCAGCTGCGCCCTGGGCACGCCGAGCAGGTTGCAGCGCTTTGCCTCGAAGTGCACCGCGAAGAAAAGTCCCACGTAGTAGAGGACCGCGGGAATGAGCGCCCAGATCGCCACCTGCGCGTAGGCCACGGCCAGGAACTCCGCCATCACGAAAGCCGCGGCTCCCATCACCGGCGGCATGATCTGCCCGCCGGTGGAGGCCACCGCCTCGACCGCGGCTGCGAAAGGCGGTCGGAAGCCGGTGCGCTTCATCAGCGGGATGGTGATCGGACCGTCCACCATGACGTTCGCCACCGCGCTACCCGATACCGTGCCGAACAGGCTCGACGACACGATCGCCACCTTGCCGGGGCCGCCCGCCTGGTGTCCTGTGATCGACAGCGCGAAGTCCATGAAGAGTTGCCCGGTGCCACTCCTTTCCATGAAGGCGCCGAAGAGCACGAAGAGCATCACGTAGCTCGCGGAGACGCCGAGCGTCGAGCCGAAGATGCCTTCGGTGGAGAAGTAGAGCTGCTCCATCAGCACCGGCGTGCGTACGCTGGTAAAGAAGATCGCATAGACCAGGAACACGATCGCGGTCAGCGGCAGCGCCCAGCCGATGACGCGGCGCGTGGCCTCCAGGATCACCAGCACCGCCACCACCGAATAGATCCTGTCCCACGCCGTCAGCTCGTCGATGTAGATGATGCGGTTGATGAAGTAGGCGTAGTTGATGAAGATGTGCAGCACCATCGCCCAGCCCGCGGCGAGGATGGCGGCGTCCAGCAGGCGCCACATGGGCGAGCGCCGCGGCGCGAGCGGGTAGAGGATGAAGACGAGGGTGAGGGCGAAGAGGAGGTGCGTGCCGCGGAAGATCAGCGTCTCGGGCGGCCCGAACGCCGCGACGTACATGTGGTACAGCGACATCGACACCGCAATGAGGGTGACCGCCCAGGCCAGCGCCCTGGCCTGGGGTGCGGTTGCCGGCATCTCATCGGAGATGACCGGCGTAACGTGCTCTGCCACCCGCGTCTACAACGCGCCGACTTCCTTGTAGTACCTCATCGCGCCCTTGTGGAACGGCACGCCGATGTCGACCGCCATGTCTTTCGGCGTGAGGCCGGTAATGGGCTTCACCACCGCCGCCATCGTATCGACGTGCGCCGCCATCGCCTTGGTCATCCTGTAGACGGTTTCCTCCGGCAGGTCGCAGGCCGCCACGATGTGGGTCGAATAGCCGATCACCGGGACGTCCTTGTCCTGCTTGGGATAGGTGCCGGCCTTGATGACGAGGCGGTTGTAGCCGGGATTCTCCTTCTTCAGCGCGGCCATCGTCTTGTCGTCCACCGGGATCAGCTTCACATCGCGCGCGGAGGCGAGGTCCATGATGGCAGACGCCGGCGCCGTGGTGCCCAGCGTCATCACCTGCGCGTGCCCGTCCTTCATCATCGACACCGCGTCGGTGTACGAGGCCTGGAAGTTGGCCTTGGAGAGGGTCTGGTAGCTCTGCCCGTTCAGCTTGAGCACCGCGTCGGTCAGCACCTCCGCGGTATTGCCCTTGGGCTGCGTCACCAGGGACTTGCCCTTCAGGTCGGCGTAGCTGTTGATCCCGGCATCGGCGAGCGCTGCGACCTGAAAGTACTGCGGGTAAAGGTTCGCCACCTGGCACACCTTGGTGATTTTCTGGGGATAGGGGGCGCGGCCGGCGATGCCGTCGACCGTGGTGGAGGAGTTGGCGAAGCCGATCTGCGCCTTGCCCTCGTCCACGCCGCGTACGTTCGCGATCCCCGCGCCGGGAGTCGCCTGGATTTGCAGTCCGGGCACCGCCTGTTCCCACATGTTCTTCAGCGCGCCGCCCAGAGGGACCCAAGATCCTCCCTGTGGACCCGTCATCAGGGTGACCTGCTGCGCTACAGCCGGCATCGCCAGCACCAGCCCGCCAGCAACGACGGCGCCGATCTTCAGGTATTTCGCGATCATGGGAAACTCCTCGTGGAATGGGGGTTTGGGGGCCGCTCTTGCGGCACCTTGGCCCGATTCTGTGGGGAGCCTAGAAAGGGGTCAAGCACCAAAAAAAGACGGCGCCCAGGGCGCCGTCCGGCCGGAAAATCGACTCCGACACCATTTTTCACACCATTTTTCAGCGATAGCGGTAATAACGCTCGCTGGAGATCATGCGGCAACGCGTGTAGTCGAGGTCATCCTGTCGCTCGCCGGGTCGAACCTGCTCGAAGGAGCGCGCACGCGGGTTCCAGCACTCCTCGCGCGCGTCGCGCGAGACACGGTTGTCGTAGTAGCGGTTGTCGTAGTAGCTGCCGGGGATGGCGCGGCAGCGGCTCATGTCAAGGTCGTCCTGGTATTCGCCGGGGCGAACCTGCTCGAACTGGCCGGCGCGGGGATTCCAGCACTCGCTGGCGGAATCGCGCAGGTCAACGCGGGGATACGGGTTGAAATAGACCTGCGCGGACGCCATCGTGGCGAGCGCGGTCGCGGCGGTTCCCAATGCGATTGCGATAGTCCTCATGGATCCTCCTCGGAACGGTCGAATACCTTGCGACCCACGAGGACTGACCGACGTTCCGTGCGGCCGTGAGGCGAAAGGCGCAGGACGTGCCCGATACCCGGACCGGACTTCGCCTACTCGCTGTAGCTAGACGTCTCCGCTCAGAGGGCGATCATCGCCTCGCATGCGCTTGCCGTCGAAGGGCATCTTTCTCGGACCCATCATTTCCTGGAGGCGCAGATCGGACCTCACCTTCCTGTTCACCCGGTCGCGGTGGGCGCGCGGAATCACGCCAATCCACAGGGTGACGAACGCGAGATAGAAAGTATCGCACCCATCGCCGCCGGCGGCAGCTTTCTGCGCCAGCTCACAGCGCCTCCTCCCGCGTCCATCCGCCCTCGCCGGTCGAGGCGTCCGCCTCCAGCGCGAAGTGATCGCCGCAGACCGCGCAGCGGAACCGGTAGCGGATGCGATTCGGCAGTGAACCGCTCTCGAGAGAGGAATCGAGCGCTTCCTGCGCAGCGGATCCGAGCGCCGGGGCGCTCGCTCGGGTCAACACCCCTCGATCGACTTCCTCCGCCGCCAGACGCACCGCATGGACAAGATCATCCGGCGTGCGGAAGACATGCGTCGAGAGCTCGCGACATTCTTCGCAGGTCATTTCAACGCATGCCGATCGCGATCAAACGAGAAGCCGAGCGCGGGTTCGCATGATCTCTTCCTATGCTCGCCTCGCGCCCGGTATCCGCTTGCCGCGGTTGATCTTCAGCATCTCGACCAGTTCGGCAACCGAGGATAGGCCACAGCCCCGCACCGAGCGCATCTGCGGCACCTGCTCCTGCAGCCATCGGCCCGACATCGCACGCTGCAGGCTGAAATCGTGGGAGGCGGGCTCAGGGTCGCCGGGACGATCGGGGTGAAGGAAGCGCGCTTCCAGGGGCGAGCCGTCGTCGGCGTAGAAGAGCCAGAAGCCGTCGCGCACGTCGACGCCTTTGCAGTGCGCCGCGGCGTCGGCCTCGGAGGCAAAGGCCGCCACCAAGCCGTCATCCCGATCGAGCGCGAAGAGCATCAAGCGCCGGCTGCAACCCGGAAGTGGCCGCCCTTGACGGAAATATCAAAGCGCATGGGGAAAAAGTCCGAGACGAAACCCAGCCCATCGACCGTGACCAGCCTGGCATCGGCGTCCGGGACTTCCTCGCCTTCGGCGACGCGCAGCGACCAGAGGTCCCTGCGTCGGACCGTCCAGTCGGCGTCGTTCTCGGCGCCAGGCCGGACCGCCACCTCTTGCGTTTTCATGTCAATCCAGGCGAGCGGCCGCCTGAAGCCCGACTCCGCCATGCGTGCCTGCAGGAGCGCCCTGGCCTCCTCGGAAATCGTGATCGGGACCATGGATGCCAGATTACCTCTAAGTCTCCGAGCGCTCTATCCATTTCTCCACGACCGGCGCCTCGTACGCCGCAAACAGGTCGAGCAGCTCGCCCGCCGATCACCGGGACGCCGCGCGCCAGGGCTTCGTCGGCGAGCGCACTTTCCGTCGCCAGGCCTCGTTCACGATACTCATTTCGGGTGCGCCGTCTAGTGTCCAAGCGCAACGTCCTCGCGGTGCAATCGGGGTGGCCGCGGCGTAGTGAGTCCGCTGGACCGTGCGCCGGCTCAGGCCGACGTCGCTACGTAACGCCCCGTTCGCGCCAAAGCATGAACGCCAGGCCGCCCAGCACCACCGCGGCCACCAAGCTGAACCAGAGCGGAATGGCCACGCCGTTGACCAAAACCTCCCACCCCAGCGCGAAGCGCGCGAGCTGCAGGATCGCGATAAATGCAAGAACGGCTGTCGTCACGGTGGTGAAGGGCTTCATCTGGGCTCTCCCGCGCATGGGCGCGTGGCTTATGATGATCCAGTCCCGCGAACCCTGCCTCTTTTGCCCATGTCCCCGCCCTTCACCCTGCGGGCCTGCAGCGCAGCCTCGATTTCTACCGCGGCGTGCTCGGCTGCTCCGTGGAACGTCACCAGGAAGCCTTCGATTTACTTGACCGATCCCGACGGCAACACAGTCGAGCTCAAGGGCCCCTCCCAATAAGGAGAAGTACTCGATGAAACGCCTGCATCACTTGCTGGCCACCGCCGTGGTGGCGCTGTCCCTGCCGTGCCTCGCGCAATCGCCCGTCATGCACGAGGGCGCCGATCGCGAGCAGTTTCTCGCACAGGGCGCGAAGAAGGAGGGCGAGGTGGCGGTCTACACCTCCCTCATCGCCGAGGACCTGAGCGCGCTCTCCGCCGCTTTCGAGAAGAAATATGGGGTCAAGGTGAAGGGGTGGCGCGCGGGCTCCGAAAAAGTCCTGCAGCGCGCGCTCACCGAGTCACGTGCCGGCCGCGCCGACGCCGACGTGATCGAGACCAACGGCCCGGAGCTGGAGGCGCTCTATCGCGAGAAAGTGCTGCAGCCGCTGCGTTCCCCCCACCTCAAGGACCTGATGCCGCAGGCGGTGCGCCCCCACGGCCATTGGGCGGGCACGCGCATCAACATGTTCGTCCACTCGTACAACACGCAGCTGGTCAGGAAGGAGGAGGTTCCGCGCTCCTATGCCGACCTCACCAATCCGCGCTGGAAGGGCCGCCTCGGCATCGAGGCCGAGGACGAGGACTGGTTCGCCATGGTGATAAAGGAGCTCGGCGAGGACGCCGGGCTCAGGATCTTCCGCGAGATCGCGCGCGTCAACGGCTTCTCGGTGCGCAAGGGCCACACGCTCCTCGCCGGGCTGGTGGGGTCCGGCGAGGTGCCCTTCGCGCTCACTACCTACAGCCACGGCGCAGAAAAGATGAAGCAGCGTGGCGCACCGGTGGAGTGGTACGCCATCGAGCCCGCCATCGGCCGCGCCAACGGCGTGGCCGTGATGAAGAAGCCCGCGCATCCCTACGCCGCCGCGCTCTTCGTGGACTTCGTGCTCTCCCCCGAGGGCCAGGCGATCCTCGAGAAGGGCGGCTACGTGCCCGCCAACCTGAAGCTCAACAACCGCGCGCAGAAGCTGCCGCTCAAATTCGTCGATCCCGCGGTGGTGCTCGACGAAGACGCCAAGTGGAAGAAGCTCTGGAGCGAGATCGTGCTCGGGAACCCCGCGAAATGACCGGATCGCTCGACCCGGCGCGCACCTGCCTCCTCGTCTTCGATCTCCTCGCGGGACACGTGAACAAGGATCCGAAGACGCGCAAGCGCTTCGACCCGGTGATCGTCAATGCCGAGGCACTGCTCGCGGCGGCGCGCCGCGCCGGTGCGATGGTCGCCTACGCGCACGCTGACCACCGCGCCGATCGCGCCACCAGCGCGCGCACGCTGCGCGACACCGACAATCGGCTGGTGCCGATCCGCGCCGAAGACCTCGACAGCCACAGGCCGGTGCTGACCGGCGGCACGCCGGAGGCGCAGGTGGTCCGCGAGCTCGCGCCCGAGCCGGGCGACTACATGGTGCCCAAGCATCGCTGGAGCGCCTTTCACGGCACCTATCTCGACCTGGCCCTTCGCACCCGCGGCGCCAACACCATCATCCTCTGCGGCGGCTCCACCGACGTGGGCATCGCGGCCACCGCGTTCGCCGCGCGCGACCTCGATTACAACCTCGTCATCGCCTCGGACGCCTGCACCTCGCCCGAGGCGGACAACCACGCCCAGCTCATGAAGCGGATCTTTCCGCGCATGGCGCGGGTGCGGACCACGGCCCAGGTGCTCGAAATGCTCTCCCCCGCCTCATGAATGCCCCGATTTCGCGAAACCGTGTCCGACGATTGCCCCTCTCCCGTGGCAAAGGGTTGGGGAGAGGGTCATCATGAAACTGCCATCCGCCTTCGCCTTCGTCCTGCTTGCCGCGTTCCTGCCCGCCCGCGCCATGGAGGATGTCCCCTTCGTGGTCACGCCCGACAACGTCACCCACGCCATGCTGCAACTGGCGAGCGTAGGCTCCGACGACTACGTGATCGACCTGGGCTCGGGCGACGGGCGCATCGTCATTGCCGCCGCGCGCCGCCATGGCGCACGCGGCCTGGGGGTCGAGATCGTTCCGGACCTCGTCGCCAGGAGCCGCGAGAACGCCCGCGCCGCCGGTGTCGCGGGGCGCGCCTTCTTCCGCGAGCAGGATCTCTTCAAGACGGACCTTTCCCCCGCCTCGGTCATCACCATGTACCTGCTTCCGGAAGTGAACCTGCAGCTGCGGCCCAAGCTGCTGGCGCTGCGCCCGGGCACGCGCATCGTCTCCCACGACTGGGACATGGGCGAGTGGCAGCCCGATAGGACGATCACCGTGGACGCGCCCGACAAGCCTATCGGCCGCGAGAAGTCGAGCAAGCTCCACCTCTGGATCGTGCCCGCGCGCGTGCGGGGCGACTACTGCGGCACCGGCAAGCACAAGGGCGAGACGCTGCGCCTCGCGCAGGAGTTCCAGCGGTTCCGCGGCGAGCTCGCGAAGGAAGGCCAGACCTACGGTTTCGAGGGCAGGATCTCCGGCTCGACCCTCGCGTCGCCCAAGAACGTGAACCTCTTCGTCGAGGGCGACAAGCTGCGAGTGCAGGCGATCAACAAGAAGTACTCGCCCTTCCATCGTGCGCTCTTCACGCGCCAGCGGGGATCATCGTGCTGACGCAGCGCCACATCAGCCGCTGCCGCGTCGAGGATCACTTGTGCGCCTGGATGTATTTTCCGATGCGCTCCATCGCCACGCGGATGCGCTCCACCGGCTGCGTGTAGGCGATGCGGATGTGGCGCTCAGGCTGGTTGCGGCCGAAGTCGCGGCCTGGCGTGATCGCCACGTGCGCCTCGGTGAGGATCCCGCGCGCGAAGGTGAAACTGTCGTCGGTGAGCGCCGAGCAGTCGGCGTAGACATAGAAGGCGCCCTGCGGCACCACCGGCACGCGGAAGCCGAGCGCTTCCAGCGCGGGCACCAGGAACCGGCGGCGGTCGTCCAATTCCTTCCTGCGCTCCTCGGCGATCGCGAGCGTTGCGGGGGTGAAGCAGGCGATGGCCGCATGCTGCGCCACCGCCGAGGGCGAGATGAAGAGGTTCTGCGCCAGCGTCTCGATCTTGCGGACGAGCGCGGGCGGCGCCAGCAACCATCCGAGCCGCCAGCCGGTCATCTGGAAATACTTCGAGAAGCTGTTGACCACGAAGACATCGTCGCCGCACTCGGCTGCGGTACGCGCGTCGATGCCGTAGGTAAGGCCGTGGTAGATCTCGTCCACCAGCAGGGTGGCGCCCTTCTCGCGCGCGAGCTCGGCCAGGCGCCCGACTTCTTCATGGGCGACCAGCGTGCCGGTGGGATTGGCGGGGCTCGCCACCATCACCATGCGCGTGCGCGCGCCCCAGTGTTCGCGGGCGATCTGCGCATTCAACTGGTAGGCGGACTCCGGTCCCACGGAGATGGCGCGCGGCACCGCGCCGAGGGTGCGCACAAAGTGCCGGTTGCAGGGATAGCTGGGATCGGCGAGCAGGACCTCGTCGCCCTCGTCCAGCAGCACGCCGAAGGCGAGCAGCAGCGCCGCGCTCGAGCCCGCGGTGACGATGATGCGCGAGGCCGGAACGTCCACTCCGTAGCGGCTTCGGTAGAAACCCGAGATCGCCTCTCGCAGCCCCGGAAGCCCGAGCGCCGAGGTGTAGTACATGCGATGGTCGTCCAGCGCCCGCTTCGCCGCGTCGATCACCGGCTGGGGGGTGCGGAAGTCAGGCTCGCCGATCTCCATGTGGATCACGTCGCCGCCCTGTGCCTCGACCTGGCGGGCGAGTGACTGGATCTCCATCACCTCGAACGGTGCGATGTGCGCCATGCGCGCGGCGGTGCGGAGTTGCGGGGAGACCTCGTTCAACGCAGTTCCCTGCGGATCACGAGCTTCAATCCCGACCAGACGTCGTCCACCGCGCAGACCTTCACGTCGACGAGCGCCATCGGCAGAGCCACCTCGCGCACCGTGCCTTCGGTGATGTCGGTAGCGACCTTCGAGGCCTTTTTCGGCCAGGACACCCAGATGGCGGCGTCGGGACGCATCTTCATGCGGTACTGGGCGAGGGCCGGGGCGAGCCTGGCGCGGGAAGCGGTGAAGAGATGGATCACGTCGACGGAATCGCCCATCTTGCGGGCGAAAGTGACGCCATCAGGCAGCGGCTTCAGCAGGTCGGAATAGCCGTCGGGCGCACCTACGACGAGGACGCTTCCGCCCGCCTTGATGCCAAGCTTCTTCGCAAGCGGCGTCCCTGAATAACCTGCCGTCATTATTTGTCACCCCGGCGGAGATCCGGGCCCGATCTTTCGGACATGACCTCAGGCCATTCTATCGAAGGTGCTCGTCCCAGAACTTCTGCAACCGCTTCGCCGACACCGGCAGCGGCGTGCGCAGCTCCTGGGCAAAGAGGGAAACTCGCAGCTCTTCGATCAGCCAGCGGTATTCCTCAAGGTGCGGGTCGCGCTTGCCCGCGTCGTAATCGGTCTTCGCACGCGCCTCGTAAGCCTGCCATAGCGCCTGCAGCGTGTGCGCGTGCTTCTGATCGCGCTCGGCGCCCGCACGGTATTTCTGCAGGCGTAACGCGTAGCCCTTGATGTAGCGCGGCAGGTGCTCGAGGCGTTCCCACGGCGTGCGCGCGAGGAAACCCGGGTAGACGAGCCGGTCGCGCGCCAACTTCACCTCCTGCACCACGCGCCCGAGGGATGCGCTCTGCGCCGCGGCCTGGGTGAATGCAAGACTCGCCTCGACGATCGCGGCCAGGTGGCGCAGCGCGCCTTCGGCCACCGCGGGCAGGCGCGCCTTCGCGCGCTTCTTCTGCTCCTCGAACGCCTTCGGGGTGCGCGGCGGCTCGTCCTCGCCGATGAAGGCGCGGTCGACGATCGCCTCGACCAGGTCGCCCTTCAGCTTGTCGGCGGCGATCGAAGCCTGGTACTTGAGCGCCAACGCGTTGAAGCCCGGGAGCCCGCGCTCCAGCTGTCGCACCTGTTCCTTTAGCTCCATCGCCATCAGCGCCTTCACGCCGTCGCGATGCTCGGCCCAGGCGCGCTCGCGGGTGTCGTAGAGGCGAATCGCCAGAACCGGGGACGTACCCTCATTTCGCCCCTTGAAATCGGGGTCCGTCCCCGGTTTACCGAGCGACAGCGCCGGGTAACCGGTCAGGGGCTGGTTCCCCCGCTTGAAGGTCACCGTCTCTGGCAGCTCGCCGAAATCCCACGCGGTGATGTTCTCGCGCTCCATCCCGGTGGTGGAGGTATTGGCCAACGTGAGTGTCGCGGCTTCGCCGAGGCGCTTCCTCAGCTCGCCGAGGTCGCGGCCCATCGCAAGCTCGCGCTTCGCATCGTCCACCACGCGCACGTTCATCCGCAGGTGATCTGGCGCCGCGTCCTTCGACCAGACCTCGCTCGCGAGGCGCTCGCCGGCGATGCGCGAGGCGTAGGCGAGCACGGCATCCTTGACGGTCCGCTCGCCGGGCGCGGCCCCCTCGAGGAATTTCGTCACGTGCTCCGGCACCGGCACCAGCTGCGTGCGCACCCGCTTGGGCAGCGCCTTCATCGTCCAGGCAACCTTCTCGCGGATCATCCCCGGCACCAGCCAGTCGATGCTGCCCTCGTCCACCTGGTTGAGAAGCGCGAGCGGCACGTTGACGGTGACGCCGTCCAGCGCGTGGCCGGGATCGAAGCGATACGCAAGGGGAAGCGTCGCGTCACCCACTTGCAGCTGGCGCGGGAAGAGGTCCTCGGTCACCGACTCGGCGCCGTGGCGCATCAGGTCTTCGCGCTCGAGGAAGAGAAGCCTGGCCCCGTCCTTCGGCGGGGTGACGGCGGCCGTAGCGCGATACCACGCGTCGAAGGATCGCGCGTCGCGCACCTCCTGCGGCAAATGCCTCGCGTAGAACTGCATGATCGCCACGTCGTCCACCAGCACGTCGGGGCGGCGGGCACGATGCTCCAGCTCCTCCACTTCGCGGATGAGCCTGCGGTTGTGCGCCCAGAAGGGATGGGGGCTTTCGAAATCGCCGGTGACCAGCGCGCCTTCGATGAACACCTCGCGCGCGCGCACCGGGTCCAGCTTGCCGAAACTCACCTTGCGCCGGGCCGCGAGCACCAGGCCGAAGAGCGTCACGTTCTCGTAGGCGACGACCTCGCCGCGCACCTTGTCCCAGTGCGGTTCGACGTAGGTCCGCTCCACCAGGTGCGCCGCCGCCTGCTCGATCCAGTCGGGCTCCACACGCGCCACGTTGCGGGCGAAGACGCGAGTCGTCTCCTGCAGCTCACCCGCCACGATCCAGCGCGGCCGGTTCTTCTTCAGGCCCGATCCCGGCCAGATGTAGTACTGGATCCCGCGCGGCCCGTGGTAGTGGTCGCCGTCGAGCGCCTTCATGCCGACGTTGCCGATGAGGCCGGCCAGGAGCGCGCGATGCACCTGCTCGTACGTCGCGGGCGAGGGGTTGTCGCGGATCTTGAGCTCGGAGGCCATCTCGCGCAGCTGCCCCGCGAGGTCGCGCCATTCACGCATCCGCACGTAGGAAAGGAAATGCTCGCGACACACTTCGAAGAGCTTGCGGTTCGACTTCTTGTGCACGAGCTCGTTGTCGAAGAACTTCCACAGGTTCATGAGCTGCACGAAGTCCGAGGCGTCGTCGCGGAATTCCTCGTGCGCGCGGTCGGATTGCTCGCGCAATGCCTGCGGCCGGTCGCGCGGGTCCTGGATCGAGAGCGCCGCGGCGAGGATCACCATCTCGGCGGCGCAATGGAATTCGCGCGCGGCGAGCAGCATCCGGCCCACGCGCGGGTCCACCGGCAGGCGCGCGAGCTCCCGGCCGAGGGGCGTCAGCTCGCGCTCCGCATCGATCGCCCCCAGCTCGAACAGCAGCCGATAGCCGTCCTCGACCTGGCGCGGCGTCGGCGGTTCTATGAACGGAAAGTCCGCGATCGGCCCCAGCTCGAGTGCGGCCATGCGCAGGATCACCGAGGCCAGCGAGGTGCGCAGGATCTCGGGCGTGGTGAACTCGGGGCGCTCCTCGAAGTTCTTCTCGGCGTAGAGGCGGATGGCGATGCCGCTCGCCACGCGCCCGCAGCGCCCCGCGCGCTGCCGCGCCGCCGCCTGCGAGATGGGCTCGATCCGCAGCTGGTCGATCTTCTGTCGCGGCGAGTAGCGCTTGACGCGTGCGAGCCCCGTGTCGATCACGAAATGGATGCCCGGCACGGTGAGCGAGGTCTCGGCCACGTTGGTCGCGAGCACGATCCGGCGGCTGGCGGAGCGCTCGAAGACGCGGTCCTGCTCCTCGGCCGAAAGGCGGCTGAAAAGCGGCAGGATTTCAGTGTGCCGGTCCTGGGCCTTGTTCAGGGAGAGCTTTCGCAGCGCCTCCGCCGCCTCTCGGATTTCGCGCTCGCCCGGCAGGAAGACGAGCACGTCGCCGGTGCGGCTCGCGCGCGCGATCTCGTCCACGGCCCTGGCGATCGCCTCGCTCATGTCGACCGGCTCGCCGTCCTCCTCCTCGACTTCGAAGAACTCGGGCCGGTAGCGCACCTCGACGGGATAGGTCCTCCCGGAGACCTCGATCACCGGGGCGTTGCCGAAGAATTGCGAGAAGCGCTCGGTGTCGATGGTCGCCGAGGTCACGATCACCTTGAGCTCCGGGCGCGCGACGACGAGTCGCTTCAGGTAGCCGAGGAGGAAATCGACATTGAGGCTGCGCTCGTGCGCCTCGTCCACGATCAGCGTGTCGTAGGCGCGCAGCTCCCGGTCGGAGTGGGTCTCGGCGAGCAGCACGCCGTCGGTCATCACCTTGACCACCGTGTCAGGTCGCGTCTGGTCCTGGAACCGGATCTTGTGACCGACGAATCCCTTTGGCGTACCGGGAAGCTCCTGCGCCAGGCGTTGCGAAAGGCTGCGGGCGGCGATCCGCCGCGGCTGCGTGCAGCCGATGAGGCCCTCGGCGCCACGCTTCAACTCGAGGCAGATCTTCGGGATCTGCGTCGTCTTCCCCGAGCCGGTCTCGCCGCAGACGATGGTCACCGGGTGCTCGCGGATGAGGCGCGCGATCTCCTCGCGATGCTGGGCGATCGGCAGCTCTTCGGGAAAGGCTGGCTCGGGGATGCTCGCCAGGCGGGCGGCGTATTTCGCCCGGGAACGCTCGATCAGCTCCGCGACCAGCGCGCGCTCGCGCTCCGTCGGCCGCCCCGCGCGCGCGCGCTCCGCGATCGAGGCGAGCATCGTGGCGATGCGCGGCTGGTCCGCGGCGAGCGTGCCGGAAAGGTGATCTGGGAGCGGGGAGCGAATCCCCTCATTTTAGGTGCTTCACCGAATGGCGTGGGCTGTGTGATCGCCTACGGCTCGAGCTGCTTGTAGACGGCGTTCGCGAGCCGCGCGAGCGCTGTCTTGTCGATGTCGCCGGAGAGGGCGTAGCCGGAGTCGCGGTCGATCCAGTAGAACACCGAGACCGACCCCTCGAGCGCAAAGCGGAAGGCGGTCACCTGCTCCGCGCGGCTGCGGCGCGTCACGTAGAGCGTGAGGCGTTTGCCGCCCGGCTCCTGATACATGAATTGGGCAACCGGCCCGTCGGGCCCGGGCAGCAGCCGGCCACCGAGGAGATCGTAGCCCTCGCCCGAGAGCACCGGTGCCTTCAGCTCGAGGCCCAGGCGCTTGGAAAGCCACTTCACCAGGTGGTCCTGCTGCGAGGCGTCCACCTCTACCGGATGGCGGACTTCCGAGGCGTAGATCGCATGCGCCCGCGCGGCGCGAACCGCCATCGCCGCGCCGGGAAGCGTGCCCGCCGGGGCTGGCGTCCCGTTGAGCATCGCGAGGCTCCCGCCGAGAGCCGCGCCCGCGACGAAGACCAGCGCCACGCGCGTGTAGCCGATCCAGCGCGGCTGCCGCAGATACATGCGTGCCGGGATCGGCTCGGTGAGCACCGCGTCGAAATGCCGCTTGAGCACGGCCTTGTCCTCGGCGAGACTGGGATCGTCGCGATCGATCATTGCACCATCCTCAGGGTGCCACGCGCGTCGCCGTTCATCGCCTTCCTCAGGCGCTCGCGCCCGCGCGACAGGCGCGACATCACCGTCCCCATGGGAATTCCGAGGGCGCGGCTCACGTCCGCGTAGCTCATGTCTTCGAGCGCGATCAGCAGCAGCACCTCGCGCTGCTCCGGGGCGAGGGTGCGCAGCCCCCGCTCCAGGTCGATGATGTCACTGCGGGTGGCGCCAGGCACGGGCGCGGCGAATGTGTCGTCGATTTCCACGTGCGGTGCGATCTTGCGCGACTTCAATTGGTTCACGAAAACGTTGTGCATCACCGAGAATAGCCAGGCCCGCAGGTCTCCCGGGCGCCAGAGGTGGAATTTGCGCACCGCCCTTTCGAGGGTGTCCTGGACGAGGTCGTCGGCACCGTCGCGATCGCCCACCAGTGCGCGCGCGTAGCGGCGCAGGTTGGGGATGTAGGGAACGATCAGGTCGTAGTCCACTGTCTCGGTGAACAACCGGCTCCGAGGGTTATTCCCCCAGCCCCACGATACCGCGGGGCGCAATTCCAGGCGCTCGAGGGTGCAGGGGCTCTCCAGCAGCGCATCCGCGCCCGAGCGACAGCAGCCGGTTGTGGGTGCCCATGGTGGCGTGCTTCCCGCCAGGGCCCATCGTGACACCGAGCTGCGCCTCGACGTAACGCACCCCCTCCTCCAGCGTCGCGGCCGCGATCACGAGGTGATCGAGCTCGAGAACCATGAACCGGGGACGTACCCTTATTTCTGAATGTGAATTGAGGGTCCGTCCCCGGTTTCAGTCGAGGGCGATGCCCTCGTCGGCCATCACCTTCCGGATCGCGGGACGCGCCATCACGCGATCGACGAGCGCCGAGTAGTTCTTCAGCTCGCGCACCGGCATCTTCTGGCGGTTGGCCCAGCGGTAGAACACCAGCAGGTACGGATCGGCCACGGTGTACTGCTTGCCCATGACCCACTTGTGGCCTGCGAGCAGGCCGTCGATCTCCTCGAGGTAGCCCTGGAACATGCCTTTCGCCTTGGCCTTCACCGCCTCCTTCGCGGACTCGTCGTCGACGAACCGCTCGGGCCTGAACAGGTGCGTGTACGAGGGGTGCACCGTATTCGAGAGCCACGCGAGCGTCGCGACCAGCTTGCCCTGGTCCCAGGTTTTCGCGGGCCACAGTCCTGCATGCGAATGGCCGCCGCCGAGGTAGGTGAGGATGCCGACGTTCTCCGTCATCACCTCGCCATCGACCACGAGCGTCGGAACGCGCCCGCGCGGATTGAGGCGCAGGTACTCGGGTTTGCGCTGGTCGCCCTCGGCAAGGTTCAGCTTCTGCGTTTCGTACGGGTGGCCGACCTCTTCGAGCGCGCAGTGGGAAGCGAACGAGCAGGCGCCCGGTGCGTAGTAGAGCTTGGTGGTCATGTTTGTCTCCTGAAGAAGAACTTGTCTCACCCGCGCAGGCGGGTGCCCAATTGGATTCCCGCCTACGCGGGCATGACGGGCGCCCGGGGAATGACCTTCAAAGCCGGGTGATCAGCGACGACGTGTCCCAGCGCTTGCCGCCGGCCTGCTGTACGTCGCCGTAGTACTTGTCGACGATCTCGGTGATCGGAAGCTTGGCGCCGTTGCGCTTCGCCTGCGCCATCGCGATGCCCAGGTCCTTGCGCATCCAGTCCACCGCAAATCCGAAATCGAACTTGCGCGCGTGCATCGTCTTGCCGCGGTTCTCCATCTGCCACGACTGGGCGGCGCCCTTGGAGATCACGTCGAGCACCAGATCGGCATCGAGGCCGGCCTTTTCCGCGAAAGCGATCCCTTCGGAGAGCGCCTGCACCAGGCCGGCGATGCAGATCTGGTTCACCATCTTGGTGAGCTGGCCCGCGCCCGCCTCGCCCATCAGCGTCACTGCGCGGCCGTAAGAGTCCATCACCGGCTTGGCGCGCTCGAAGGGCCCCTTCTCCCCGCCGCACATCACCGTGAGCTTGCCGTTCTCCGCACCTGCCTGGCCGCCGGATACGGGCGCGTCGATGAAATCGACACCCTTCTTCTTCGCCTCGGCGAACACCTTGCGCGCGGCATCGGCCGATGCCGTCGTGTGATCGACGAGCAATGCGCCCCGCTTCATACCTGCAAGCGCCCCGTCGTTGCCCAGCGCGACTTCCAGCAGGTCGTTGTCGTTGCCGACCATCAGCATCACGAAGTCCGCATCCTTCGCCGCGGCCGCCGGCGTGGGAGCGGAATCGCCGCCGTGCTTTTTCACCCACTCGTCGGCCTTCGCGGTCGTGCGGTTGTACACCGTGACGTCGTAGCCCTTGGCCTTGAGGTGGCCGGCCATGGGGAATCCCATGACGCCGAGGCCGATGAATGCGACTTTTGCGGACATGCTTTCTCCTTACCTTGCTGTCGCACCCGCGAAGGCGGGTGCCAATTTGGATTCCAGCCTACTCGGGAATGACGTTGACTGGATTGGGGGGCTCGCGGCCCTCGAGCACCGCCGTCATATTAGCCGCCGCGGTATTGCACATGGTCAGGCGCGTCGCGCGCGAGGCGCTGCCGATGTGCGGCGTCATCACCACATTGCGCAGCTCCATGTAGCCCGGGTTCACTTTCGGCTCGCCCTCGAACACGTCGAGCCCGGCCGCGGCGATGCGCTTTTCCCGCAACGCAGCCACCAGCGCCGCATCGTCCACGACGCCGCCGCGGGCGCTGTTCACCAGCACGGCGGTCGCCTTCATCTTCGCGATCTCCGCGGCGCCGATCATGTGGTGCGTCGCCGGCGAATAGGGCGCCATCACCACCACGAAGTCGGATTGGGCGAGCAGCGCGTCCCGCTCTACCCAGGTGGCGTTCAGGCGCTGCTCGTCGGCCGCGGGAAGCCGCGAGCGGTTGTGGTAGAGCACGCGCATGTCGAAACCCAGCGCACGCCGCGCGATCGCCTGGCCGATGCGGCCCATGCCGATGATGCCGAGGGTGGCGTGGTGAATGTCCTGTCCGAGGAAGTACTGCACGCCAAAGGCGATCTTCCAGTCGCCCGCGCGCACGTAGGCATCGCCCTCGGCGATGCGCCGCGCCGCCGCCATCATGAGCGACCAGGTGAGGTCCGCGGTGGTGTCGTCGAGCACCCCGGGCGTGTTGGTCACGCGGATGCCGCGCTTCGTGCACGCCGGGACGTCGATGTTGTTGTAGCCCACCGCGATGTTGGCGATGACTCTGAGCTCGGGGCACTGCGCGAGGATCGCCTCGTCGAAGCGGTCCATGACGGTCGCCAGCGCGGCGTGCCTGCCACGCAGCCGGCGCGCCAGCTCCTCGGGCGGCCAGGGGGAGTCCGCGGCGTTGTGCTCGACCTCGAAGCGCCGCGAGAGCGATTCCACGATTTCGGGGAACACGGCGCGAGTGATGACGATCTTCTGCACCGGCGGGCCGCCCTCAGTCGTCGTCCTTCTCCCGCACAAACTCGATGAAGCTGTAGATCATCGCGGCCACCCCGATCAGGATGACGATGGTCATCGCCGGATCCTTCAGCTTGATGACCGGCGGCGCGAAAAACGCCAGCGCCAGCGCCAGCGCCACGAGTCCCATCACGATCTTCGCGATCTTTCCTTGCATTTCGGTCTCCGTCACACCTAGGCCGCGCCTGGCTCGAGTTCCTGCACCCAGTTCACGAGCCAGCGCGCCGTGCGCAGGAGCCTCGCATCGTCTCCCCGGCGTCCCACGAGCTGGATTCCCATGGGCAGGCCGTTCTGCGCGGAAAGCAGCGGCAGCGTGACCGCCGGCATGCCCGTGAAGGTCCAAAGCGTGCAGAACGCGGGGCTCCCCGTCGATCCGAGCCCGTGGGGCGCGGGCCCCGCCGCCGCTGGGGTGAGGATCGCGTCGCAGCGATCGAAGACCTCGTCGAAGGCGAGGCTCACCGCTCGGATCCGCTCGACGGCGTCGTTGTAGTCGACCGCGGTCACACGGCCTCCGCGCTCGATCTGGCCTTGCAGCGACTCGCTCAGCTTCTCGCGGCCGCGCTCGAATTCCACGCGGAAATTGCGTGCGAGGTCGGCCTCCATGACGGTGGCGTGCCATTGCCACGCATCGTGCAGGATCGAGGGCACGTCGAACGGCCGGCATTGCGACCCGAGCGCCTCGGCAACCTCGTCGAATGCGGCGCGCGTCTGCTCCTCCGCGTCCTTCCAGTGCGGCGTCTTCGCGAACGCGAAGAACGGCGGCAGCGGCGCGTCCTGCATCGCCACCTCGCGCAGCCTCGGCGACGGTACCGGCCGTGTGTCGGGATCGCGCTCGTCGTAGCCCATGAGCGGCTCGGCAATGATCGCGAGGTCCTCGACCGTGCGCGCCATGAATCCCACGTGGTCGAGCGGACGCGACTGCCTCAGGATCCCATGGCGGGGCACCAGCCCGAAGGTCGGCTTGTAGCCGTACACGCCGCAAAACGCCGCGGGCCGGATCACGCTGCCGTTGGTCTGCGTCCCGAGGGCGGCCGGCACCATGTGCGCCGCGACCGCCGCCGCCGTGCCGCTCGACGAGCCGCCGGGCGTGTGCTCCGGATCGTGCGGATTGCGCGTTTTCCCGGGCGAATAGGTGGCAAGCTCGGTGGTGACGGTCTTGCCGAGGATGATCGCGCCCGCGGCGCGCAGCCGCTCGACCACGACCGCGTCGGAATCGGGTCGGCGACCGGCGTGCAGCACCGTGCCGTTCTCTGTCGGCATGTCGGCGGTATCGATGATGTCCTTCACGCCGACGGGAAGGCCATGGAGCGGCCCGAGCGAATGCCCCTCGCGCCGCACGCGATCGACGTTGCGCGCCTGCTCGAGCGCGCGCGCCTCGTCGACGAAGGCCCAGGCCTGCACGCGCGCCTCGTCCGCGCGGATACGCGCGAGACACCCACCCACGAGCTCTTCGGCGCTCGTACGTCCCTCACGCAGCGCGGCTAGGGCTTGCGCCGCGGTGAGCGAGGTGACGTCGACGAGGTCGTCTGCCTGCATTCTTCGCGCCCCGGCTCAGTTGCCGTAAAAGAGGTTGGGCAGCCAGTACACCAGCTGCGGAAAGACGTACACCAGGAACATCGTCACAAACACCATGCCGAGGAACGGGAAGCAACCCTTGAATATCGTCCAGAGCAGGACGTGCTTCGGCGCGATTCCCTTCAGGTAGTAGGCCGACATTGCCATGGGAGGTGTCAGGAACGAAGTCTGCAGGTTGAGCGCCACGAGAATGCCGAAGAACATCGGGTCGACGTTGAAGTGGCCCAGGAGCGGCAGGAAGATCGGCACGAAGATGATGATGATCTCGCTCCACTCCAGCGGCCAGCCGAGCAGGAAGATGATGAGCTGCGAGAGCAGCAGGAACGTCAGGG
>JBDSRZ010000108.1:0-20267 GCA_039929025.1 Usitatibacter sp. | reverse complement strand
GCGAGGTCCCGGTGGACACGGTGCGTGTCGGTGACCTGGTGGTCGTCCTGCCGGGCGAACGGGTATCCGTGGACGGCGAGCTGGTCGAGGGCGATACGCACGTGGACGAGTCGCTCGTCACCGGCGAGAGCCTGCCGGTGGCCAAGTCCCCGGGCAGCCGCGTGATCGGCGGCTCGGTGAATGCCGAGGGGCGCTTCGTCGCGCGCACGGTCGCCGTGGGGGCGGAGTCCACGCTCGCACGCATCATCCGCAATGTAGAGTCCGCGCAGGCCGCGAAGGCGCCGATCCAGCGCCTGGTGGACCGCGTGAGCGAGGTCTTCGTGCCGGTGGTGATCGGCATCGCGCTCCTCACGCTCATTCTTTGGGGCGTATTCGCCGGCAACTGGGAGCAGGCGATCCTCAACGCCGTGGCGGTGCTGGTGATCGCCTGTCCCTGCGCGCTGGGGCTGGCAACGCCCACGGCGATCATGGCGGGCACCGGGGTCGCTGCGCGCCACGGCATCCTCATCAAGGACGCCGAGGCGCTGGAGAATGCGCACCGCGTGCGTGTCATCGCCCTCGACAAGACGGGAACGCTTACCGAGGGCAAGCCGGTGGTGACCGAGGTGATCGCGGTGGCCGGCGATCGCGCCGCGGTGCTGCGCCTGGCCGGCGCCGTGCAGCGCGGCAGCGACCATCCGCTGGCGCGCGCAGTCCTGAATGCGGCCGAGGCCGAGGGGGGGGCGATTCCGGCGGCGAGCGATGCGCGCGCGGTGCCGGGGCGCGGCGTGGAGGCGCGGGTCGAGGGCCGACGCATCGGCATCGCGAGCGACCGCTGGGCCGCCGAGCTGGGTGCCGAGGGGCGCGATGCGCTCGCGGCCGAGGTGACGCGCCAGCAGCAATCGGGACAGACCGTCTCGTGGCTGCTCGAGCTCGAGCCGGCGCCCAGGGTGCTCGGCCTGATCGCGTTCGGAGATACGGTCAAGCCCACGGCGCGCGCGCTCATCGACAAGCTGCGCCTGCTGGACGTTCGCTCCGTGCTGCTCACCGGGGACAACCGCGGTGCGGCTGAAGCCGTGGCGCAGGCCCTCGGCATCGACGAGGTGCGCGCCGAGGTGCTCCCGGAGGACAAGGCGGCGGTGGTCGTGGCGCTGCGCAAGGAGGCGGGCGTGGTGGCGATGGTCGGCGATGGCATCAACGACGCGCCGGCGCTGGCGGCTGCCGACGTGGGCATCGCCATGGGTACCGGCACCGATGTGGCCATGCACACGGCGGGCATCACGCTGATGCGCGGCGACCCGGCGCTGGTCGCCGATGCGCTCGACATCTCGCGTCGCACCTACGCCAAGATCCGCCAGAACCTGTTCTGGGCGTTCATCTACAACCTGGTGGGCGTGCCGCTGGCGGCTTTCGGACTGCTGAGCCCGGTGATCGCGGGCGCGGCGATGGCGCTGAGTAGCGTGAGCGTGGTCACCAACGCCCTCACGCTGCGCCGCTGGAAACCGTCCCGTGGGGAAGGGAAATGAAGATGGACACCAAGTACTTCGAGCTCGCCGACGCCAAGCGTGACGGCCTCATCAACATCGGCCAGGTCGCCGAGGCCTCGGGCGTGTCGGCCAAGATGATCCGGCATTACGAGGGGAGCGGCTTCATCCCCAGGGCCGGACGCACCGTCGCCGGCTACCGTATCTATCGCGATGCCGACGTGCACATGTTGCGGTTCATCCGCCGCGCCCGCGACCTGGGTTTCTCGCTGCGGGAGATCAAGGTGCTGCTGGCGTTGTGGACCAACCGCCGACGCGCGAGCGGCGACGTGAAGCGGCTGGTGGACAAACACGTGAAGGACCTCGACGCCAAGATCGCCGAGCTACAGGCGATGCGCCGCACGCTGGTGAATCTTGCGCGGCACTGCCACGGCGACGACCGCCCCGACTGTCCCATCCTCGACGACCTGTCGGGGTTCCATTGACCCCCTTGCCTCAAAGGCAACGATGAGCGATCACGGCTCGCACGGCCAGTCCACCCGGCCTCCGGCACCGCAGCCCGAGGGCGCCATCTACACCTGCCCGATGCATCCGCAGATCCGGCTGCCCGCCCCGGGGCAGTGTCCGATCTGCGGCATGGCGCTGGAACCCTTGATGCCGGTGGCGGAGGAGAGCGAGAACCCCGAGCTCGCGGACTTCACGCGCCGGTTCTGGTGGACGCTGCCGCTTACTTTCGTGGTGACCGCGCTCGCGATGTTGGGGCATGTGGTGTTGCCGGGCGTATCTGCCGCCGTGCGCACGTGGACCGAGCTGGTGCTCGCCACGCCCGTGGTGCTGTGGGCCGCGTGGCCGTTCTTCGAGCGCTGCTGGACGTCGATACGCACGCGCCATCCGAACATGTGGACGCTGATCGGCATCGGCGTCGCGGCGGCCTACGTCTACAGCGTGCTCGCCACCGTGGCGCCGGGAATGTTTCCCGCCGGCTTCGAGGCCCACGGCCGTGTCGCGGTGTATTTCGAGGCCGCCGTGGTGATCGTGTCGCTCACTCTCATGGGGCAGCTGCTCGAGCTGCGCGCGCGCTCGCAGACCTCGGCCGCGATTCGCGCGCTGCTCGGATTGGCGCCGAAGACCGCGCGGCGGCTGCGCGACGACGGCACCGAGGAGGACGTGCCGCTCACCCATGTGCACGTCGGCGACCGCCTGCGGGTGCGCCCTGGCGAGAAAGTGCCCGTGGACGGCGTGGTGCTCGAGGGCCGCTCGAGCGTGGACGAATCGATGATTACGGGAGAGCCGGTGCCGGTGGAGAAGGGCGTCGACCACCGCGTGGTCGGAGCCACCATCAACGGCAGCGGCAGCCTGGTGATGCGCGCCGAGAAGGTCGGCACGCAGACGGTGCTCGCGCAGATCGTGCAGATGGTCGCGCTGGCACAGCGCTCGCGGGCCCCGATGCAGCGCATGGCCGATGCAGTCTCCTACTGGTTCGTGCTCGGCGTGCTGTCGATAGCGGTCCTCACCTTCGTCGTCTGGGGAGTCTTCGGGCCGGAGCCGCGCTGGGCGTACGCGCTGCTGAATGCGCTTGCCGTCCTCATCATCGCGTGCCCCTGCGCGCTCGGGCTCGCCACGCCCATGTCGATCATGGTGGCGACCGGCCGGGGGGCCACGAGCGGCGTGCTCTTCCGCGATGCCGAGGCGATCGAACTCATGCGGCGCATCGATACGCTCATCGTCGACAAGACCGGCACCCTCACCCTCGGCAAGCCCGCATTCCAGAGCGTGGCCGCGATGCCGGGCTTCGTGGAGGACGAGGTGCTGCGGCTTGCCGCGAGCCTCGACCAGGGAAGCGAGCATCCGCTCGCCGACGCGATCGTGGCCGAGGCGCGCAAACGCGAACTGGCGCTGTCGACGGCAGCCGATTTCGAATCCGGAACCGGCATCGGTGTGCGGGGCAGGGTGGATGGCAAGGCGGTTGCCGTGGGCAATACGGTGCTGATGACGCAGCTCGGGCTCGACACGCAGCCGCTCGCTGACAGGGCCGAGGCGCTGCGAGCCGAGGGCGCCTCCGTCGTGTACGTGGCAGCCGAGGGGCGCCTCGCGGGACTGGTCGCGGTGGCCGATCCGATCAAGGACTCCACGCCCGAGGCGATCAGCACCTTGCGGGCCGCCGGAATTCGCATCGTGATGGCCACCGGCGACGGGCTCACCACCGCGAAGGCCGTAGGCGCGAAGCTCGGCCTGGAGGAGGTACATGGGGAGGTGACGCCGCAGGACAAGGTGGACCTGGTGGCGAGGCTGCAGAAGGAAGGGCGGCGAGTGGCAATGGCCGGAGACGGCATCAACGATGCTCCCGCGCTCGCTCGCGCCGACGTCGGCATCGCCATGGGGACCGGCACCGATGTCGCGATGTCGAGCGGCAAGGTGACGCTGGTGAAGGGCGATCTGCGTGGCATCGCACGCGCGCGCGAACTGTCGGAGGCGACGGTCGCCAACATGAAGCAGAATCTAACCTTTGCGCTGGTGTACAACGCCGTGGGCGTGCCGGTCGCGGCGGGCGTCCTCTACCCGTTCACCGGGTTGCTGCTCTCCCCGCTGATCGCGGCGGCGGCGATGAGCTTCAGTTCGGTGTCCGTGGTGGCCAATGCACTCAGGTTGCGGGGGAAATGACGGAACTCGCGGGGCCTGCGGCGATCGCATCCATGCCATGAAGGAGCCATCGATGATCGAGTTGAACGTACCGGACATGACGTGCGGCCATTGCGTGGCCGCCATCCGAAAGGCGGTGAGCGGCGTGGATGAGGCAGCGACTTGCGATATCGACCTCGACGCCAAGCGGGTTACGGTGAATAGCGCGCTGCCGCCATCGGACTTCGTCGAGGCCCTCGAGGAAGTGGGCTACTCACCGCAGCTCTTCCGCGCAATTGGCTAGGGTCGACTGCCTGATCGTCGGCGCGGGGCCTGCCGGCCTGACCGCCGCGATCTACCTCGCCCGCTTTCGTCGGGCGATCGCGCTCTACGACGCAGGCAACAGCCGCGCCTCCTACATTCCCCGCACCCGCAATTACCCCGGGTTCCCGGAAGGCATCTCCGGCGACGAGCTGCTCGCACGCCTGCGCGAGCAGGCGCAGCGCTACGGCGCGAGCGTGCGCAGCGGGCTGGTGGAGCAGCTGCGCATCGAGGGCACCGGATTCGCGGCCACGGTCGGCAAGGAGACGGTCGCCGCGCGCAGGGTCCTGGTCGCGACCGGAATCGTCGACGAGGAGCCCGAGATTCCCGACCTGCGCGAGGCCATCGACGCGGGATGCGTACGCCTTTGCCCGATATGCGACGGCCACGAGGTGATCGACCACAAGGTCGCCGTGTATGGCCCGGCACAAACCACCGTGGGCCATGCAATCTTCATGCGGACCTTCACTCCCGACGTCACCCTGCTCACGCCGCGTGGTGACGAATCCGCCGGCCAAGCCGAGCGCGAGCGGCTGCGCTGTTCCGGCATTCGCTTTCTCGACTCGCCGGTGTGCGAAATGGCGATGACGGAGGAACGCAAGGCGAGTGTTCGCCTCGACGACGGCTCCGAGCATGTATTCGACACGCTCTATCCGACGCTCGGTGCTCGCTGCCGTTCGGAGCTGGCGCAAAGCCTGGGAGCGCGCTGCAACGATGATGGAGAGATCATCGTCGATCGCCACCAGCAGACCTCGGTGCCGGGGCTCTACGCGGCGGGCGATGTGGTCGCGGCGCTCAACCAGCTGAGCGTCGCGGTGGGGCACGCGGCGATCGCCGCCACCGCCATCCACAACGGCCTGGGCCTAGAATCGGCAGGATGGTGCGTCCTGAAGACTCCGTGAGTGGCGAAGCGCAAGCAGAGGCGCGAGCGGAGGCATGCTGCAACGAGCCAGCGGGTGCGAGTCCCGCTCGGGTAATCGCCGGAGAGCCCGATAGCAGGCCCCAGGTCCGAGGTGAGAACCTCGAGGCCCGAGCGGGGCGTCAAAAGCCTGCGGTACGGAGGAAGCAAGAGAGCGGGCCGCAACATGAAGTGAAGCCTGCAGCTTCGTCAGATTTACAACGGGAAAGCCGAGACGGTCATTTCGCGTCGAAGGCCACGCCCGCGGCGCCGAGTCCGGAGTGCGCGGCGGGTTTCCCCGGGGTATGGGGCGCGGCACGTTCTCAAGGTTCGGTGCGGAACAGGAGAGACCCGTCTGCGCAGCCCGAGTCGGGGCAAGGCGGCTCGTATAAGCCGAGTGCGAAATCGAGTCGTGCGCAGCGGGAGTCCGAGGGGGCAGTAGTACCGTCGATGGCCGTCGCGAATAAGGCGGTCGGAGGGAAGGGCCCCTGCGGAGCGGGTGCTGGTGAAGGGGGTACGGGCAAGGGCATGCCGGGGCAAGCATCCTCGGCCAATCACCCCGGCGGGCGAAGGTCCGCTGAGAACGTCCGACGCCTCCAACGCCGGCTATGGGCGGCGGCCAAGCGGTCGCCGGGTAGGCGCTTCCATGCGCTGTACGACCGAATCCACCGGAGTGACGTCCTGTGGGAGGCGTGGAGGCGAGTGCGATCCAATCGAGGTTCGGCGGGTATCGATCGCCAGAGCTTCGAGCAGATCGAGCGCGAAGGGGTCGAAGTGTTCCTTGAACGCATCGACTTCGAGCTACGCACAGGCAAGTATCGGCCGCAGGCGGTCCTGCGGCGCTACATACCCAAGGCTGATGGCAAGAGAAGGCCTCTGGGGATACCGACGATACGCGACCGCGTGGTGCAAGCAGCGGCCAAGCTCGTACTGGAGCCGATCTTCGAGGCGGACTTCGAGGATTGCTCTTACGGGTTCAGGCCGCGGCGTAGAGCCCTCGATGCATTGGAAGCGCTGCGCGCGCAAGGTGCGCGCGGAGGCAACCATGTGCTCGACGCGGACATCCGTGACTACTTCGGCAGCATCGATCATGGGCTGCTGATGGCGCGGGTGGAACGGCGCGTAAGCGACCGGCGGGTCCTCAAGCTGTTGCGGCAGTGGCTGGAGGCGGGCGTGATGGAAGAGGGCATCGAGACGCGCATCGTGGCGGGAACGCCACAAGGAGGCGTGATCTCACCATTGCTGTCCAACATCTACCTGCATTACCTCGACGCGGTGTGGTCGCGCCAGTGTGGCCATCTGGGCACATTGGTTAGATATGCCGATGACTTTGTCGTGATGTGCGCGACGAAGGCCAAGTGCGAGGAGGCCGAGCGCAGGGTGGGGATCATCCTCGACCGGCTCAAGCTCCAGCTTCATCCTGAGAAGACGCGGCGCGTGGACCTCACCGAGGGCCGTGAAGGCTTCGACTTCCTGGGCTGCCACCTGCACAAGCGCGTGTCGGGGCGACTGCTGGAGCGCGGCGTTTGCCGCTATTACCTCCAGCGCTGGCCATCGCCACGCAGCATGCAACGAGTGCGCGAGCGGGTGAAGGCATTGACTGGCCGCAACCGGAGCGGAATCAAGGACGTGCGGGTACTCATCCACGACCTGAATCCTATCCTGCGCGGCTGGGGCAACTACTTCGCCACCGGCAACTCGGCGCGGAAGTTCCAGCAGGTCGACGACTACGTGGTGGACCGCTTACGCGGTTTACTGCGCAAGCGGCAGGGTCGCAATCTCAGGCCTTGCCAAATCACTCGCTGGAACTCCGACTTCTTCCATGAGCAAGGGCTGCATCGCTTGCGCGGCACCATCCGCTACCCGGGACGCAGCACAACGCCTCGCCCTGAGACTGCTCCGGTAAGCCGTGTGCGGGAAACCCGCACGCACGGTTTGAAAGGGGGTCTTGACCGAGGCTTCGGAGCTTCCATGTCCGAAGTACAGTAAGGATCTACCAATGATCCACGACCTTTCCCGCTGGCAGCACGAGCACGCGTTCGACGCGGGCAACCGAGCCGGCGAGCGGCGCACGTGGATCGTGGTCGCGCTCACCGCCGTCACGATGGTGGCGGAGATCGTGGCCGGATGGCTCACGCACTCGATGGCGCTGCTGGCCGACGGCTGGCACATGGCCACCCATGTCGTGGCGCTGTCGGTCGCGGGCATGGCCTACTGGCTCGCGCGCCGCTGGTCGCGCGACGAGCGCTTCGCCTTCGGCACCTGGAAGATCGAGGTGCTGGGTGCCTTCACCAGCGCGCTGCTGCTGATGGTGGTGGCGCTCGCGATGGTGGTGGAATCGCTGCAGCGCCTCGCCAATCCCGAAAAGATCCAGTTCGAGGTGGCGCTGGTAGTCGCCGGCGTCGGGCTCGCGGTGAACCTGCTCTCGGCGTGGGTACTGCATGGGAGCTCGTCGCACGGGCACGACCATGGTGGGCATGGCGACGCGGGCCACGATCATCGCGACCATGATCACCACGCCGATGATCACCACGACCATGATCGCCAGGCCCATGATCGCCACGCTCATGACCCGCTGGACGCCCCTGCTGCCGGGAGTGGCGGGCACCACGACCTGAACCTGCGCTCGGCCTACGTCCACGTGATCACCGACGCGCTCACTTCGGTGCTCGCGATCGTTGCGCTTGCCGCCGGGCTCTGGGGCGGCTGGGCGTGGCTCGATCCGGCGATGGGCATCGTCGGCGCGGTGGTCATCGTCTGGTGGGGCAAGTCCCTCATCGCCCAGTCGGCGCGCGTTCTCCTCGATCGCGAGATGGACGCCCCGGTCGTGCGCCAGGTGCGCGACGCCATCCAGACCGACGGCGATGCCGAGATCGCCGACCTCCACGTCTGGCGCGTCGGCCGCGCCAGCTACGCCGCGGTGGTCACCGTGGTCGCCCACGAGCCGCTCACCCCCGCCGCCTACCGTGCACGCCTGGCCGGGATCGCCGCCCTCGCCCACGTGTCCGTCGAGGTCAACCGCTGCGCTCACCGCGACTGCCCGTGAAAAATGGTGTCGGAGTCGATTTCCTGAAAAGGGTGTCGGAGTCGACTTTGAGCCGCCGCTCCCTCCGGGAGCGCCCCGAAAAAATGGTGTCGGAGTGGAATTTGTAAAAATGGTGTCGGAGTCGAATTTCCGGGAGGTGCTGGATTTCTGGTTCGGGCCGGAAGCGGGGAAGGCGCGGGCGGAGTGGTTCCAAAAGGATGCGGCGTTCGATGCCGAGATCCGCGAGCGCTTTGGCGAGCTGCACTCGGCGGCGGCGCGGCGCGAGCTGCAGGCGTGGCGCGCCTCGCCTGAGCCGATGCTCGCCCTGGTGGTCGTCCTCGACCAGTTCTCGCGCAACCTGTACCGGGGCGATCGTCGCGCCTTCGCCCAGGATGAGCTTGCCCTCGAGTGCGCTCGCCAGGCGCTCGCGCGCCGCGACGATGCCGGGCTATTGCCGGTGCAGCGCCAGTTTCTCTACCTGCCGTACGAGCATAGCGAGCAGATCAGGGACCAGGAAGTGGGCGTGGAGCTGATGCGCTCCCTCGATGCGTTCGAGGACACCCGCAGCATATCGGAGTGGGCGGTGAAGCATCGCGATATCGTCGCGCGTTTCGGCCGCTTCCCGCATCGCAACGCCGCCCTCGCCCGCGCCTCGACCCCGGAAGAGGTGGAGTTCCTCAAGCAGCCGGGATCGGGCTTCTAACTAAAGAGTTATTTCTTCTTCTGCTGCGTGGCTGGCGCCGCAGCCGCCTTCTTCTGGTGACGGGGCCGCGTCTTGCCGAAGCTGCCCTTGAAGACCTTGCCCTTGAATGACCGTTTGTCGCCCTTGCCCATGAATAAAGGCCCTTTACGAGGAAAGGGCCGATTATAGGCGCGCGCCCCGACTTGCCGCGCGCCTACGCAAGACGAAACTGCTTCAGCCCCTGGCGCGCGTCTTCGACTTGTGCTCCTCGGGGACCTGGAAGAGGTCGGCGGCGGGCTCGACGCGGCGGATGTTGGCGAGGCGATAGACGGTCTCGCCGGTACGCGGGTCGCTGTAGCGCGACTGCACCGTCACCTTGAGCTCGGGCGAATACCACGACTCGGAGGTGATGTTGATCGGGTTCTTGTTGCCGATCTCGCCCGCGGGGATCGTCCACAGCGTCGATTTGCCGTCCGCCTTCACGCCATCGAAATCCCGGCTGCCCAGGCTGGTGGTGGTGCCCTTGCCGAGCCGCGCGGTGCTCTCGAAGCGCATCGTCTGGATGCCAGGCAACGGCGGCATGGGCGGGAGCGGCGCGATGGCGCCCGGAGCGGTCGGGGGCAGGGGAGGGGTGGGCGGGCGGGGAGCCAGTTTCTCGTCGCCGCGGACCACGTGCACGCGCACCTCCTCACGGTGGCTGCCGTCGGGGCCGTCGAAGCGATTCACGACCACTTTGCGGCCGGGGCCGCCGGAGCGGCCCAGCTCGCCGCCGTCGATGCCGTCGATTGTCACCTTGCCGCCGGCGACGACGATCTTCTTGCCGCTCTTGCTGGTGATCTCGAGGTCACCGGGCCCACCGAACTCCTTGCCGTCGAGGTACACCTTGCCGTCCTCGACCCGCACCTCGGTCCCCTCGACGCGAACCACCTGCTTGTTGCTGTGCTTGCCCTCGGAGGTCGCGACGCGCGGGATCGAGATCGCCCTCTTCGAGCCCGGCGTGAGCACGTAGTGCTTGCCTTCGACCGGATCGGTGATGAAGATCGACGCGGCCTTGCCGTCGGCGCTGGTCTCCTGGCGCGTGCGCCCCTCGCCGTCGCGGAACACGAGCCCGGTCTTCCTGCGCGTGATGGTGTTGCCGTCGGCGAGCGACTGCGTGGACTCGGTGATCATCTCCGCGGTGTAGGGCGCGCCCTTCACCACCTTCGCCGGGCTCATGCGCGGCGCGAACAGGGTTCCCATCGACGTGCGCATCTCGTGGGAGAAGTCGTCGGCCCAGCGCTGCCAGGCATCGGCGTCCGCACGCGGCGCATCGGCGGCGACGAGGTGTTTATGCATGATGACCACCGGCGCGTCCTGCGCCATGGCGGGGGCCGCGAAAGCCGCGGCGACGATCGATGCGATGAGCGTGCGCTTCATGTTGTTTTCCTTGGGTCCTGGGTCAGTTGATCAGGCGGACGGCGAGGGCCTCGCCGTCCGCGGAATAGAGCATTTCCGCGCGCACCGGCTCACCCGCCCGATCGGGAGATACGGGCAGTCCCCAGTCTGCGAGCAGTGCGCGCGGAAATTCAGTGGCGACGACCGTGGTGCCGGGTTCGAGCGCGATGCGCTCCAGCGGGCGCAGCGCCAGGAACGGCGCGTCGTCGGAAGGATTGTTGGCGAGGGCCTGCGCCTGAACCGCGGCGTCTATCGAGGGCAATGGGCCGCGGATCACCCAGCTCACCAGCGCGATGGTGGCGGCGAGTGCCAGCGGCGGGACCCACCAGAGGCTGGGCCGCGGCGCACGGCTGCTGCGACGGAACTTGGCGAGCAGCGGGCCCTCGAGTGCGCCCGGCGCCGCGATGCCGTCCATCGCGAAGCGCAGCTCGCGCAGGCGCGTGTCGAGCGCGGCTTCACCGGTGGGATCGAGGAGCGAGTCGGTGTCTTTCATCGTGAGGCCTCCTTGGCCACGCCGCGTTCTTCGTGCGCGTAGTGGGCCAGGCGTTGCGCGAGCTGGGCGCGCGCGCGGGACAAGCGTGAGCGCACGGTGCCGATGTCGATGCCGCAGACCTGGGCGGCCTCGGCATAGGACAGGTCGGAAAGCTCGCAAAGGATGAGTACATCGCGATAGTGCGGGGCGATCGCGGCCACCGCCTGGCGCACTTCCTCGGCCGCCTCTGCGCGCAGCAGCCGTTCGAGCGGCGCGTCGCGCTCGACTTGGGCCTCGGCGAGCGAGCGATCGTCCTGCAGGTCATGCGGGTCGGTCGCATCCTCGCGATGGTTGCAGTGCTTGCGCGCCAGGTTGCGCGCGATGCCGCAAAGCCACGCGCCCACGCTGCCGCGCGTCGCGTCGAACTGGCCCGGCTGGGTGATGAAGTGCAGGAACGTGTCCTGGGCCACGTCCGATGCCGCGGCAGGCGACCCGCAATAGAGCAGCGCAAACCGGTAGACCGATTCCTTGTGCCGCCGGTAGAGCGCCGCGAATGCCTCCTCGTCTCCCTGCTTCATGCGGGCGAGGAGGGCGTATTCGGCTTGGGGATCTTGGGGTGGCATCGCCATGGGTCGCGGATCTATCCCTATTGCGCCGGGAAGCCCCAAAGGTTCCATAAATCGACTCCGACACCAATTTTCCGCATAGCGGAAAGGCGCGCCTACTCGGCGTCGGGCTGGCGGTCGGGGCGGGCCGCCGCGAAGGCGGGGTGCGCGAGGCAGGTGGTGTTGATCGCGCCGATGCGGGGGTAGGACGCCATGTCGACCTTGAGGCGGTTGGCGTTGGCGACCTGGGGCACGAGGCAGATGTCGGCGAGGGTGGGCGCGTCCCCCAGGCAGTAGCGGCCGGTCGCGCGCTCGCCAAGTCGCGCCTCGATCGCGCGGAAGCCTTGCTCGACCCAGTGGCGGTACCATTCGTCGCGCCTCGGCTCCTCGATCGCGAGGCTGCGTCCGAGGTACTGAAGCACGCGAAGGTTGTTGAGGGGATGGATGTCGCAGGCGATCGCCTGCGCGATCGAGCGCACGAAGGCGCGGTCCTCAAGCCCCGGGGGCAGGAGCGGCGGCAGCGGGTGCTTCTCGTCGAGGTACTCGATGATCGCGAGCGACTGTGCAATGCGCTCCGGACCCACCACCAGCAGCGGCACCAGGCCTTGGGGATTCATCTCGAGATAGGCGGGCGCCCGCTGCTCGCCGCGGCGCAGGTGGATAAAGCGCCTTTCGGCCTCGAGGCACTTCAGATGGAGCGCAATGCGCACCCGATACGCGGCCGAAGAGCGGAAATAGTCGTACAGAATCATCGCCGTCGAATCATATCCTTCCCTATACTTTGGCCGATGCAAGCAGGAGGGACCGTCCCAAGTCGCGCGCTGCCGGGCGCGAGCGAGATCGCCCGACGCCTCGCCTCGCATCCGCCGCTCGACCAGCTCTTCACTGCCGACGACCTCGAACGCCAGCAGGGCGAATTGTCCGCCGCGTTGCGCCCCGCCGCGGTCCTGCTGCTGGTGGTCAATCACTTCGAGCCCACCGTCGTGTTCACGCAGCGCACCGCGCACCTTGCCGACCACGCCGGCCAGATCAGCTTTCCCGGTGGCCGCTGCGATGAAGACGACTGCACGCCGGAACGCACGGCGCTTCGCGAAGCACGCGAGGAAGTCGGCCTCGAGGACCACCGCGTCAAGCTCCTCGGGCGATTGCCGGAATACCGCACCTCCACCGGCTTCGCCGTGACGCCCGTCGTCGGTTGGGCTGAACCGCCGATGAGTTTCCGCCCCGATCCCCACGAGGTGGCCGAGGTGTTCGAGGTGCCACTCGCTTTTTTGCTCGACCCGCACAACCACCGCTACGAAAGCGCGTTCTACAAGGGCAGGATGCGCAGATATTGGGCGATGCCCTATGGCCAACGCTTCATCTGGGGCGCCACTGCCGGAATGCTGGTGACGTTCCAGAGGATCTTGGCGCGGGGTTGACAAGAACGAACGATCGTTCTATTATGTGCCCATGTCAGCCGCCGCCAAAGCCGCTACCACCACCAAGGGAGAGGACACTCGCTCCCAAATCCTTGCCACCGCCGTGGAGCAGGCGAGCGCAGGCGGCTTCGAATCGCTCACCATAGGCACCTTGGCGGAGAAGACCGGGATGTCGAAGAGCGGCCTCTTCGCACACTTCGGCTCCAAGCTCGACCTGCAGATCGCGGCGTTGGATGAGGCAGCGCGCCGGTTCACCGAGGGCGTGTTCGTCCCGGCAATCAAGGTGCCGCGCGGTGTGCGCCGCCTGCGCGCGATCTTCGACAACTGGATCTCCTGGCCGCATCGCGCGAACCTCCCCGGCGGCTGCCCCATCGACGCGGCGCTGCGCGAGTACCAGCACCAGCCTGGTCCGATGCGCGACGCGATCGTGGCCCGGCAGAAGAGCCTCGACACGGGGCTCACGCGCGCTGTGCAGCTCGCGATCGACACAAGGGAGCTCGACCCGCAGACCGATCCAGGCCAGGTCGCCTTCGACCTCGTGGGAATCGTGCTGGTGTTCTATCGCAGCGAGCAACTCCTCGGCACATCCGAGGCGAGCCGCCGCGCGCGCGTCGCTTTCGACCGCCTGATCCAAAACCACGCCCCGAGGTAAATCCGTGAGAGGTGACATGTCCGCCACGACTTTACGCATAAATAGCACGAACGTTCGTAGAAGCATCGGCCTCACCTGGTGGCGGGTGAATATCGTAGCGAACGTGCGCGCGCCGCCGCCCGCGCGTGGCCACCCCATTCGCACCCCCCGCACCTGTCCTGTAGACCAGCGAGGCTCGAAATGAAACGCACCCCCGCAGAGAACACCGGACGCGTCGTGGCCCTCGCCGCGGGCTTCTTCGGCACGCTCGCCGCGATCGGCTACCTCGAAGGCGTCTTCAGTCGCCTCTCGGGGGAAACGCTGGCGGCGCTCGTGCTGTTCGCGATCGCCTTCATCGCCGCCACCTACGCCCTCGATGGCGGCGTGCGCGCCTGGGTGAACGAACGATTGGGGGCTCGCAGCGCCGTCAGGAAAGCGCCTGCGAAGTCACCTCGCGGGAGCCCGGCCGCGACTTGAGGTCGGCGTACCAGCGCTCCAGATGGGGACGCGGGGAGCGCTCGACCGGCAGGCTGAGCCAGCGATGCGCCGCGCAGCCGACCACGATGTCCGCGGCGGTGAACGCCTCGCCGCACAGGAAGCGCCGCGAGGCGAGCTGCGCGTCGAGGACCGCCGAGAGCTTGTCGGTCTTTGCGATCGAGCTCTCGATCGCCTTCGTGTCGCGCCTGTCTTCGGGCGTGCGGACGAGCTGCCAGAATGCCGCCCACATCGCCGGGGTGTAGGCCGTCGACTGCCACTCCATCCAGCGGTCCACGTCGGCGCGCCGCCGCAGGTCGTCCGGCCAGAGCCCATCGGGCGAATGCTTCGCTGCGAGGTATCGCACGATCGCGTTGGACTCGGAGAGGACGAAGCCCTCGTCGTCGATCACCGGAACCAGCCCATTGGGGTTCATCACCAGGTATTCCGGGGTGTCGTTGCCGCCGAACCTGCCGCCCACGTCGATCCGCTCGTAGGCGAGCCCGATCTCGTCGGCGCACCACACCACCTTCTGCACGTTGACCGAGGAAACGCGGCCCCAGATCCGCAGCATCATCGCCGGGGCCCCGCCTGCACCGGCGGAAGCCTGGAAGGGTCGATCACCACCGGCGGGTGGCGCTCGCGGGTGAAGACCACCGCCGCTGCGATGGCGGCCGCGACCAGAAGCGCGCCGATGACGATCGCGGCCAGCAGCCGCTTCTGGGTCTGCGCGTCGGCCTCGTCGGTGTTCTCGATCTTGTCCACCAGCCGGCGCACGTTGCGCAGCGCCCGGCGCTCGAGATCCCGCTGGGCGTCGTTGCCGGGCGTGCTCATAGCGTGTGCGAGCCGATCATCAGGCGATCGTAGACCGAATACTGTTCCTTCAGGTCCCCGTCGGGAGCACGGCGGCGCCTCACGGTGATCCAGACGTCGGGCGCGAGCGTTTCGCAGACCTCGGCGGTGTGGGCGAGCTCCTCCTCGGCGACCGCCCGGGCCGCCTCGTAGGAGGGCGCGCTCCAGGCCCGCACCAGGTGCCAGGCGAGCGCATCCACCTGATCCGCCACTTCCTCGTCGCTCGCCTCGGCGACTTCTGCGATGGAGCACCGGCTCTTCGAAGCGAGTGCCACGAACGAGGACTCGCAATGGCACGCGGGATCGCAGCGCGGCGCGGTGTCGAAATCGCAAACGGCGTAGCCGCCGGTCACCAACCACTCGCCGTCGCGTGCGGCGCCGCATTCACGGAACACGTGTTCGTCGGAGTCGTCGAGGCGCACGGCGCGAAGGAGCTTTGGCATGCCCATCATGATACTCAGAACGGCCCTCACGACCGCGGGCAGAGGAGGGACATGGCGTCTCGCAGATTCGCGATCGTCACCGGCGGCCGCATCCTGGTGAACTCCATGAGCCCGGGGGAGGTCAAAACGGATATGGGAGGGCCGGACGGCGCCTCGCGTCGTCGTCGTCGAATGCGCCGACACCGCGGTCTGGCTGGCGCTCCTGACCTCGAACGGCCCGACGGGCCAGATCTTCCGCGACGCAAGGCGATTCCTGGTGATCATCCGTAGCGTACGCAACGCCCTCCTAGTCGTCGCAGCCGTGCTGCTTTCGGCCTGCGGGGTCCTCACGCAGCTGGCGTACTCGAACGCGGCAGTTGCCTATGGGCAGTTGCCGCCGATGCTGACATGGATGGTCGACGGCTATGTGGACATGTCGGGCGACCAGAAGGAATGGATGCGCGACCGCGTGGCGCGCATCATGGACTGGCACCGTTCCCACGAGTTGCCCGAATACCGCCGCTTCCTCGACAAGGTGCTCCTCGAAACCGCCGAGCCCTTCACCGTGGCCGAGGTCGCCCTCGCGTTTGGCGACCTGCGCAAGCACTACCACGCGACTATCGAACAGGTCCTGCCCACTGCCGCGGATTTCCTGCTGAGGCTCGATGCCGCCCAGATCGCGCAGATGGAGGAAAAGTTCGCCGACGACAACCGAAAGTTCGTGAAAGAGTCGCTCAAGGGAACGCCCGAGCAGCGCCGCGCGCGCCGCGTGAAGCAATTCGTCGGACACCTGGATAGCTGGCTGGGCTCGGTGAGCGAGGCGCAGCGCGACATCGTCGAACGCCACTACGTCGCCATTCCCGACCTGGTCGAGGAGCGCCTCGCCGACCGCAAGGTGCGCCATGCAGAGACGATTGCACTCATCCGTTCGAAGCCCACGCGCGAGCAGATGATCGCGGGACTGCGCAAGCTGATGGTAAACACCGACTCGTGGCGGCGTCCGGAATACCTGAAGAAGCTCGCCGACCGGGACCAACGCTTCTTCGAGTTGCTGTCGAGGGTGAGCGCCACGCTCTCGCCCGAGCAGAGAGCGCACCTGCAGGGGCGCATTCGCAGCTACATGAAGGACATCGGCAAGCTCACCGCGCCGTCATAGGGCTTTGCCCGCACGGCAGGTCGAACGCGAAGGTCGTGCCCATGCCGGGGTCGGAGCGAACCGAGATCCGCCCGCCGTGTAGCTCGACGATGGCGCGCGCGATATGCAGACCGAGGCCCACTCCCGAAGCGGCCCATCACCCCGCCGAGAAGCGCGCCTTGAGCGACTGCGTGGCCGCCACCAGGCCGGAGCGGATGCCCGGCTCGAACGCCGAGTGGCCGGCATCGGCGACCACCGTGTAATGCGCCTCCGGCCACGCGCGGTGCAGGTCGTCAGCCGAAACGGGCGGGCAAACGATGTCGTAGCGCCCCTGCACGATCACTCCCGGAATGTCCTTCACGCGCGCGATGTTGTCGAGCAGGAAGTCATCCGGAAGGAAGATCCCGTGGCGGAAGTAGTGTGCCTCGATGCGCGCGAGGCCGAGCGCCACTCGGTCGGAGGCGAAGTCCGCCACCAGTCCCGGATTGGGCAGCAGCGTCGAGCAGGAACCCTCGTAGACGCTCCAGGACCGCGCCGCCGGCATGTGGATGGCCGCATCGGGATGGGTGAGGCGTGCGTGATATGCGCTCAGCAGATCGTCGCGCTCGGCCTCGGGAATGTAGTGCGCGAAGGTGCGCCAGGTTTCGGGGAAGATCGCCCGCAGGCCGTAGAGGAACCATTCGATCTCGCTCGGCCGGCAGAGGAATATGCCGCGCAGCACCAGGCCGGCGCAGCGCTCGGGATGATGCTCCGCGTAGGCGAGGGCGAGGGTGGAGCCCCACGAGCCGCCGAAGACCAGCCAGCGATCGATGCCGAGGTGGGTGCGCAGCCGCTCGAGGTCGCCTATTAGGGCGGGCGTGGTGTTGTTGTCGAGGCCCCCGAGCGGCAGCGAGCGCCCGGCGCCGCGCTGGTCGAACACCACGATGCGGTAGAACTCGGGATCGAAGAACTGGCGATGCACCGGGCTCGAGCCCGCGCCCGGGCCGCCATGCAGGAATACCACCGGCGCGCCGCGCGGGTTGCCCGACTGCTCGAAATACATCCGGTGAGGCGACTCCAGCTCGAGCATTCCCGAGGCAAACGGCTCGATCGGGGGAAAAAGCGGCTGCAGCGGCTCGTTCGCCGCCCTCTGGTCCTGGGGCATCGCGGAAGTGGCTCGTGGGGGCCTTCGAGCTTATCAGAGCTAGTCAGATGAGCCCGTGTTCACCGCACCGGCTTCTTGCGGCGCATCAACACTGTCCGTGACGGAAACCAGTAAACTCTGACGCGACGCAACAACGGACAGAGGCGCGCCCTGGAAGCGATGCTGTACCAGATCTACGACTGGCAGCGTACGGCGATGGAGCCATGGCGGCTCTTTGCCCAGGCGGCCAACGAGCTGTACGGACATCCCGGCAGCCCCCTTTCCACCCTTCCCGGCAGCCGCAACGTGGCCGCCGCCTTCGACCTGATGACGCGGCTCACCCAGCGTTACGAGCGGCCGCCGTTCGGCATCGCGAAGGTGCAGAGCAACGGTCGCGACTACGCGGTGCGCGAGGTCGCTTCGCTCGAAAAGCCCTTCTGCCGCCTGCTGCACTTCGAGAAGGTGGGCGCGTCCGCCCAGCCGCGCGTGCTGCTGTTCGCGCCGCTCTCGGGCCACTTCTCCACTCTGCTGCGCGATACGGTGAAAACGATGCTCCCGGACCACGACGTCTGGATCACCGACTGGATCGACGCCAAGGAGATCTCGATCTCGGTGGGCCCGTTCCACTTCGACGATTACGTCGCCTACGTGCGCGAGTTCATCGCCCACCTCGGCCCCGAGGTGCACGCGATTTCGGTCTGCCAGCCGACAGTCCCGGTGCTTGCCGGCGTGTCGCTGATGGCGGCGGAGGGCGAGACGATCCCTCGGACCCTCACCATGATGGGCGGGCCGATCGATTCGCGCCGCAGCCCCACGGCGGTCAACAACTTCGCGATGCACCGCCCGCTCTCGTGGTTCGAGGCGAAGGTGATCCAGCGCGTGCCGATGCGCTACCCCGGCTTCATGCGCCGCGTCTATCCCGGCTTCATGCAGTTCGCGGGCTTCGTGGCGATGAACCCCGATCGCCACATGGAGTCGCACGTGCAGTACTACCAGCACCTGGTCGAGGGAGACGGCGAGAGCGCGGATGCGCATCGCCGCTTCTACGACGAATACAACGCGGTGATGGACCTGCCGGCGGAGTACTACCTCGAGACCGTCGAGCGCGTGTTCCAGAAGCACGCCATCGCCAAGGGTGAGCTCACCGTTTCCGGCAAGCGCGTGCGCCCCGAGGCGATCAGGCAGGCGGCGCTCTTCACCATCGAGGGCGAGCTGGACGACATCTCAGGCAACGGCCAGACCGAGGCGGCGCAGTCGCTGTGCAAGTCGATTCCCGAGCGGCGCAAGCAACACTTCCTCGCCAAGGGCGTCGGCCACTACGGCATCTTCAGCGGCCGCAAATACCGCGAGATGATCTATCCGCGCATCCGGGAGTTCATCGCCTCGCATTCGTAAGGAAGTGGCCATGCCCAAGCCCGTCACGCCGCAGGAAATGTTCGATTTCTGGCAGAAGATGGTGAACCCCGGGGCCTATCCCCTGCAGAGCCTCATGTTCCCGGTGCTCGACCCGAAGGAGATCGACAAGAAGATCTCCGAGCTCGAGGTGGTGGAGCACTGGCTCAAGGCCAACCTCAACATGCTGCAGCTGTCGATCAAGTCCCTCGAGTTCCAGAAGGGGATGCTGAAGGGCGGCGAGAAGGCGCGCTCCGCGCTCGATGCGGGGGATGCGGGCGAGGCGCCGAATCCCGCGATGTGGGCGTGGAACATGATGGCGCAGGCCGGCATGGACGCGATGGAGAACGCCGGCAAGGCCGCGAAGGAACCGCGATCCGCCGCGAAGAAGAAAAAAGCGGGATCCTGAGTCCCCGCCGCGCCCGCCTACTTCTCGTAGAGTGTGAAAGCGGCATCCCAGTCGTCTCCGGGTGGGCTCGCTTCCAGGTCGCGGATGTACCCCTGATAGATCGCTACCAGCCGGCCGTAGCCATGCTCGTTGGCGAGCGCTTGCAGCAGCGCCCGCGCCTCCTCCCATCGGCGCGCCCGAAAGCCCGCGAGCGCCGCCTCCCAGCGCGCGAGGTTCTCGAGCTCCCGCGGCGCCACGTTGCCCTCGCGCCCGAGGGGCTCGAAGATGCGCTCCGCGACCGTTCGGCCGCGCACACGCACCTTGTCGAGTTCGCGGAAGACGATGCCGGTGACGCTCTGGGGCGTGCGGTTGCCGCACACGATCGGCACCTGATAGCGCTTGGTGAGCCCTTCGAGGCGCGCCGCGAGGTTCACGCCGTCGCCGAGCACGGTGTAGTTGAGGCGTGAGGCCGAGCCCACATTGCCGCCCACCACCCGGGCGGTGTTGAGGCCCACGCCTACGTCTGGGTTCGGCAGCCCACGCGCCGCAAGCTGCGCCCGCAAGAGCGCGATCCGCTCGGCGATCTCGAGCGCGGCCACGACCGCGCGCTGCGCGTCGTCCACGCGCGTCACCGGCGCGCCGAAGATCGCCATCACGCCGTCACCGAGGAATTTGTCCACCACGCCGTCGTGCGCCTCCACTACGGCGCTGATTTCGGTGAGGAACTCGTTCAGCAGCCTGAGGCTTTCCTGCGGCGAGAGCGACTCGCAGATGGTGGTGAAGTTGCGGATGTCGGTGAACATCACCGTGGCGTCGAGCTCCTGGCCGCCCAGCTCGATCTCGCCACGCAGCAGCTTCGCCACCACCTCGCCCGAGGCGACCTTGCCGAGCACGTCGCGCATGTTGTCGC
>JBDSRZ010000107.1:0-15589 GCA_039929025.1 Usitatibacter sp. | reverse complement strand
GTGCCTGGAAGCGGTGCCAGTCGTCGACTTCCGCGGCGCTGCGGCCCTCGAGCGGCGCCAGGCCGTCGCTCCAGGTTCCGTTGCGGTAGAGCCGCTCATGGGGCGCGTGCACCAGCATCCGCTCCTCGTAGCGTGGCACCGCGGCGTGCGGATCCCCCAGCAGCACCCCCAGCTCGGCCAGCAGGATCCGCGTGGCGCGCGCCTCCCGCGTCGGCAGGGGGATGTAATGCGCGCCCCACGGATAGGCCGAGACCTCGTTCTCGCCCCAGCGTGCGTTGCCGCCAGGCGCATCCTCGAGCTCGAGCATCTCGAAGTCGGTGAAACCGGCCCGGCGCAGGCGCCATGCGGCCGAAAGCCCGGCGATCCCCGCGCCGACGATCACCACCTTGGCGCTGCGTCTTTCCCCTGGCGCCTCGAGGCCGCCGTCGCGCAGGCGGTGCCCGAGCCGGTAGTTGGTGGAGAGCATCTCGCCGGAAGGCTCCGGCGGCGCGCCCCGCGTGCACGCAGTCGCAAGCAGCGCCGCGCCCGCGCCGATGAAAGTGCGGCGTCCCGTCACTGCGCCGGGCCGCGGCGCCACTCGGACTCGAAGTAACGCACCAGCGCCTGGTTGTTCAACCGGTTCACCTCGGTCGGCACACGCGCCATGTCCCCGGGGAACGTGAAGAGCGCCGGGTGCATCTCCGGTGTCACGAACCTCAGGCCGGCGGGATATTTCGCGGGCGCCACGTACGGCTCGTTGGACGCGACGATGAAGCCCCATTCGCCGAACGAGGGAACCAGGGCGTGGTACGGCGTGGCCTCGAAGCCCACGTCCTCGAGTGTCGTCACCACGCACCAGAACGAGCTCCGCGCGAAGAGCGGCGAGGTCGCCTGGATCACCGCCATGCCGCGCGCCGAGAGGTGGCGCTTCAGCAAGCTGTAGAACGCCGTGGTGTAGAGCTTGCCCAGCGAATGGTTGCTGGGATCGGGGAAATCGATTGCGACGAAGTCGAAGAAGTCGCGCGAGCTCTCCAGCCAGATGAACGCGTCGGCGTTGATGACCTTCACCTTGGGCGAGTTGAGGGAGTCGCCGTTCAACTTGCGCAGCGGCGGCGCCTCGGAGAAGAGCCGCGTGATCGCGGGGTCGAGGTCCACCAGCGTCACCGACTCGATGTTCGGGTACTTGAGGATCTCGCGCACCGCCATGCCGTCGCCGCCCCCCAGCACCAGCGCGCGGCGCGCGTGGGGCATGGCGGCCAGAGCCGGGTGCACCATCGACTCGTGGTAGCGGTACTCGTCGAGCGCACTGAACTGCAGGTTGCCGTTGAGGTAGAGACGCAGGTCGTCGCGCCAGCGGGTGACGACGATGCGCTGCGCCTTGCTCGACTCGGCGTGCACGATCTGGTCGGCATACAGCTTGTCCTCGCTCATGCGCGTGAGCTCGTCGGCGCCGAGGAAGCCCGCGCCGAGGAATGCGATCACCACCGCGCAGCGCAGCGCCACCATCGCCGGGCGCGTCAACCGGCCGCGAAAGAGCCAGGCGGCCCACATCGCCACCAGCGCGTTCATCAGCCCGAAGAGGAATGCGGTCCGGATGAGTCCCAGGCGCGGCGCCAGCAGCAGCGGGAATGCGATCGAGACGCCGAGCGCCCCGAGGTAGTCGAACGTAAGCACCTGCGCCACCAGGTCCCTGAATCCGAGACGCTCCTTGAGGATGCGCATGACCAGCGGGATCTCGAGGCCGACCAGGATGCCGACCAGCACCACGATTCCGTAGAGCACGATGCGGAACCCGGGGCCGGCGTAGGCGAACGACAGGAACATCACCGCCGCCGAGCAGCCGCCGAGGAGCGCGATCATCAGCTCGATGTCGATGAAGCGGCCGATCAGGCCCTCGTGGACATGCTTCGACAGGTACGCGCCCACGCCCATCGAAGCGAGGTACACGCCGATCACCACCGAGAACTGGGTGACCGTGTCGCCGAGGAGGTAGGTCGACGCGGCCGCGGCGATCAACTCATAGACCAGTCCACAGGCGGCGATGACGAATACCGAGGCGAGCAGCGCCCGCGTGAGTGCCTCCCCTGGTACGGGGCGCGCCCTCGCGGGTGCCGCTGGCGTGATCGGCTGCTCGCCCGACACGCTAGTGGATCGAGGCCGCGACGATGATCGCGATCGCGATGCAGAACGCAGCCACCACCGTTGCGAGCGGCTGGTTGCGATTCTCGATCAGCTCCTTCCACAGGTCGTAAGGGGTGATCTTGTCGACGATGACGAACGCGACAATCACCAGGACCACCCCGATCACCGAATAGATCACCGATCCGATCAGCGCTGCGGGCTTGAGGTACTCGATCATGACTTTCTCCTTGTGGGTGCTCTGCTACTTGTGTCCGGAAGAGCTGCTGCCGCTGCCGCCGCTCGAGCCGCGGCCATAGCTGGATGACTGCTGCTCGGCGCGCTGGCGCTGGAATTCCTGGGCCTCCGAGGGCATCAGCGACCATCCCTTGTACTGGCCGGCGCTGTAGAGGCCGAAGGCGGTGAAGGCGGCTGCGAGGTAGGCGCGGAACATGGGCTCCTCAGTCGTCGGAGTCGGGCTCGGAGTCTGAATCGGAATCGCCCGAAGAATCGGACGCGTAATCGCTCTCCAGCCAGCGCTTCTTCTCGAACGCCATGGAGCGCGCGAGCGCGATGGTCGGCCACAGCACAATGAAGCCCGCGAACAGCCAGAAGTTCGACCAACCCACGCTCGAGCGGTAGACCTCGACCGTGCCGTTCACCGCCTTGGGCGAGCGCGCCTCGATGGCGAGCGTATAGCGGCCGGCGGGAACGCCGGGCACCTCGCCGACATCGATACCGCTTCCCTCCAGGTTGCCGCTGATGTTGTGGTTGCCGAGGCTACGCTGGGTGCTGTACGCGCGGCCGCTATCGGCATCGGTGAGCTGCAAGTCCACCGAGACCCACTCAGTGCTGGCGATGGTCGCGGTCCGCACCGTGAGCGGCGCCGCTCCAAAGCCGCCGATCTTGAACGGCGCGCTGGTTACGCGTGCCACCGTCTCGCCGCCGGCCAGGTGAAAAGGAACCGGCGACGGCTTGGCAGAAGACTGCATTGCGCTGAACACCAGCTGCGCGACCAAGCCCAGGGCAAGGAACGCGATGAACGCCAGCCAGTAGGGTCCCACCTTGCCGGTGTAGGGCGACGGCTGGTTGGGCGCGACACCCACGGGCTTGCGCGGCTTCGCCTTGAGCGCGAACGCCGCGAAGATCGCGGAGGGCTCCACGTACTCGCCTACCGACCAGGAGATCTCCTTGCCGGTCCCTTCGCTGGACACCATGAGCGGCGGGGAGACGTAGTCGTTGCAATCGACCGTTTCACCCAGCTGTACGCGCCAGTAGAACTCGCCCGTGAGAAACGTGACCTTGGCCTGCGACTTCTGGTAGTGCTTGAAGATGCGTCCGAGGTACTTCACCCGCGGCTGCCCCAGGACCTCCTCGTCACGGGGGAGCTCCGCCGCGGTGCGCACGAAATTGTAGTGCCCGTTGTACTCCGTGATCCACGCGTAGCCCTGCTCGATGTTGTGCAGCAGGTACTCGCCCCATTGGTAGGGCACGCCGTCGACGGTGACGCCGCGGCGCATGAAGCCCACCACCTCGTACTTCACGTTTTTCCAGCGGCCCACGGTGCCCAGGGGAATGATCGGCACGAAGCCCGCGACGTTGCGCTCGTTCTTCTGCACCAACCGGCCCACGGTGCCGGTCACGTCGGTCACCGTGCCGCACGAGCCACAGGCGACCACCTCGGTGGTGGTGACGTGCTTCTCGATCGGCGCGCCGCAACCGGCGCACTTGAAAGCGAGCGCGGTGCCCTTGGTGAAGCCGACGCGCTCGGGATCGCGCAGCCCCGAGAAGGCGAAGGTGTCGAACGGCAGCTTCTCGCCCACGTAGATGCGCGGCGGGACCTCGGAGTAGTCGACGGTGGCGAAGCGCGCGCCGGCGCCGCGCAGGTCGGCCACGTTCGCCTTCCACCCTGAGGTGAACTTGAACGGCAGCTCGCCCTCACCGGCGACCACCTCTCCGGTGTCGAGGTTGGTGACCGAGTACTTTCCCGAGTACCACTTGTCGCCCACGATGTGGATCGGGTCGCCAGCCTTCAACGACTCGAAAGGTTCCACCACCTGCGGCGGGATCGGATAGGTAATGGTGTATTCGCGGCTCGCGTCCGAGAGCCAGCCGCTCTTGCCGTCGGCGAAGAGGACGTACCACTCGTTCCAGAGGCCGGCTTCGTGGCGGAACTGGATGCGCCCCACGACATTGAAGCCGACGCCGCGATGCCTGCCATCGGCGCCGATGCGGATCGGGGTCTGGTCCTCGAGGAGCTCGGCCTGTTTTCCGACGTTCTCGAGCTTCACGCCGTCGCGCACCAGCGTGGACTTGCAGAAAGGGCAGACGGCCACGATGGAGGTCGCGCCGCGGAAGCGCACCGGGGCGCCGCATGAGGGGCAGGCTACGTTCCTGCTTTTGTCCTCGACGGGCTTCGACACTCAGTCCCCTCCCCGGGACAGGCAGTCGAGGCCGAGTATACGGCCCTCAGCCGAACGCGGCGTCGTGCGGCCCGATGCGCGCCGGCGAGATCCAGGGCGCGTCGCGAAGGCTCCGCGTCACCCGGTGCTCTACCCCGAGGAGGACGGCGAACACCGCCATGCGCACCGGGATGCCGTTGTCAGTCTGGCGGAAGATGGCGAGGCGCGGATCGCGGTCGAGGTCGCTCGCAAGATCGTTCGCACCGGGCGTGGAGTCGCGCGGCAGCGGATGCAGGATGACCGTGTCTTTTGCGCACAGCGTCCTCACCGCCGCGCGATCGATGCGGAAGCTCGCGGGATACGCCTCCAGTCCTTCCGCGCCCATGCGTTCCTTCTGGATGCGGGTGGCGTAGAGGATGTCGGGTTTCCGGACTCCCTCGTGGAGCTGCGTGCTCTCGGTGACCCGATGGCCGCGGTCCTGCGCGAGCGTGACCAGTTCGCGCGGCATTTCGAGCGATGCGGGCGCCACCAGCGAAAAACGCAAGCCCTTGTAGAGCGTCATCAGCTTGATGAGCGAATGCACCGTGCGGCCGTGCTTGAGATCGCCCACCAGCGCCACATGGCAGCCATCGACCTTCTTGCCCAGCCGCGCGAACTCCTGGCGCACGGTATAGAGGTCGAGGAGCGCCTGGGTCGGATGCTCGCCCGGGCCGTCGCCGCCGTTGATCACCGGGATGTGAGTGGCCGCCGCGAACTTCGCGACCGATCCCTGCTCGGGATGGCGCACCACGATCGCATCGACGTAGCCGCTGATCACGCGGCTGGTGTCGCGGATCGACTCGCCCTTGGCCATCGAGGAGAAGGTGAAACCGGTGGTGTCGCAAACCGACCCGCCCAGGCGGCAGAAGGCGGCGCCGAAGCTCACGCGGGTGCGCGTGCTCGGCTCGAAGAAGAGGTTGCCGAGGACCGCGCCTTCGAGCACCCGCGTCACCTTGTGGCGGCGCGCGATGGGCTCCATGGATTCGGCAACGCGCATCAACTCCTCGGCGAGCTCGCGGTCGAAGGCGTCCACGGACAGGAGATGCGGCTTGCCGGGGCGCGTGAGGCGCGGGCGGAGGGGCTTGCCTGCCGGCGTGCGCGGCCCGGCCGTGCCGGTGAGCGTTTCGATCAGGCGGGCCACCACGGCCGGCATTGCGCGCCGCTCGCGCGAGGCCTCGGGGAGGAGCCAGGTATCCAGTGCCCGCCGCGTGACGCCGAGGCGCTCCGCCAGGTCGTTGCGGCTAAGGTCGAGGTTCTCCATTGTTTCGCGAAGCAATGCCTGCTGCGACATGGGCGCGGCCTATCTACGCAATGCGGCGGATTATCGCCTCGTTGAATATATGGCGCAATGTACGCTTTGCGTAGGTCACTCATCCCAAGTGGACTGTTGCAATACTTAATGCGAACCATTATCATTACGTCACCGACCCTGGAGACCCCCATGATTCGCACCGCCACCGCCTTGCTCCTTTCCGCCTCCTTCGGCGCTTTCGCCGCCGGGGAACCCGAGTTCGCCCTTTCGATCGAAAACCACAAATTCACCCCCGACCGGATCGAGATCCCCGCCGGCCAGAAGGTGAAGCTCCTGGTCGAGAACAAGGACGCGACCCCGGAGGAATTCGAAAGCCACGCGCTCAAGATCGAGAAGGTGATCCCCGGCAAGGCGAAGGCGACGATCTTCGTGGGGCCCCTGAAGCCGGGCGAATACAAGTTCGTGGGCGAGTTCAACGAGAAAACCGCCAAGGGCGTGATCGTCGCGAAGTAGGCCCATGCTGGGCACCGCTCTCATCGTCTTTCGCGAGGTCCTCGAGGCCGCGCTCATCGTCGGGATCATCGCGGCGGCCACGCGCGGCATTCCTGGACGATGGCGCTGGATCGTGGCGGGCATCGCCGCGGGCCTCGCCGGCTAGATGCTGGTGGCCGGCGGCGCCGAAGCCATCTCGTCGCTCGCGCAGGGGATGGGGCAGGAAATCTTCAACGCCTCGATCCTCGGCATCGCCGTCGTGATGCTCGCCTGGCACAACATCTGGATGTCGTCCCACGGCCGCGAGCTCGCGAGCCGGGCCAAGGCGATCGGTGGCGATATCCGCGCCGGCGCCAAGGCGCTGTCGGTGTTGATGGTGGTGATCGCGGTCGCGGTGCTGCGCGAGGGCTCGGAGACAGTGCTCTTCCTCTACGGCGTCGCGATATCGGGCGATGGATCCACCGCGGCGATGGCCCTGGGGGGGGCGATCGGGCTCGTCGGTGGAGTCGCGATCGGGTGGCTGCTGTTCGCCGGGCTGCTGCGCATTCCCCTCAAATGGTTTTTCACCGCCACCTCGGTGCTGGTGCTGCTGCTGGCCGCGGGCATGGCCTCGCAGGCGGCACGCTACCTCATTCAGGCCGACATCGTGCCCAGCCTCGCCTCGCCCCTGTGGGATACGTCATGGGCAATCTCCAACGCCTCGATCCTGGGCAAGGCGCTGCAGGGCCTCCTCGGCTACGACGCGCAACCCGCGGGAATGCAGGTCGCGTTCTTCGTCGTGGTGGCGATCGCCATCTCCGCGGGCATGGCCTGGGCCAGCCGTCCCTCGCAACCCGCTACCTAGGAAACCCCGATGCATCGATCGATCCGGCTGCTTGCAGCCTTCGCCTTCGGCTTGCCCATCGCCGGCCTCGCCGGCCCCGCCGACTACATCCATGTGCCCGCGGTGGAATATGGATGGCTGCACGGAGTGGGCGAAGGGTCGCCCCGCAACACCGTACGTCTCCAGGCGGAGTACGAGTTCTAGGCGAGCAGCTTCCAGCGCCGCGTGACGATGAGGCGCAGCTTCTGCACCTCCCGCTCGGGTAGCCCGCCGAGCTTTCCCTTCAGTCCCACTTCGAAGGCCTGCATCGCCTCACGCGACCCAGCGGCATAGAGCTGCGCGCGCAGTTCGTAGAAATGCGGGCTGTACTCGCCCAGCATCTCGTGGATCACCGGGAAGGACATGCGGTGCACGGCGCACGGACCCAGCTTCATGAAGGCGTCGCGGTGCTCGGAGGTGGGATACCCCTTGTGCGTGGCGAACCCGTAACCCGGGTACTGCCGATCGAGCGCCGCCATCATCGCGTCGCGCGTGGTCTTGGCGATGATCGATGCCGCGGCGATGCTGAAGTTGAGGCCGTCGCCCTTGTTGAACGCGTTCTGCGGCATCGGAATGCCCGGCACGGTGCGCCCATCCACCAGCACGTGCTGTGGTGGGCGCGGCAGGCCCTCGACCGCGCGCTGCATCGCGAGTAACGACGCGTGATAGATGTTGATGCGGTCGATGTCCTCGACACTGCCGATGCCGACCGCCACGCCCGAAGCCTTGGCGCGGATTTCCACCGCCAGCTCGGCACGCGTCTGGGGATCGACCTTCTTCGAGTCATCGATGCCGGGGATGTCGGTGTTGGGCGGGAACATCACTGCCGCCGCGACCACCGGGCCCGCGAGCGGCGCCACGCCCGCCTCGTCCACGCCGGCGATGTCACGGATGCCGGATTTCCAAAGCACCAGCTCGAAGTGGCGCATGGCGTCCAGCCGAACCCGCTCGCGCTGCTCGCGCTCGTGGCGTTTTTCAAGCGCGGACAACAGCTTGCGCACTCCCAGGCGGGGGTCCTTGCGCAGGCGGTTGAGGATCTGGGCGGAAACCGGCTCGGCGCTCTCGGCGTAGCGTTTGCGGATGTCCTCGACGGAAAGCTCTTCGATGCGTGCCATGGGCCTGCAATAAAAAGAGCCAGTCCGGGGACTGGCTCGCGAACAACTCCAGTATAGCGAGGTATCAGCGCGGCTTGATGACCCCGCCATCCTCCGAAACGATGATCTCGACGCGGCGATTCTGTTGCCGTCCGGCTGGCGTGTCGTTGCCGGCGACCGGGAAAGACTCGCCGTACCCGCGGGAGGTCATCCGCTCGCTGCCCACGCCCATGCTGAGGAGTGCGGTGCGAACCGCGCCGGCACGTTCGTCGGAGAGCCGCTGGTTGCGCCCGTCGGTGCCGACGCTGTCGGTGAAGCCCTCGATCATCACGATTCGGCCCGGATTCTGCTTGACGAAGTCCGCGAGCTTGCCGACGTTGCGCATCCCACCGCTGCGCAGCTGCGACTGGTTGGTGTCGAAGAGCACGTCGCCCAGCGTGATCACCATGCCGCGATCGGTCTTCTTCGCAGCCAGGTCGGCGAGCTGTGCCTCGAGCAGGCGCGCGCGGCCTTCGGCATCCAGCGTCCGCTGGCGGGAGGCCGCGGCGCTCACCTGCGCATCGGTCGCGGCCTGACGCTCGGCCATCGCCATGCGCTGGGAGGCTTCGGACTGCATCTGCGCCGCCTCGGAGCTGCGCTGCGAAGCTTCCGACTGAAGCTGCGAAGCCCTTGCATCGCGTTGCGCGGATTCGGCCTGGCGGCGCGAGGCTTCCGACTGCAGCTGGGAGGCTTGCGCGCTGCGTTGCGAAGCCTCGGCATCACGTTTCGCGCGATCGGCGCTGCGCTGGGCGGCATCGGCTTCCCGGGTGCGCGCGTCCAGGCGGACGCGGTCGCGCTCGGCGCCGGCGTTAGCCACCATCAGCTCGGCGTTCTTCTGCCGCGCGGTCTCCTCGGCGATGCCGACCTGCTGCCGCGCGATGTAGGCGAGGTGATCGACGGTGGCGGTATTCTCGCCCTTGTTGGAGGCGGCGTTGGCGCGGTCGAGGGAGTCGCTTGCTTGCCTCAGCTCCCCGGCGGCCAGCGTCACGACCTGCGCATTGGCCTGCGCGGCGCCGTAATCGGCGCGCGCCTGCTCGAGCATCGAGTTGCGCTCCGGCATCGAGCTGCAACCCGAGAGGACCGCGGCCACAAAAAGCGCGAGGGGCTTGATTGCGTAATGGTTGTTCATGGGTCCGTTTCCTTGATCTGTTCTATTGGGTCTTGCGATTGAGCTCTTCGCGCAGCACGCGGTTGTCGTCCCGCATCACGGCGGCAGCCTTCTGAGCCTTGTCGGACTGCGCCTTCTTCTCGGCGAGGCGCGCGTCGGCCTGGGCCTCCTCGGCGAGCGTGCGAGCGACGTCGTAGTCTTCCTTCGCCATCGCGCGGTTTGCGCGATCCATCTTGTCCTGGGCGCTCTTCATTTCCACGGCGGCGTGTTCGGGGCCGCCGGCGGCTACCGCGGTGGCGATCGCCAACTTCGACACCGCCATCTGCTCAGTGGGCGCCGGGGTGCTGGCGCAACCCGCGGCCAGGGCCAGGGAACAGCCGAGCGCGAGGAGGGTGGCGCAACTGCGATTGGTTTTCATCGTGTGCCTCAAGGTGCGTTTAGGGACTCGGCGATCATGCGGGCCGCAAGGCGAATCGTCGGTGCGCTAACGCACGCTCATCGCGGCAGGCTTCGGCGAGAATCTCGCGTTCGACGTGATCCAGATGATCGGCATCACCGCGGTCGCCGTGGTCGCGCTGGCGGTCGAGGGGCTCATCGCCACCTTCAGGCCAAGAGCGAAGACGACAAGTTAGACTAGAGCCCATGGACTGGCTTCCCACCGCCCCGACCCTCGCGATGATGTGCCTGGTGCTGTTCGTGATCTGCGCCATGCTGGTCGTCGTCCTCTGGTCGACCAAGCGCCACCGCGACCCGCGCATCCGCGTGCAGTGCGATGCCGGCATCAACGCCCTGGTGCCCTCCCTCGCAGCGCTCTCCCACGGCGTCGAGGTCGAGGGCAACTCGGCGGAGATCATCAAGAACGGCGCTTTCTTCGACATCGTGATGAAGGAGATCGCCCGCGCCAAGAAGTCGATCCACTTCGAGTCGTTCCTGTGGAAGCAGGGCAAGCTCGGGGGGAAGCTGGTCGAGGCGTTCTGCGAGCGCGCGCGCGCCGGCGTGATCGTTCGCGTGCTGGTCGACGCGAAGGGATGCGACAGCATGGGCGAGAGCGCCTGCAAAAAGCTCCAGAAGGCGGGCGTCAAGTTCGCCCGCTTTCATCCTCTGAAGCTGCGCTACATTGGAGTAGTGAACCAGCGCGACCACCGCAAGATCCTTGTGATCGACGGCAAGACCGCCTTTGTCGGCGGGCATTGCATCGTCGATACATGGATGGGGGAAGGTGACGACAAGCGCCATTACCGAGACCTCTCGGTGCGCCTGCAGGGGCCGGCGGTACACCAGGTGCAATCGACCTTCAGCGAGAACTGGGTAGCGGTCACCGGCGAGCTTTTCGCGGGCGAGGCCTATTTCCCGAAGACCGAGGCGAAGGGCGACCTCAGCGTGCACGTGGCGAGCATGAGTCCCTCGGGCTCCGCCCCGGCGGTGAAGATCCTGCACCACATGGTGATCTGCACCGCGACCAAGCGGCTCTGGATCCAGAACCCCTACTTCCTGCCGGAGATCGAGGCGATCGACGCGATGGGCGCCGCGGTGAAGCGCGGCGTGGACGTGCGCGTGATGGTGCCTTCGGCCGAGGCCTCGGACATGCCGATGGTCCAGCACGCCGCGCACCGGAACTTCGATCGCCTGCTCAAGGCGGGTGTGCGCATCTTCGAATTCCCGACGACGCTCCTGCACCAGAAGGTGATGACGGTGGATGGCGTCTGGAGCGCGGTGGGCAGCACCAACTTCGACGACCGGTCGTTCGAGATCAACGACGAGATCACCCTCGGCATCCACGGCAAGGAGTTCGCGAAGCAGCTGGAGGACCTCTTCGAGGAGGACTCGAAGGTCTGCCAGGAACTGGACGCGAAGGAGTGGGAGAAGCGCGGCGCCCTGCACAAGATGAAGGACAACTTCTATTACCTCTTCAACGAGATGCTCTAGTAGGTTGCGGCGAAGCATGCGGCGCGCGACGAAGACGAACGCGGTCCCGCTCAGATACATCATCACGCCGTAGATCGCCCCCCGCCAGCATCATGGTGGTGTCGCGCTGGATGCTGGAGGCGATGACGATCGCGAGCGTGGCGTTCGGCACTCTCGACTCGATGTCGACCGTCACCGACTGTCGTCGATCGGCGACAGCCGGACGTTGACTCGCTCCCTTCGATCAGGGAAGCTTTGTGTGCGGCTACGAAGCGTGGCCGTGTCCCGTCATCGCAAGAGGAGCATTCATGAAGAGCTTCACCGGAATTGTCGTCGCATCGCTGTTCGCAGCCGCCACCGCCGCTGTCGCCGCGCCCGCGGAGCGCAATCCGCTCTCACGCGGCACCGCGGATCGCGGTCTCGAGCACCTGAATCCCCGCGCGCTGGAGGTACGCGCCGGAGGCACGAATCCGCTCTCGAGGGCCACGCCCGCGGTCCCGGCTACGCCTGCAATACCCGGATCAGCCGGAGGCCCCGCCGTCCCCGCGAAGCCGGCCACCCCCGCGGTCCCGCCGACGCCTCCGGGAAAGCCCCCCAAGTAACGCGGCCCACTGAACGAAAATGCCCGCGGAAGCGGGCATTTTCATTTCATCCTCTCTTGAATTTCGAGTGGGTAAGCTGTCGTCATGTTGAGCACCGCAAGGAGGTACGGGGATGACGGCCAGGCTGCTTGAGGTGGCGTTGGGGATTGCTGCGCCGTGGTCGGTGAAGACAGTGGAGTTCGACGAGGCGGCCAAGGTGCTGAAGGTGCTGGTTGACTTCACGGCTGGCAGCCGCTTTGCGGTGTCCGGGCAGGAGGGCGCGCATCCGGTGCACGACACCGTCACCCAGACGTACCGGCACCTGAACTTCTTCCAGCACGAGTGCCAGCTGCAGGTTCGCACGCCGCGGGTGAAGCTGCCGGACGGCTCGGTGCGGCGAGAGCTACGTGGATAGGCCCGAGGCTGCCGAAGACCGAGCCATTCTCCAAGAGCTCGAGTTTGTACTTCAGTATGCTGCCGCGTCGCTGACCGATTGGTGAGCGCCTAGATCTCGACCGGCTGCGGCCGCTCTTCCCAGAAGAAGCACTCCGGCAGGAACGCGGGCGCAATGTACTCGATGTCCTTCATCGCCACACCTTCCTCCCCGAAAACCTCGCGCCAGGTGCGCACTACGACGACGACGGCGTCGATCACCTTCCGGGCCTCCTCCGAGCTCAAACCGAAGCGGGCGCACTGCGAGACCAGGTTGAAGATGCTCGCAGTGCGGCCGTGGTCGCCGACAGCGAGGGCGAGATCACGGTGCTCGAGGCTCACGCGGCGCGCGGGGACGATGTCGTAGGCGGGCGAGAGCTGCCAGCCCTTGGCAGTGCGCAGCACCGCGTGGTTTCGCGGGTGGTCGTCGTCGTTGGTGACCGCGGCATTGAAGACCATCCGCCGGAAGAGCTCCACGCGATCGGCGTCGGGCTTCGTCGACCACCGGCGGAGCTGATCGGCCAGCAGCAGGTACGACCAACGCGGCCGGCTCGAGATGCTCTCATCGGCGCCCACCATGGTCATGGCGCTCACCATCCCATGGCGGAAGTAGCCCTTGGGCGAGTACTCGCGATCGAAGCGCTCGATCATGAGCACGTCGTGGGGCCCGACCACCTGGATCCTGGCGTACGCGGCGTCGATCCCCGCGCGGCGCGCGAGCTCGAGCGTTGCGCATTCCACGCGCTGCAGGCTGAACGGGTCGTCTTGCGAGGGGAATTTCCCGATCCAGAGACGCTCGCCGTCCTCGATCGTAGCCTTGGGCCGCATGCCGCCCATGGAGGTGCCGGGCTCGAGCTCCTCCAGCAGGTACTGCGGCACGGCCTTGCCTTCCTCTATGTCTTCGGCCGCTTGGATCAACTTGACCAACTGGTGCGTGCGGTTGAACTTGCGCGCGGTGAGTTTGAGTGGCAGTTCGCTGCTGAAGCTCAGGTACCCCGCGCCGTCGGCGGGCCCGTTGACCATATAGTCGATCTCTTCGAGATCGCCGGCGGCGCGGTGCATCCGGTGCTCGATGACCTTGCGGCCCCAGAAATCGGGCGAGGCGTCGCGCACGGCGCCTGGCACGCCCTTGAAAGCCGTGAACTCGCGCTGCCGGTTGTCCAGCGGCAGCTCGAACGGGTCGAGCACTACGGCGTCGGGGCGCTCCAGGTAGCGGTCGCCATAACGGAAGCGGCTGACGTAGGTGCCGTCGGGAAGTTTCTCGATGACGAGCAGCGCGGCGGGCACGATCTGAAGGGTGCCCGGGATCTGCACGTGGACGTAGCACTCCCTTTCAGAAGTCATAGCGACCCTTCCCGGTCTCCTTCGTCCGGGCACGCTTGGGTGCTCGCGAACTTTCGAGCGTCTTGCCGTGGGTATCCAAGTCCGGATTCGCGGCCGGATCCAAGGTCGCGTCGAGCCCCAGTGCCCAGAGCACGGTGGCAAATGTCGCGAGCGTCACCCCCGGCTTGCCGGCTTCGAGCGCGGTCAGCGTGTTCCGGCTGATGCCTGCCTTGGCGGCGAGTTCGGCGGACGCGATCCCGCGGCGAAGGCGCGCGCGGCGCACGCGGTGACCCAACTCGCTAGTGCGCATCTGTACGGGCTGGGGGACTGTGATGATTTTGCCCATAATATTGTGCGTTATGAGTTGCAATGCCCAATATTATGAGCATCCCACTTGAGCTGTCAAGCAAATAAATGCTCAGAATATTGTGCATATTCAGCGCCACCCGTGCCGTGATCGACCTGCTCGTGAACAACGCCGGCTTCAGCATCGCGCCCGCCGCAGCGGAAGAGAGCTCGATGGAACAGGCGCGGTCGATCTTCGATACGAATTTCTTCGGGATCGTCCGGATGACCCGCAGCGTCACTCCCCACATGAGGCGGCAAGGCAGTGGCCGCATCGTCAACATCGGCTCCGTATTGGGATTCCTGCCCGCGCCGTACATGGCGCTCTATGCCGCGACCAAGCACGCGATCGAAGGCTATTCCGAATCGCTCGACCATGAGCTGCGCACCAGGGGCATCCGCGTTTCGGTCGTCGAGCCTGCGTACACGAAGACCAAGTTCGACGCGAACCTGGTGGAGGCCGACTCCAAGCTGGAGGAGTACCGCGAGATTCGCGCAGCCATGGGCAGGAAGCTGGAGGCAGTCCTCTCGAATGCCGATGAGCCAAGCGTGGTCGCCGACGTCGTGCTGGAGGCCGCCAGCGCCTCTCGACCGAAGATCCGCTACACCGCCGGTGGTCTTGCGCGCCGCTTGCGCTTGCTTCGCTCGTTTGCGCCCGCCGGTCTGGTGGACGCCGGAATACGAAAGGACTTTCAGCTCGACGGCTGATCGCGTCGGCGTGGTCATCTGCCGGCGAAATGATCGCCAAACTTGCCATAGTCCCATTTTGGGACCATCATCAGGAATGCGGGTAATCAGTCGTCGAACGCTGAAGAGATTCATCGAGAGTGCGCCTGAGTACGAGGATGCGAGAGAGCCGGCGCTGGCTTGGTACAGGCAGACTTTGAAGGCCGACTGGTCCAAGCCCAGCGACGTCAAGGCCGAGATACGAACCGCAAGCATCCTCAAAGACGGCCGTGTGGTGTTCAACATTGGCGGGAACAAGTATCGAATCGTCGTGTGGATCAATTACCCATACCGTGTCGCCTACGTTCGATTCATCGGCACGCATGCCCAGTACGATGAGATCGACGTGCAAAAAAATCTAGGACGTGCCATGGAAATCAAACCTGTCAAGACCCGACGCGATTATCACGGTGCCATGAAGGAAATCGAATCCTTGATGGGCGCCAAAGCCAAGTCACCCGAGGGGGATCGCCTCGATATCCTGGTCACTCTCGTCGAAGCCTATGAAGCCCATCACTTTCCGCTCGATCTTCCCGATCCGGTGGAGGCCATCAAGTTCGCGATGGAGCAGAGGGGCTTGACTCCGAAGGACTTGGTGCCCTACATCGGCAAGGCCAATCGCGTCTACGAGGTTCTCAACCGCAAACGCCCCCTGACCTTGGCTATGGTGTGGAAACTGCACGCGGGCTTGGGAATTCCTGCGGAATCTCTCATACGCCAGGCGGCCTGACCGAACGCGGCAGCGCTTTCAGAGCACCGACTCTTTGGCCGATTACACGCTCTCCGACTACCACGAGCGCAGCAAGCATCGTCTCGACCGCTACGCGCCGGGTCCGGGGCAGCTCGACTGGGCCAACCAGCCAAATCCATTCCGACGCTATCAAGGCACCGA
>JBDSRZ010000106.1:0-7226 GCA_039929025.1 Usitatibacter sp. | reverse complement strand
CCGATCCACGCCGACTTCGCGCTCATCAAGGCGTTGCGCGCCGACCGCTGGGGTAACCTCACCTATCGCAAGACCGCACGCAACTTCGGCCCCATCATGGCCTCGGCCGCGCGCTGCACCGTGGCGCAAGTGCGGCGAATCGAGCACCTCGGCGCGCTCGATCCGGAAGCGGTCGTCACGCCCGGCATCTTCGTGAAGCGCATCGTCGCCGTGGGAGCGGCCGACATGCTCGCGCGCGCCCAGGCCGAAGCCTGAGGAACCGATGAAGAAATATTCGCGCGACGAGATGGCGGCCCGGGTGGCGCGGGACATTCCCGAGGGAGCCTACGTGAATCTCGGCATCGGGCTTCCCACGCTGGTGGCCAACCACCTGCCCCCGGACCGCGAGATCGTCCTGCACACCGAGAATGGCCTGCTGGGCATGGGCCCGGCGCCGGAACCCGGTGAGGAGGATCCGGACGTCATCAACGCGGGCAAGCAGCCGGTCACGGTGCTGCCCGGCGCATCGTTCTTCCATCACGCCGATTCGTTCGCGATGATGCGTGGCGGCCACCTCGACTTCTGCGTGCTGGGTGCCTTCCAGGTCTCCGCGACCGGCGACCTCGCCAACTGGCACACCGGCGCGCCGGACGCGATTCCCGCGGTGGGCGGTGCGATGGACCTGGCCATCGGCGCGCGTAACGTGTACGTGATGATGGAGCACACGACCAAGGCCGGAGAGAGCAAGATCGTGCCGCGATGCACCTATCCGCTCACCGGCGTGGGCTGCGTCTCGCGCATCTTCACCGACCTTGCCGTGATCGACGTGACGCCGCAAGGCCTGGCGCTGGTCGAGATGGTCGAGGGACTGGACTTCGACATGCTGCAACGGATAACCGGCGTGCCGCTATCGCGCGCACGCACCGCCTGACGCAAAGGAATTCCATGGACGCATTCATCTGCGACGCCGTGCGCACGCCGTTCGGGCGCTATGCGGGTGCGCTTTCCTCCGTCCGCACCGACGACCTCGCCACCGTGCCGATCGCGGCGCTGATGGAGCGCAATCGCAGCGTCGACTGGGGTGCGATCGAGGATGTGATCTACGGCTGCGTGAATCAGGCCGGCGAGGACAACCGCAACGTCGCGCGCATGGCGCTGCTGCTCGCCGGGCTCCCCGTGGAGGTGCCCGGCGTCACGGTGAACCGGTTGTGCGCGTCCGGCCTGGAGGCGGTCGGCCAGGTCGCGCGCGCCATTCGCTGCGGAGAGATCGAGATGGCGATCGCAGGCGGCGTCGAGAGCATGTCGCGCGCGCCTTTCGTGATGCCGAAGTCCGAGACGGCATTCGGCCGCACGCCGGCCGTTTATGACACGACGATCGGCTGGCGTTTCGTGAATCCGAAGATGAAGGCGAAGTACGGCATCGACCAGATGCCCGAAACCGCGGAGAACGTCGCGGACCAGTACAAGGTGTCGCGCGCCGACCAGGACGCCTTTGCGCTTCGCAGCCAGCAACGCGCGCTCGCCGGGCAGCAGTCGGGCGCGCTGGCCGAGGAGATCGTCACCGTGACGATAGCGGCGAAAAAAGGCGATTCCACTGTCGTCGCGAAGGACGAGCACCCGCGCGACACCTCGCTCGAAGCGCTGGCGAAGTTGACGCCGATCGTGAAGGCAGGCGGAACCGTCACCGCGGGCAACGCGTCGGGCGTGAACGACGGCGCCTGCGCGATGGTGATCGCAACCGAGGCGGCGGCCAGGAAACATGGGCTCACGCCGCGCGCGCGCATCGTGGGCATGAATTCGGGGGGGGTCGCGCCGCGCATCATGGGCATGGGACCGGTGCCGGCCGTGAAGAAGCTGCTGGGCCGCGTCGGTGTGCCGATCGAGAAGGTGGACGTGATCGAGCTGAACGAGGCATTCGCGGCGCAGGCGCTCGCGGTATTGCGCGACCTGGGCATCGCCGACGATGCGCCGCACGTGAATCCGAACGGGGGCGCCATCGCGCTCGGGCATCCGCTCGGCGCGTCCGGCGCGCGGCTCGTCACGACGGCGATGTACCAGCTGCATCGCACCCAGGGCCGCTACGCCCTTTGCACGATGTGCATCGGCGTGGGCCAGGGCTCCGCGGTGCTGATCGAGCGCGTGTAGTCGAAAGCGAGCTTCATCTAGAGCGCAATTGCGGCGAATCAGAGGCAATCACCATGGCTAATTCCGATACCGATAAAGTCTTCGCTGGCTCAATTCCGAAGCTCTACGACACTCACCTGGTGCCGTTGATATTCGAGCCCTACGCTGCCGACCTGGCGGATCGGCTGCGTTCGAGGTCTCTTTCGCATGTACTCGAAATTGCGGCTGGAACGGGTGTAGTGACTCGCGCTTTGGCGTCGGTGCTGCCCCCAAGTACCGCCATCGTCGCTACGGATCTTAATCAGGCGATGCTCGACCAGGCCGCCACGGTGGGAACGAAGCGCATTGTCGAGTGGCGTCAAGCAGATGCGATGCAACTACCTTTCCAAGATGCAATGTTCGACGTGGTGGTATGCCAGTTCGGAGTCATGTTCTTCCCCGACAAGTCCAAAGGGTTTTCGGAGGCGCGTCGAGTGCTCAGACCGGGAGGCGTTTTCATTTTCAACGTGTGGGATCGGATTACCGAGAACGAATTCGCGGACACCGTGACGAACGCGCTGGAATCCGTCTTCCCCCTGGATCCGCCGCGCTTCATGGCCCGCACGCCCCACGGTTATCACGACCATCGCATCATCGAGCGAGATCTTGCAAACGGTGGATTCAGTGCCTCACCCCGAATTGACACGGTCGCGGCGCGCAGCCGGGCAACATCGTCTCGGATCCCAGCGATAGCGTACTGTCAGGGGACACCGCTGAGAAATGAGATCGAGACCCGTGATGCCTCGCGGCTCGCCGAGGCAACCGACATCGCGACAGAGGCTATCACCAAGCGGTTCGGGCGGGGCGCTATCGACGGCAAGATCCAAGCACACATTGTCACCATTGAGAGCTGACTCACTCTAACAACCGCATGTACCCGGACGCGCGCAAGAAGCGGCGCGCGCCGGCAATGCGGAACGTCAGGCGTGGCCCAGCACCAGGAGCGCTGCCTCTTCCACTGTTTTCACGAGCCGGTCACACGCCAGCGCCTCGGGCGCCCTCCCCTCGTTGTATCCGTAGGGCACGCACCACACCGGACATCCCGCGGCGCGCGCCGCGAGGACGTCGTTGTCGGAATCGCCCAGCATCAACGTTTCGCCCGCGGCCGATCCCATCCTCTCGCAGGCGGCCAGCAACATGTCTCCATGGGGCTTGCGACGGACGCCGTCGTCACCCGCGACCACCGCGGAGAAGAATCCGGCGATGCCCGACCGCATCAGCAGCTTCTCGGTGAAGTAGCGCGGCTTGTTGGTGACCACCCCCATCGGCATTTCCGCGCGGGCGAGCCCCTGCAGTCCCTCCAGGACCCCGGGAAACAAATGCGATGCCGTCCCGACCGTGCGGGCGTAGTGGTCCTCGAAGCGCTTGACGGTGGCGCCGAGATCGAGGCCGGCCGCGCCCACCTGCAGCAGCGCCCGTTCCACGAGCGAGGGAACGCCGCGCCCGATGAGCGCCTCCACCGCTTTCTTCGGCAACCGCGGCAGCTCGACATCGGCAAAGGTCCGTTCCAGTGCCGCGGCGATCTCGTCCGAGGTATCCATGAGGGTGCCGTCGAGATCGAAAATGACGGCGCGAATGGAATTGGCGATAATCTGCGTCACAGGAAGAATGCGTTCATCCAGAGGAGAATTCAGATGCTGAAGAATCGGGCCCCGGCCTACGCCGGGGCGACAAGGTGGAATTGGGCACCCGCCTGCGCGGGTGTGACACGTTGGGTTGCTGGCGCTACGTTGGCCATCCTATCAAGCGCCGCGCTCGCCGATACCATTACGGTGGTCACATCCTTCCCCAAGGAATTGACCGAGGCATACAAGAAGGCCTACGAGAAGAGGCACCCCCAGGACAAGGTCGAGATCCTGAACAAGGGCACCTCCGCGGGCATCGCCTATGTGCGCGAGCAACCCGTGGGCAGCCGCGCGGAGATCTTCTGGGCATCGGCGCCGGATGCGTTCGAAGTGCTCGCCGGTGAGAAGCTGCTGCAGAAGGTGGAAGTCGCCACGCGGGGCATACCCGACAAGATCGGCTCCTACCCGATCAACGACCCGGAAGGCTTCTATCGCGGCCAGGCACTCGCCGGCTACGGCCTCATGTGGAACACGCGCTACATGCAGGCGAACAAGCTGCCGCTTCCGAAGGAGTGGGCCGACCTCACCAAGCCGATCTATCACGGCCATGTGGCGACTTCGTCGCCGTCACGCTCCGGCACCACCCACCTCACGTTCGAGACCATCCTGCAGGGCGAAGGCTGGGACAAGGGCTGGAACCAGATCCTGCAGATCGCCGGCAACAGCGCGGCGATCACCGAGCGCAGCTTCGGCGTCCCGGACGGCGTGCAGAACGGCCAATTCGGAATCGGCCTGGTGATCGACTTCTTCGGCCTGGCGGCGAAGAACTCGGGCTTCCCGGTGGAGTTCGCCTACCCCAGCGTGACCGCGATCGTCCCGGCGAACATTGCCCTCGTCGCCGGCGCGAAGAATGCGGAGGCCGGCAAGCGCTTCGTGAACTTCACTCTTTCGGAGGAGGGCCAGGAGCTGCTGCTCGATCCGAAGATCTCTCGCCTGCCGGTCCTGCCGGCGACTTACGCCAAGGCGCCGGCGGGTTATCCGAATCCGTTCAGCGGCAAGATCCAGGCGAAGGTGAATTTCGACTCCGCGCTCTCCGAGTCGCGCTACTACGTGGTGTCGTCGCTCTTCGACCAGGTCATCACCTTCCGCCTGAAGGAGCTTCAGGCCGCCAGCAAGGCGATCCACGACGCCGACAAGCGGCTCGGCAGCCGCGCCGGCGCCAACGCACAGCTCGCGGAAGCGAAAAAGCTCGCGTGGACCCCGCCGCTCGACGCCGCGAAGGCCCAGGACAAGGAGCTGCTCGCCACCTTCAAGGCGAAGAAGGGCGACGACGCGGCGGTGAAGCGCAAGACCCAGGTCGAGGAGGAGTGGAGCTCGAAGGCGCGCGCCAACTATGTGCGCGCCGCCGAGCTGGCTAACGCCGCGAAATGATCGTCGCGGTCGCGCTGGCGATCGCGGTCTTCCTGGTCGCATTCCTCGCGGTTCCGGTCGCGAGCGTCGTCTACACCGCGTTTTCAACCGGGGCCGGGGGGTTCACCCTCGGCCACTTCGAGTCGTTCTTCGGCATCTCGCTGATGCGCGAGTCGTTCTGGAACAGCCTCTACGTGGCGGGAATGTCGGTGCTGTTTGCTTCCGTCATCGCCGTGCCGCTCGCGTACTTCACGGTGCGCTTCCGCTTCCGCGGGGCGGCGATCATCCAGACGCTCGGCGTGCTGCCGCTCATCATGCCGCCCTTCGTGGGGGCGGTGGCGATGCAGCTCATCTTCGGCCGCTCGGGCTCGGTGAACCTGCTGTTGAACGACTGGTTCGAGCTGCGCATCGCGTTCATGGAGGGCCTGAACGGCGTGATCTTCGTCGAGAGCCTGCATTACTTTCCCTTCATCCTTCTGAACCTCGTCGTCGCATTGCAGAACATCGATGGCGCCATGGAGGAGTCGGCGCAGAACCTCGGCGCTTCGGGCTTCCGGCTATTCCGGCGGATCGTGTTCCCGCTCGCGATGCCGGGCTACGTGGCCGGCGCATCGCTGGTGTTCGTCAAGGTGTTCGACGACCTCGGCACACCGCTGGTGCTCGGCACCACCAACATGCTCGCGCCCCAGGCGTACCTGCGGATCACCTCGGTGGGCATCGAGGACCCGATCGGCTACGTGATCAGCGTGATCATGATCGTGTTCTCGGTGGCGGCGCTGTGGCTGTCGGCGCGCATCCTCAAGGGGCGCGACTACTCGACGCTGCAGCGGGGCGGGACGGCGATTTCGAAGCGCACCCTCACCCGCGGCCAGGCGATCGCGGCCTACTCGTGGATCGCAGCCGTGCTCCTGCTGGTGCTCTCGCCCCACATCGGCATCCTGCTGATGTCTTTCTCCAAGGTGTGGAGCTTCAGCGTGCTGCCCGAGGGCTTCACCCTCGCGCACTACCGGACGCTCCTCGAGCAATCGCCGCGGATGATCGGCAACACGTTGCTCTACTGCGGGCTGGCGGCGCTGATCGACGTGATCCTCGGGACCGCGATCGCGTACATCATCCTGCGCACGCGGCTCCCGGGCCGGCAGATGCTCGACTGGACCGCCTCGGCCGCGCTCGCGATTCCCGGCGTGGTGCTCGGCATCGGGTATCTGCGCACCTTTCGCGGCCTCGAGCTTCCTTACTTCGACAGCGCCTTCACCGCCACCTGGGTCGCGCTGATGGTGGCATATTCGGTGAGGCGGCTTCCGTACGCGCTACGCTCGTGCATGGCGGCGCTGCAGCAGATGCACGTGTCCCTCGAGGAGGCCGCCGAGAACCTGGGCGCGACCAAGGCTCGCACCGTGCAGCGGATCGTGGTGCCGCTGATGGCGGGCGGCATCCTCGCCGGGTTCGTGACCAGCTTCATCACGGCGGCGGTAGAGCTTTCGGCGACCATCGTGCTCTCGGCGTCGGCCAGCCAAGCGCCGATGTCCTACGGAATCTACCTCTACATGCAGAGCATCGCGGGCCGCGGGCCGGGCGCGGCGCTTGGCGTGATCGCGGTGGCGATCGTGGGACTGGGCACCTTCGCCTCGTATCGGTTGATGCATCGGCCACAAATCGTCGTCGCCCCGGACGCCGCAACCGCGTGATGCATCGGCAACAAATCGTCGTCGCCCCGGACGCCGCAACCGCGGCGATGGTCCGGGGCCCAATCTGATCGGGGTCGGCCATGGAACAGGTCAAAGTCGAAGCGCGCAACATCGAGCTCTCCTACGGGGCTACCAAAGTCCTGCACGACATCACCCTCACCGTCGAGCCGGGGGAGTTCTTCGCCCTCCTCGGGCCCTCGGGCTCGGGAAAGTCGACGCTGCTGCGCCTGATCGCGGGCTTCAACCAGCACCAGGCGGGCACGCTCCTCATCGGCGGTCGGGACGTGACCGGCATCGAGCCGTGGAAGCGCAATGTCGGCATGGTGTTCCAGAACTACGCCCTCTGGCCGCACATGACGGTGGCGCGGAACGTGGCTTTCGGACTCGAGGAGCGCAGGCTGCCGCGCGAGGAAGTGCGGCG
>JBDSRZ010000105.1:0-5701 GCA_039929025.1 Usitatibacter sp. | reverse complement strand
CGCCTTCCTGGCTGAAGGCCTCGGCGGGCCGTGCCTATTCGCTGCTGCCCGCGCGCGTGCGCCTTGGAAGCGCGTACGGACGCTATCGCGACGAAGTCGGAGGTGGAACCGCCGATGTCGGCGCGGTGGCGCCTGCGGTGGATCGCAAGCTCGCGGCGAGCCTTCGCTGGGCGCTTGACACGGTGCCCGCGTTCGAGCGTTTCAAGGGCCTCGCCGGCCGCGACGCGCGTGCGATCCTGGCCGAGCTGCCCGTGACCGACAAGCTCGACATCAAGCGCCATCCGGATCGCTACCTTTCCACCCGGATGCCGGCAGGCGCGCGCATGGAGATGTTCACCGGCGGCTCCACGCGCAACCCGATGCGCTTCTACCTGCAGAAGCACGTCTCGCGCCCGAAGGAATTCGCCTATATCCAGGATTTCCGCCGGCGCCTCGGCATGGCCGACGCAGACATGATGCTGGCGCTGCGCGGACGCACGGTGCCCTCGGCCGCCGACGGCGGCAGCATCTGGATGCTGGAGCCCATCAAGCGGCAGCTGATCCTTTCCTCGGACCACCTCGAGCGCCGCTTCATGCCCGCATATGCCGAGGCCCTGGCGTCGCACCGCCCGCGCTATATCGAAGCGTTTCCGTCCGCGCTGTATCCACTCGCGCGCTGGCTCGCGGCGCACCCGCTGCCGGAGTTCACGCGCAATGTGCGCGGCGTGATGCTGTACTCGGAGAACGTCTACGGCTACCAGCTGGAGAAGTTCCGCGAGGTGTTCAGATGCCCGATCCTGTCGCACTACGGGCACTCGGAGCGCGTGCTGATGGCCGCCTCGATGCCCGACGACGACCGCTACTTCTTCTGGCCGCAGTATGGCCACTTCGAGCTGCTCGACGCCGACAACCGGCCGGTGACGCAGGCGGGCAAACTGGGGTTCATCGTCGGCACCGGCTTCGACAACCGGGTGATGCCGTTCGTGCGCTATCGCACCGGGGACCTCGCCATGCTCTCCGCGCAGCCGCACCCGCTGCTGCCCGGATTCCCGGTCTGCGAGCGGATCGTGGGGCGCCTGCAGGAGTTCGTCGTCTGCGCCGACCAGCGGCTGGTGTCGATCACCACGCTCGGTGTGGCGCACTTTCCCGAGCTGGCGCTGGTGGACACGATCCAGTACGAGCAGGAGCGGCCCGGGCAAGTGGTGCTCAAGGTCGTTTCCGAGACGCGGCTTGCTGCCGCGCAGCGCGAGGCGATCGGCGCCGCCGTCGAGAGGAAGACCCAGGGCGGCTGCGAGGTCGAGGTGGCGCAAGTCGATTCGATCGCGCGCACGCCGCGCGGCAAGGCGCGCATGCTGGTCCAGCACCTCGACATCCGCCGCTATTTCGGCGCGGCGACGGAGTCGTGACCATGGCGCGCACTGCGTCCCGCGTGGTGATGCTCGGCACGTCCTTCCGGACGCGCGGGGGCGTCGCCGCGGTGCTCGAAACCTACCGCGAGGCGGGGCTCTTCGAGCGCTGGCCGGTGGACTATGTCGCCACCCATCGCGACGGCACCAAGGTTGAGAAATTCCTCAAGGCGATCGACGGGGTGTGCGTGTTCCTCGCGCTCCTTTGCCGCATCCCGCGCGCGGTGCTGCACGTGCATTGCGCCTCGCGCGCGAGCTTCTGGCGCAAGAGCTTCTTCATGGCCGTCGCGCTCGCCGCGCGCTCGCCGGTGATCCTGCACCTGCACGGCGGCGGCTTCGCCACCTTCTACGCCGAGGAGTGCGGGCCGGTGCGCCGTGCCATCGTGCGTTTCTTCCTCGACCGCGCCGCCGTCATCGTCGTGGTCTCCGATCGCTGGGCGGCCTGGATGAAGCGCGTCTCCTCCAACCCGCGGGTCGTGACGATCCCGAATTCGGTGCGCTTGCCGGCGCCCGCCGCCGCGAAGCGTGAGCCCGCCCTCGTCGTGTTCGCCGGCCGCTGCTCGGAATCCAAGGGCATCTACGACCTGCTGCAGGCGGCGCTCGCGCTCCGCCGCGAGATTCCGGAGCTGCGCATCGAATGCGCGGGCGACGGCGACCTGGAGGAGGTCGAGCGCTCCATCGCGAGCCTCGGGCTCGCCGACCGTGTGCGCGTGCATGGCTGGGTGGGGGCCCGCCGCCGCGACGAATTGCTCGCGCGCGCCGGCATCTTCGTGTTGCCTTCCCATGCCGAGGGACTGCCGATGGGGGTCCTCGAGGCGATGGCCGCGGGCTGCCCGGTGATCGCGAGCGCCGTGGGCGGCTTACCCGACCTGATCGAGCCCGGCGTGAACGGCCTCCTCATTCCCGCGGGCGATATCCGGGCGCTGGCCGCCGCACTGCGCCGGCTCATCGAAGATCCCGCTTTCGCCCGCAGGCTGGGCTCGGCCGCCCGCGCCACCATCGCCGCGCGCTTCACCACCGAACGCATGCTCGAGCGCCTCGAGCAGGTCTATCGATCCCTGGGCGTAACAGCCGAGGCAGATTCAGGCGCGGACAAACTCAACCGGGGACAGACTCCTTCTCAGGGCGGGTGTGCGCTGCCGCGGCAAACGGAAAAAGAGCCTGTCCCCGGTTTCGCGTCCCGCCGTTTCCGGGAGTCGCCGTGAGTCACCCCGTCGTCCTCATCCTCGGCCCGCATCGCGATGCGATCAGCGGCGTCACCACCCACGTGAACCTGTTGATGGAATCGGCTTTGGTCGAAGATTTCGAGCTGGTGCATTTCCAGGTCGGATCCGAAGGCCCAAGGTCCGAGGGCATGCTCGCCAAGGCGGTGAGGCTTCTCGCGAGCCCGTTCGCGCTCTTCGCGACGATCCTCTTCCGCCATGCGGCCCTGGTGCACATCAACACCTCGCTCAACACGCGCGCCTACTGGCGCGACCTCGCGTACCTCGCCGTCGCGAAGCTGCTGCGCGCCCGCGTGGTCTACCAGGTCCATGGCGGCGAGCTTCCCGAAAGGTTCTTCGCCGGCAAGCGCGCATTGACGGCGTTCCTGCGCTGGACGCTCGGGCTGCCCGACCTTGTCGTGGTGCTCGCGAGCTGCGAGCTCGAGGCCTACCGCCAGTTCGTGCCGGAGCAGAACGTGGTGGCTGTCCCCAACGGCATCGACTGCCGCCCGTTCGCGCACATTCCGACCATCGTGACCAAAACGCGCGACCCGCTCCGCCTGCTCTACATCGGCCGCATCGCGCGCGAGAAGGGCTTGTACGAGGCGCTGCAAGGCATGCGGCTCGCTCTCGAGCTGGGTGTGGACGCGCGGCTCACGCTCGCAGGCGCGGGCGTGGAGGAGGCGAGGCTGCGGCGCTACACGGTCGCCCTCGGCATCGCCCCGCGAGTCACCTTCGTCGGACCGGTTTTCGGCGCCGACAAGGCAAACCTGATGGCGGGCGCGGACGTGATGCTGCTCCCCAGCTATTCCGAGGGCCTTCCCTACGCGCTGCTCGAGGCGATGGCCGCCGGGCTGCCGGTGATCGCGACGCCCGTGGGGGCCATTCCGGACGTCGTCACCAGCGGAATCCACGGGCACCTGGTGCCGCCACGCGACGGCAAGGCGATTGCCGAGGCGCTCGCGATCATGGCGGGCGACCGCGAGCGCATCGGATGGATGAGCCGCGCGTGCCGCCGCCGCGTGCAGGCCGCCTATTCCATCGAGCGGGTGGCGCGCGAATTCGAGGGGCGCTATCGCGAGGCGCTGGGCGACATGGTTGTGGCCGCGGCGGCGCCCGTTCCGGCGCCGCCGCGGCCGACCCCGGAGCGCAAGTCCGTGCCGGCCCACGTGGCCGGAAGGAAGGAGTAGGCCATGTGCGGGATCGCAGGCGGCGTCGTCAACGAGAAAAGCGCGATGAGCCAGGCTGTGCTTGGGCGCATGCTGGATTCGATGGTGCACCGCGGCCCGGACGGCCACGGCGCGCGCGAAATCGCCGCCGCGAACGGCAGCCGCGTGTATCTCGGCCACCGGCGGCTGGCGATCATCGATCCCGTCGGCTCGCCGCAGCCGATGTGCGACGACGAGGCGAAACTCGCGCTTACCTTCAACGGCGAGATCTACAACTTCCGCGAACTGCGCGAAGAGCTCGCGGCGCGCGGCTATCGATTCGAGCGCGACTCCGATACCGAGGTGCTGCTGCGCGCCTACGAGCACTGGGGCCAGGAGGTGGTCGAGCACCTGCGCGGCATGTTCGCCTTCGCGATCTGGGACGGCCGCCGCCAGCGGCTTTTCCTCGCGCGCGACCGTTTCGGCGAAAAGCCGCTCTTCATCCGCGAGGAAGCCGACGGCTTCTGCTTCGCTTCCGAGATCAAGGCGCTGCTGCACCTGCCGCAGCCGAAACCCGAGGTGAACCTGTCGGCGGTCTGGGATTACCTCGCCTATCGCTACGTGCCGGGCCCGCGCACGCTCTTCCGCGGCATCCGCAAGCTCGCCCCCGGCACCAGCGCGGTGTGGGAGAAGGGCCGCCTCACCGAGCGGCGCTACTGGGTGGCACCCGACCGCGGGCCCGAGCCGCGCGGCAATCCCAATGGCCACGCAGTGCCGGAATTCCTCGAGCGACTCGAAGAGGCGGTGAAGATGCAGATGGTTAGCGACGTGCCCTTCGGCGCGTACCTCTCCGGCGGCCTCGACTCCTCGGCGATCGTCGCCCTGATGACGCGCCACAACGCGAAGGTGAAGACCTTCTCCGTGGGCTTCACCGAGGGCGGCTACAGCGAGCTCGAATACGCCGGTGTCGTGGCGCGTCATTTCTCGACCGACCACCACGAGCTGCAGGTCGACTCCAACGATCTCATCCAGCACCTGCCGAGCCTCGTCGCCTACCGCGACGCGCCGGTGACCGAGCCCTCGGACATCCCCATCTACATGCTCTCGAAGGAGGCCTCGAAAAGCGTGAAGATGGTGCTCACGGGCGAGGGCAGCGACGAGGTGCTGGGCGGCTATCCAAAGCACGTCTACGAGCGCTTCGCCCACGGCTACCAGCAGTTGGTGCCGGGCTACATACGGCACAGGCTGATCCAGCCCCTGACGCAATCGCTGCCGTACGGCTTCCGCCGTGCGAAGACCGCGGTCACCAACCTCAACATCGAGGACTGGCCGGAGCGCTACGCGCGCTGGTTCGGGGCGCTCAACCACCGCGAGCGCGACGAGCTCACCGTGCTGCGCGTGGGCGCCGACACGCGCGACCCGGCGCCGCCTTTCGACGTCGGCGCCGATTCCTCGACGCTGCGGCGGATCCTGTATGCCGACCAGACGAGCTGGCTGCCGGACAACCTGCTCGAGCGCGGCGACCGCATGACGATGGCCGCCTCGATCGAGTCGCGGGTGCCTTTCCTCGACCACAAGCTCGCGGGCTACGTGTCTTCGCTGCCCGACAGCTACCGGGTGAAGGGCATGAAGACCAAGTGGATCCTTCGCGAGGCGGCACGCAGCCTCATTCCCGAGCAGATCCTCAACCGGCCGAAGGTGGGATTCCGTGTTCCGGTCAACAAGTGGTTCCAGGGACCGATGAAGGGGTACCTGCGCGACCATCTGCAGGGCGCGGACTCGAAGACGCGCGGTTACTACGACTCGGTGGTCCTCGACCGCATGCTCGGCGACCACATCGAAGGGCGGCAGAACCACGAAAAGCTCCTCTGGTCACTCCTGAATCTCGAGATCTGGCACCGGCAGTACGCATGAGCCAAAACCGGGGTCAGCCAAAACCGGGGTCAGACCCCAATTTCGACGCCGG
>JBDSRZ010000104.1:0-19102 GCA_039929025.1 Usitatibacter sp. | reverse complement strand
AAGAAGCGAAACCCATGCCCCTTCCTTGACAAACGCCTCCGCGGAACGAACCTGCTTGGGGTCGTCGCGAACGACCAGTCTCACCAGGACATTAGTATCGACCGCGGGCATGCCGTTCGCGAATGGTTTTCGCAATTGCGCGATTCAGATCCGCGGCATCGACCGCTTGGGGCGGCCCTTCCGGAAACAGCGCCTTGTGGATGTCTTCCGAGGAATGCTGTCCCGCCGCCCGAATAACGATACGCCCGTCCTCTTCCGTCCATTCAATGACAGAGCCAGGTGCAAGACCAAGGCGGCGCCGGACTTCCGCGGGCACGGAGACTTGGCCTTGAGAGGTGAGCTTGGAGTGGGCGATCGACATGCAGGATACATTACCACGGTAATGCATTCAATGCAAGCTCGACACCATTCCCGCTTCTCGACGGCCATCACGGTGAAGCGCCCTTCCCTTGCGAAGGGAAAGAGGTTGAACACGGTTGGCCTGTGCAACCGAAGCGGCGAGAAAGACAAGTGCGCACGACGCCAGTCCTTGGCAGATTCTCATGGATGAAAGAGCAGTTGGTTTATCGATGGATTGAAGAGCGCTGCCGGGCATAGAGGCCGTCGTTACGCCTAACTTTCCCTTCAGGCGCGCGCGGTGTAGTCCGAGAACATGCGCATGGCGGTCACGCGCTGCGGGCGCTCGAAGCCGGCAGCCTTCATCGCGGCGAGCACCGCATGGGGCTGCACGCAGGCGTCGATGGTGTCCCAGTAGAAGCGCATCAGCTCGCCCGCGCCGGGACGGCCGGCGACGTGCGCGATCGCCGGCACGATGCGCGTCATGTAGAGCCTGAGCGAGGTCGCGGCGGTCTGGTTGCGCGGCCGCGTGAGCTCGAGGACACAGGCGGTCCCGCCAGGCCTCAACACGCGCTTCATCTCTCCGAAGAGGGCGGGCAGGTCGGCCACATGCCGCAGCGCGTACCCCATGCTCACGAAATCGAAGCTCGCGTCGCGGAAGGGCAGGCGCTCCCCCAGTCCGCGCACGATGCCGAACTCCAGCGTGCGCGCCTGCTCGAGCATCCCGGCGCTCGGATCGAGGCCGGTCACCGAGCCTTCCGGTCCCACGATCGAGAGCGCCTCGCGCGCCACCAGGCCGGTGCCGGTGGCCACATCGAGCACCTTCATGCCCGGCGCCAGGCCTGCGCGCAACAGCGCATCGCGCCGGTAGCCGGGGCCGCGCCCGAGGCCGAGCAGCCGCTCGACGAAATCGTATTCCCCGGCGGTGCCGTCGAAGAGGCGGTCGACGTACTTCCGGCGGCTGGGCTCGTCCTGCCAGTACTGCGGGAGGACCTTGATCGGCGCTCGCCCGGGGCCGGGCGAGGCAGGGGTCTTGTCGATCAAGCGACAGCTCCGATGCGGGGTGAGAATCGATCAGATACTACATTACAATGTCGGCTCTCCAGCCATGCAGACATCGATGCAAGAGGATCGTCGCGGCACCGCCGCCGCGGGGCAATGCGACGTCGTCGTGATCGGGGGCGGCCCCGGCGGCTCGACCACGGCTACCCTGCTCGCGCAGCGCGGACACCGCGTGGTCCTGGTGGAAAAAGATTCCCATCCGCGCTTCCACATCGGCGAGTCGCTCCTGCCCGCGAACGTCCCTCTGTTCGAGAAGCTGGGTGTGGCGCGCGAGGTGGAGTCGATCGGCCTGGAGAAATTCGGCGCTACCTTCGTCTCGCCGTGGCACGACAAGACCGCCGGGTTCGACTTCGCCGATGCCACCGACCCTTCGATGCCGAAGGCCTACCAGGTGCGCCGCTCTGAATTCGACGAGATCCTCTTTCGCCGCGCTGCCGCGGCCGGGGCGCGCACGCTCGAGGGCTGCCGCGTCCGCGACCTCGATCTCGGCGACCGGGCGCGGCCGCCGAAAGTCGTCGCGACCGACTCTGCCGGCAGCGTTCACGAATGGCATCCACGCTTCGTGGTCGACGCCAGCGGACGCGACACCTTCATCGGCAACCGGCTCAAGGTGAAGCGCCGCAATCCCGGGCACAACAGCGCGGCGATGTACGGCCACTTCGCGCACGCCCGCCGCGACTGCGGGCGCGAGGCAGGCAACATCATCATCTTCTGGTTCGACCACGGCTGGTTCTGGTTCATTCCGCTGAAGGACGGAGTGACCAGCGTGGGCGCGGTGGTGTGGCCTTACTACATGAAAGCGCGCGCCAAACCGCTGCGCGACTATTTCCTCGATACCATCGCCTTGAGTCCCGCGCTCCGGGAGCGCCTTTCGCAGGCCAGGCTGGTCGCCGAGCCGGAAGCGACCGGCAATTACTCCTACCGATGCGACCTCTGCCAGGGCGACAACTTCGTCATGGTGGGCGACGCCTACACCTTCATCGACCCGGTGTTCTCCTCGGGCGTGATGCTGGCGATGAACAGCGGCTTCGCCGCCGCCGACGTGGTGCATGCGCGCCTCGCTGCCGACGCGGCCGCGGAATCCGCCGCGCGCGCGCGCTTCGAGCAAGTGATGCGAATCGGCCCGAAGGAGTTCTCCTGGTTCATCTACCGCGTGACCAATCCGACGCTGCGCGAGCTCTTCATGAATCCGAGCGACAAGCTGCAGATGAAGCAGGCGCTGATCTCGGTGCTCGCGGGCGACCTCTTCGCCGGCACGCCGGTCCGCCGCGGGCTCTTCTTCTTCCGCTTCTTCTATTACGTCTTCTCGGTCGCCAACCTGCGCCGCACCGTCACCGCCTGGCGGCGGCGCGCATTCAACATCCGCGACGGGTCCGAGATGCGGCTGATCCGCGGGTGATGTACCCGCAACGCGCCGCGCTGGCCGCCGCCGGCCTGCTCGCCTGCCTGCTCGCCCAGGCGCGCGACGAGCCCCTGTGGGAGGCGGGGATCGGCGTTGCCGCGGTGCACTTCCCGGATTACCGCGGCGCGGACCATTCGAAGACCTACGCGCTACCTGCGCCGTACCTCGTCTATCGCGGCGATTTCTTCAAGGCGGACCGCCACGGGCTGCGCGGCGTCTTCTTCAAGACCGATCGCCTCGACCTCAACCTGAGCGTTGGCGCCTCGCTCCCGGTCGACAGCTCCGAGAATCGCGTGCGCGAGGGGATGGCGGATCTCAAGCCCTCGATCGAGCTGGGACCGTCGCTGGACATCAACCTGTGGCGCGCTGCGGACCATCGTGCGAAGCTCGACCTTCGGCTGCCGGTGCGCGGCGCGATGACGATCGAGTCGGACCCGCGCTACATCGGCATCCAGTTCTTCCCGCACCTGAACGTGGACATCCACGATCCCGCGGGGCTCACGGGATGGAACCTGGGAATGCTCGCGGGGCCCGTGATCACCGATGCGCGCTACAACCGCTACTTCTATGCCGTGCCGCGCGAGTTCGCTACCGCCCAGCGTGCCGCGTACCAGCCGGGCAGCGGCTTCGCGGGCGCGCAATTCATCGTCGCGCTCTCGAAGCGCTTCCCGAAATTCTGGGTCGGCGGCTTCGCGCGCTACGACACGCTGCGCGGTGCGGCCTTCGAGGACAGCCCGCTCGTGACCTCCAAGCGCTATGCCGCCGGCGGCATCGGCATCTCGTGGATCTTCGCGCAATCGTCGCGGCGGGTCGCGGTGAACCCGTTCGGGGACGAGCGCCCGTGAACGACATGCGCCATGGCGTGCATTCGAGATCCCACCTGGTCCTCATCCCCAGTTACAACCCGGGGCCGAAGGTGTTCGAGACGGTGCGCGACGCGCGTGCCCAATGGGCGCCGGTCTGGGTGGTTGTCGATGGCAGCACCGACGGCACCGCGGAGAAGCTGATCGAACTGGCGAAGGGCGACCCGGAGCTGCGCGTGATCGTGCTCCCGCGCAACATGGGCAAGGGCAGCGCAGTGCTGCGCGGCATCACCGACGCCGCCGCCGAAGGCTTCACCCATGCCCTCACCATGGATTCCGACGGGCAGCATCCCGGCGGTTGCATCCCCGATTTCATGGCGCGCTCGATCGCCGAGCCGCGCGCGATGGTGCTCGGCGTGCCGGTCTTCGATTCGAGCGCCCCGTCGATCCGCGTGAAGGGCCGCAAGATCTCCAACTGGTGGGCCGACCTGGAGACGCTGAACGGCGGCATCGACGACACGCTCTACGGCTTCCGCGTCTACCCGATCGCCGACCTGGTGGCGGTCATGCGGCGCCAGCCGTGGATGCGGCGCTTCGACTTCGATCCCGAGGCCGCGGTGCGACTGGTATGGCGGGGCCTGAAGCCGATCAACGTTCCGGCGCCGGTCAAATACCTGCGCCCCGATCAGGGCGGCGTCTCGCACTTCAACTACCTGCGCGACAACATCCTGCTCACCTGGATGCACACGCGCCTGGTGCTGGAATCGGTGGTGCGGTTGCCGTTCAACCTCTGGCGCAAGGCGCGCGGCACGCGCTGAAGCTGCTCGCGCTCACGCGAGGCCGCCGTTCACCGGCACGACCTGCCCGGTGATGTACGCAGCCGCGTCGGAGGCGAGGTATGCAACGACGCCGGCCACATCCTCCGGATTCCCGACCCGTTGCAGCGGCACGATCTCCCGGATCCGGTCCTGCTCGAAGGCGCCTTCGCTCATCGGCGTCGCGATGATCCCCGGGGACACGCAATTCACCGTCACGCCCCGCGTGCCCAGTTCGCGCGCGAGCGAACGCGATGCCGCGTGCACCGCCCCCTTCGCGGCGGAGTAGTTGACCTGACCGCGGTTGCCGATCTCGGCCGCGACCGAGGTGATGCTCACGATCCGGCCCCAGCGCGTGCGCAGCATCGGCAGCACCAGCGGTCGGGTCACGTTGTAGAAGCCGTGCAGCGACACGTCGATCACGCGATGCCATTGGGCTGCGCTCATGCCCGCGAAGGGCGCGTCGTCGTGGATGCCGGCGTTGTTCACCACGATCTGGATGGCGGCCTCCTCGATCAGCGGTTCCAACGCCGCGTTGGTGGCCGCGGCATCGGCGACGTCGAAGGCGATGGCGTGCGCCTTGCCGCCGGCGGCGATGATGGCGGCAGCGACCTGCCGCGCCGCTTCGATGCGCGTGTTGGCGTGAACCACCACTTCGCAGCCGGCGGCTGCGAGGCTGCGGCAGATCGCCGCACCGATGGCGCCACTGCCGCCGGTCACCAGCGCCCGCCTCATCGCGGGAACGCCACCGACACGCGGCCCTCCACCAGGCAGCGCCCGGCGCCGCGTACCTCGAAGCGGTAGAGCACGCCGGCATCGCCGCCGCCGATCTGCTCGGCGAAGATCTCCAGGGGACCCGCGACGTCGTCCAGGCGACGCACGTGGAAGGTGACACCGCGCATGCTGGCGAGGAATCCCGCGGGCGAAGCGCCAAGCGCCGCGAGGGCGCCGTGGGCCGCCGCCGCCTGGGCACCGTACTCGACCGCCGCGGTCGCCGGAAGCTCGTTCCCGCGCCGCAGTGGATGGTCGGGCGCGCCGTGGCGGTCGGCGATCGCGTGCACGGTGGTCGCGTCCCAGGCCACGATCGCGTCGAGCAGGTTCATGGCGCCCTGGTGCGGCAGGTGCGCCGCAAGCCAGTCGCGGCCGAGCGGTTCCATCAGACGTCGACCGCGAGCGACAGGCCGTCGAGGTACTCGAGCACCACCCGGCCGGGCTGCGCGCCGGCAAGCAGCGCGAGCAGCGGCAGCGAGCGTCCCGCGGGAATGCCCACGCGCACCGCTTCCAGCCGCGCGTCGTCCATGCGAGTCGGGGAATCGGGGGTCGTCGTGATCGCGATGGCGCGCCCGGGCTTCGCGCCCTCGTCCGCGCCCAGCACCAGGCTCACACTGAACGACCCCGTCACCGGGCGGGTCGAGTAGAGCGGCTCGGGATAGGGTGCGTCGTAGGAAATGAGGAGCGCGTCCACCGCGGGGTCGGCGCAAACGCGGCCTACCGCTTCGAGCAGCCCCGCGGCGAAGCTCGCGTCGTACGCCGCGACGCAATCGGAAGGGTGCATCGCGCCGGTGGCGATGCCCCAGTATCCCGCCGGCGCGTTGTGCACCGAGTTGTGGAAGCGCGTGGGCGAGATCAAGCGGTCGTCGGAGGCGAGCGCCTCGCAGATCGCGTGCAGGTTCTCGCCGTCGCCGGTGGACGAGGTGAAGATCGCCGCGAGCTCCTTCGCGTCGCGCCCGGCATCGCTGGCTGCCGCCAGTCCCGCGGCGAGCGCCAGCCGCACGCACTTTCCCGCGCGGCGCCGCTCGACCGCGGGAAGCACGTCGGGGGAGGGAATCACCGTGGCCGTGGGCTCGTAGGCGCTCGAGTCGGCGAGGAGCTTTCGGGCCTCGGCCCAGCTTGCGAGGCCGGGGCCCACCAGGCCGACTCCCGCGACGCGCGCCGCGAGCCTCATGCCGCGCGCGCGCGGCCGAAGACGAGGCTGCAGTTCGAGCCGCCGAAGCCGAAGGAGTTGCTCATCGCGATATCCACCCGGCCACTGCGTCCGGCGATCTCGTAGTTCGCATTGAGCGCCGGGTCGACCGCGCGCGTGCCCGGGCTGCCCGGGATCAGACCTTCCTCGATGGCGAGGATCGCGACCACGGCTTCCATCGCTCCCGCCGCGCCCAGCGTGTGCCCGGTCATCCCCTTGGTCGAGCTGCAGGGCGTATCGATGCCCAGGAGCGAGGTCACCGCCTTGTCCTCGGCCGCGTCATTCGCCGGCGTGCCGGTGCCGTGCAGGTTGAGGTAGTCGATGTCGCCCGGGGCGAGCCCGGCGCAGCGCAGCGCCGCCTCCATCGCCAGGCGCGCGCCGAGTCCCTCGGGGTGTGGCGATGACATGTGGTACGCGTCGCACGACTCGCCGGTGCCGAGGAGGCGGACGCCATCCGTGGCCTCCAGGTCGTCATCGCGCTCCATGAGGAAATAGGCCGCGGCCTCGCCGATCGAGATCCCGTCCCGTGCGCCGTCGAAGGGCCGGCAGGGTTGCGCCGACAGCAACTGCAGCGAGTTGAACCCGTAGAGCGTGGTGAGGCAGAGCGTGTCGGCCCCGCCGACCACCGCCGCATCGATGAGGCCCGCCTGCATCAGGCGTGCGGCGGAGGCGAACGCCTTGGCGCTCGACGAACAGGCGGTCGAGATCGCGGCGCACGGACCCTTGAGGCCCAGGCGCGCGCGCGTGTACTCGGCGATCGAGAAGGTGTTGTGGGTGCGGCGGTTGTCGAAGTCGGCGGGAAGGGAGCCGTCCGCGGGGTCGCGGCGGCGGTAGGCGTGCTCGGTCTGCAGGATGCCGGCGGTGCTGGTCCCCATGAAGACGCCGACGCGATCCGCACCATGTCTGGCCACCGCACGCGCCACCGCGTCCATGAAGCCGTCCTGCGCGAGCGCGAGCTCGGCGGCGCGGTTGTTGCGGCAATCGAAGCGTGCGAGAGGCTCGGGAAGGCGCGTCTCGTCGACCCCCGCGATCTCGCCGACGAAGGTCTGGAGGTCGGCGGCCTCGAACGAGCTGGCGCGCAGTCCGCTCCGGCCGGAGCGAAGCGCCCGGCGCGCGGCCTCCAGCCCGTTGCCGAGGCAACTCGTCTGGGTATAGGCCGAAAGAACGATGGGACGCACGCGGATTTCGTTGCCAGGAAAGAGCCTCGGGATCATACCGTGCCACCGGGGGCGTGTTGGCGATGCAGATCCGCCTTTGAGCGGGCGAGGAAATCTCCCCACAGCTGCCGCCACGCGGGCCAGTCATGGCCGCCCGGCACTTCGCGCACGCATTCGGGTGCGAGGGCCTCGGCCATCAGGCGCTGGCCCTCGGCGAAGCGATCCCCGCTCGCGAAATAGCAGTGCACCTGCGGGCCATCCTGCCCGCGATCGGCGAGGAACATCCATGCCTCGCGCTCCAGGTCGCCCTGGGGCGGGATGACCGGGTTCCACCGGCCCAGGCCACCGGCCTGCTCCATCTCGCGCAGGACCTCGCGCGTGGCGGGGTAGGGAGAAAGCAGCAGGATGCCCTCGATGACATCCTCGTGGCGCGCCGCATAGCAGAGCGAGGCGAGCGCGCCGAGCGAGATGCCCGCGAGCCATATGCGTCGGTGGCCGCGCGCCCGGGCGGGTCTCACGACGTGCTCGTGGATGCGCTCGATGATGGAGCCGTCCGCGAACCACGCGGCGCGCATCTCGGCCATCACGATCTCGGCGGCGATGCCCTGGGCCCGCACCGCCTGCGGGAAGCCCTCGCGCACGAAGTCCTCGGGCTGGCTGTAGCTCCCGGTGAGCAGGGCGATGCAAAGATCCGGGTTCGTCCCCGGTTCGGCGTTATGGGTGAGCGTGCGCATTTTCCGGGCGAAATTGTACCAATCCCGCCCGCGCTTCACCTCGCCCAGGCGTTCGAGAGTACGGCAGCGAACACAAGCGTGAGAAAGGCGCCCAGCGCGACGGTGGACCCGATCGATTGGAGAACCGGCACCGACGAGAAGGCGAGCACGCCAAAGCCCGCGACCGTGGTCGCGTTGGCGAGCACGAGAGAGGCGAGCGTGCGCGGCGCGGAGCCGTCGTCGGCGGTGCCGAGACGGTCGAAGAACAGCGCGTAGTTCGAGCCGACGGCAACCACCAGCAGCAGCCCGACGAGGTGCAGGAGCGTGAGCCGCGTGCCGCTGGCCACGTGCCACGCGGCCACCACCAGCACGCCGGCCAGGATCGGCAGCAGCACGCGAAGCACGCGCGTGGGCGACTTGAGCGCCGCGAAGAGCAGCGCCACGATCACGCCGAAGCCCACGGCCGAACTCGCCAGGGCGCGGTTGAAGTAGCTCGAATAGAGGCGGTCGATCTCGCTCTTCAGGTCCACCAGGATGGCGCCGGGAACACCCGCGGCGGCCACGGCTTCGCGCACCGCGCCGATATCGGCGCGTGCGGACGCGCTTCCCGCGGGCGCGCGAATGCCGACCAACGCGGTCCAGCGACCGTCGGAGGCGCGAAACAGGAGCCCCTCGAGGGCCGTCTGCAGCGCCGTGCCGGCGATCTTGTCCTGGGTGAGGAGCCCTTGCGCGCGTGCGCGCTCGACATCCGCCACGAAGGGCTCTACCCGCTCGGGACGAAGCGGCAGTTCCGCAAGCGCCGCCCGCAGGCGCGTGCGCAGCGCCTCGGCATCCGGCAGGCTCGCGAGGCGCGTGCGCTGCAGCGCCTGGCTGGGCAGCACCCGCGACGGGCTCTCGTAGCTGCCCAGCCTGCCGGTGCCGACCAGCGCGTCCAGCCGGTCGGTGACGCGCTCGGCGGCCTGCAGCGCGGCCTCGGCGGAGTCGCCGTAGACGGCCACGACGTGGCGCGCGTCGCTCGCGCCCAGGGCCGCGCGGAGCTCGGCGTCGATGCGCCGGTCGGCCTCGGCGATCGGATTCAGGCTGGTGAGCTCGTGATTCCACAATGCGCCCCGGTGCTGGAGGATCGCCGCAAGCGCCGCCACCGCAAGCAGTGCGACCATCCAGCGCGCTCGCGGTGCGCGCGCGGCCAGCCACGCGAGGCGCCTGCCGATGGGCGAGACGTCGCGGATGCGAAAGCCCGCGGGCAGCAGCGCGGGCAGCACGAATCGCGTCACCAGCGCCGCCACGACGAGGCCGCTGATCGCGTAGAGCCCCAGCTGCACCAGGCCCGGCAGGCCGGAGAACAGCAGCGCCGAGAATCCCGCGATCGAGGCGAGCACGCCCAGGCGGATCGTGGGCCAGAAGCGCCGCACCCAGGCGCTGTCGCCGGCGCGCTCGCCGTCGCCCGCCTGCACGAAGAGGTAGATCGAGTAGTCCACCGCCTCGCCGATGAGCGCGGTGCCGAAGCCGAGGGTCACGGCATGCACCACGCCAAATCCAATCGATACCGCCGCGACTCCCGCGAGGGCGCCGGAGACCACCGGCACCAGGCCCAGCCCGAGGGCAATCGGCGAGCGATACACGGCGAACAGCAGCATCACGATGATTGCCGAGCCCACCATGCTCAGGTGCTTCACATCGCCCTCGACCATCGCGCGCCCCTTGGCCGAGAAGACGCCGGGCCCCGTGACCAGCAGGCGCGCCTCGCCCGCCGGCGCCGCCTTGCGGAACGCTTCCTCGATGGCGCTTAGCGCCAGCGCCTGCGCATCGGTGTCCGAGCCGCTCGCGCGCGTGCGCGCGAGGAGCAGCGCGCGCGCACCGTCGGGCGATGTCCAGACGCCGTCGCGGACGGCGGGGCCATCCTGCGGCCGCAGCCGCTCGAGGATCGCAAGGGTCTCGCCGGTGGGGTCGCGGGGCACCAGGCTCTTCGTCATCATTCCCGCGGGCGAGGCGAGCAGCTCGATGGTCTCGGAAATCGCGGCGCGCAATCCCTCGACCGTGAAGCGCGCGGCGCCCACCTGGGGACTCAGGAGGTAGCGGTAGGAGACGATGAGCTCACGCTCCTTGTCGAAGCCGGTCGCGGCGCCGTTGGTGACGGAAATGAAGCGCGGGTCGGCGCGCAGCGTCGCGGCGAGCGCCTGCGACAGGCGTGCGCGGGTGGCGGGGTCGGCGCCCTCGATGCCCATCAATGCCACGCGCGAGATCGCACCGTCGCGGATCTGGTCGACCAGCAGGCGCTGCTCCGCGGTGGGATTGGAAGGCAGGAACGACGACAGGTCGGATACGAAGTGCGCCTGGGTGATCTGCCAGATGCAGAACACGAGGCCCACGACCCACGCGGCGATCGCGGCCCGGCTGCGCGACATCAACGCGGCGCCGGCACGAGGGTCATCAATGAGCGGTCGCCGTCGGCCTGGAATATCTCGACCGTCTTCACGCGCGCGTGGCTGCCGCCGATCTCGATCCTCTCCACCAGCGTGGCGAGGGCGGGATCGAGCGGCCTCAGCTTGAGGCGCCAGGCGGCGATGTCGCCGTCGAGGCCCGCCGAATAGGTGCGCGTGAGGGCGCCGAGGTCGCCCGCGAGAGTGCCGCGGATGCTCTCCACCAGCACGGCGATCGCGGAGTTTTCGCGCAGGCCGATCGAAAAGGTCTTGCCGCCGCGCTCGAGCGTCACGCGTTCGCGGTCGACGAGGATCCGCTCCGGCCTGGGCAGCAGCGTGCGCTTCTCCAGCGTGTGCGGCGGCGTGAACTCCAGCTCTCCCGAGGACTCCACGGGCTTGTCGAGGAGGGAGAGGTACTTCTTCTCCTGGAAAGTCGCGCGCCCCGGCTTCTCGCGCGCGAGCATCTCGAAGAGGGTATTCACATTCCAGTCCGCGGCCGCGCAGTCGAGCGCCGCGCAGGCGATGAGGATTGTCGCTGCCAGCAGGGCCCTCACGGGGCGCGATTCCAGAAGTCGAAGAAGTTGAACCAATTGTGCGGCGCCTCGCGGCAATAATGCTCGAGGCGCCCGGCGTAGCGCACTACCGCGTCGCGCACGCGCTGCTCGCGCTCCGCGCGGGTGAAGCCCTCGATGTCGGTGAAATCGGCGAGCGGCTCGAAGTGCAGCTCGTAGCGGTTGGCGCCGCGATACAGGCCCGTCATGAAGAACACGCGCCGGCGCAGCACCGCGGCCATGCGCATCGGGCCGAGGGCGAACGGTGCATCAGCGCCCAGGAAGGGGACCGCCAGAGTGAGCTCGCCTCCCAGGGTGCGGTCCGCCAGGATGCCGACCAGCGCGCCCTGGTCGAGGCAATTTCCGACGTGCAACATCGACTCGATGCGGCCGAGTGGAACGACGTCTTCCATCGCGCCCGGCGCTATGGCCGACAGCACGCCGTTGATCTGGCGCGCGTTCTCCTCGTACATCACCATCACCACGCGCCGGTGGGCCATGCCGCGCCCGCAGGCGCGCATCGCCTCGAAGCTGCCGAGGTGCGCGCCCATGAGGAGCGCCCCGCTGCCATCCTCGAGCGGCTCGTGGCCGTGGCGCTGGACGTCGAAGAGGTCGAAGCGATCCTTGAGGAAGTAGATGCGGTCGTGCAGCGTCGATGCGAACGAGAAGTAGGTGCGGTATTGCTCGGCGATGGTGGGCTTGCGGCCCAGGCAGCGGCGCAGGAACCCGCGGATGGCGCGCCCCGACTTGCCGCCGAAAAGCAGGAAGTACGCGGCGATGATGCGCAGCGGCACGCGCCCCGCGGTGCGCCCCAGCTTCACCGAGAACCACACCATCAGGCGGATGAGCGGCAGGCTGCCGCGCTCCGAGATGCGGGTCCACTCGGCCGCGGGTGTCGTAGCCGGGTTCATGGCAGGGCGCGTGCGAGCACGCCGCTCGCCACCAGCTGGGCGCCAGTGCGGATCTCGAAGCGCCATCCCGTCGCGGTCTCCTCGCGAGAGAGCGTGAGCGGCGTGCCTGGTCCCACGGGGACGAGGAACTTCGCGCTGGAAAGCGTCAGGGACTCCTGGGCGCCGGGCGAATCCCCTTCGATGGCGGCGAGCGCCTCGGCAAGCAGGACCACCGCGGGCACGATCGGCCGCCCGGGGAAGTGGCCCGCGAACGCGGGGTGGTCCGAGGCAATGCGAAGCTCGATCGGCTCACCGGACATCAGCGTTTCTTGTCGCCGAGGGTGCGGGCGATGGCGAGCAATGCCTCACGCGGCAGCTTGCCGGTGGACTGGCGCGGCAGGGCCCGCACGAGATGCAGCGGGCGAGGCATGAAGGCGGGGTCGATGCGCTGGCGCAGCTCGGCCAGGATCTGCGCGGGCGTGAGGCCCGGGGCGACCGCGAACGCCACGAGGCGGGTCACGCCGTCGGTCTCGCGCTCGTCAGGGACGAAGAACGCGCCGTCGGCCACGCCCCCGATCGAGGTGAGCTGGTGGTTGAGGTAGCCGAGCGAATTGCGCTTGCCGGCGATGTTCACCATGTCCGCGGAGCGCCCGTGCAGCAGGAAGCGGCGCCCGTCCCCCAGGAGCTCGATGATGTCCGAGAGCGGGGTGGGGGTCTCGACATGGCCACCGCTCACCGTGGTGCGGTCGCCCTCAGAGGTGAGCCGCAGGCCGTCGAATGCCTCCCATTCGACCTCGCGGGCCGGACGGCGCGTCGCGACCTGCCCCGCCTCGGTGCAGCCGTAGATCTCGTGGACGACGGCGCCGGTGCGATCCTCGGCCGCGCGCGCGAGCCCGACCGAGAGCGGCGCGGTGGCGGAGACCATCGCCTCGATGCGGGCTACGGTGCCGCTTTCCATCCAGGTCTTCAGGTGGAAGGGCGTGGTGACGAGCAGGCGCGGCCCCGGCATCGCGGCGATGGCGGCGTCGATGTCCGCGGGAAAGTAGAGGCGCTCCGCCGTGAGCGCGGCGCCGCAGGCGATGGGCAGCAGCACGGTCGATTCCAGCCCGTACATGTGCTGCGGCGGAACGGTGCCGAGGATGGTGTGGGCGCTGCCCACGCCGAGGCGGCGGGATTCGCCCTGCACGTCGCGCATCAACGGGCCCCAGCGCTTGAAGTGCGGCGTGGGCTCGCCCGTTGAGCCCGAGGTGAAGACGCAGGCGACGACGCGGTCGGCGGCGATGCGCGGGGCCTCGGCGATGGAGCGCGTGCCCGGGGCAAGCGCGGGGAGTGGGAACCGGGGCAGGTCGACTTCGTGTTGCGGGTCGTCGCCCACGCAATACGCGTCGGATGCGAAGGCTCGCAGCGCGGCAATCACGTTCGGCGTGGTGGTCGGCGGCAGCAACGTCACTTGCCCGCGGGTCACGGCCGCGCACAGGGTCACGGCGAAGAGATAGCGGTCGGCGAAGAAATTGAGGATGTGCCCCGCATTCGGCAGCGCGCGGGCAACGGTGTTGACGTCATGCAGGAACTGCGCCGCCGTGATCGGCTTGCCGCGGCGGTAGGCGGCGACGGCGCCATCGCGCGTGTGCCCCGTGAGGGGCAGGGAATCGAGCGCGGTGTCGGGGCGCAGTGCCGGTGACGACACGGGCGCGGGCCTAGCGCGGCGCTTCGAAGCGGGCGGCCTGGAAGTGCCGCGAGAAGGCGCGCACGCCGCCCAGTACGCCCACGCGCTCCCAGTTCGGCAGCACGCGATGGCGCACCACGTACTCCAGCAAGAACATCGCGCCGAGGAGCAGCGGGTTGAGGAAGTTGGCGAGGAACGACCAGGCGGGGAGCCAGCCCCCAAGGTAGAGCACGCACGAGGCCGCGGCAATGCCGAGGAAGAGCGCGGTCCAGGCGATCGTGACCTTGCGGGCGTAGCGCTCGACCTCCGCCGGAAGCTCGCCATGGATCATGCGCGCGAACCGGGTCACCAGCGGCACGCGGGCGCCGAAGAGCGTGCGGCCGAAGACCGCCGCGAGTACCAGGTTGATGATGACGTGCTCGAGGAAGAAGACGTCCGGGAAATGGCGCTCCAGCTGCGGCCATCCGAGGGCGAGCGCCACGGCCACGAGGGCGAGAACCAGCGACGCGGCGACGCGGTGCCGCGTGCGGCTCACGGCCCAGCCGGCGAAGAGCGATGCGGGCATGAGGGAGAGGAGCGCGCCCACCGTGGGCGAGACCCCCTGGACGATCGCGGCGTGCGCCAGGACCGCGAAGGTCACCGACACCACCACCAGGAAAGCGATCTGCAGGGTGCGGCGCCGCTCCGGCGTCACTTCGTCCTCCGCTCCGCCACGTGAGCCGCGAGGCTGTTGAGGGAGCGGAAGATGCGCACGTTGTCCTGGTCGTCCTCCTTCAGCTTGAAGCCGTAGCGCTTGGAAACCACCAGGGCGACTTCAAGGATGTCGATCGAGTCGAGTCCCAGGCCCTCGCGATAGAGGGGCGCCCCGGGATCGATCTCGGCTGGCGGAATGTCGAGGTTCAGGGACGAGACGATCAGGCCGGCGATCTCCCCCAGCAGGGCGGGGTCGACCTCATGGCCGTTGGGGGTGAGGTGCTCGGGAGCGTTGGGCATCGATATTCGCGTGTTTCGGAGGCAAAAATGATATCACGCGAGGGCCTGTTTTCCCCCTGGGCGAGCGTCCCGTCCCATCGCGTAGAACTTCTCGTTGGGCCGCATGCTGGTGAAAAAAGCGGCCGGCAGCGGGGGGTTCATCCGGATACTCTCGCTCAGGATAGCTCCGTCAGCGACACGTGGTCGCGGGCGAGCCGAATGCCTGCCGCGTGATCGTCTTCGATCCGGCGATGCCGTCCAGGGTGTAGCTGAAAGTGCCCGCCGAAGCAGCGGAGAAATCGAGCGACGCGTTGCCCACGCGGGTGACCACGAGCCGTGAGGGGTTGTACGCGTCGAAGGGCGCCCCTTCGGTGCGATAGATGTCGCCGGAATAAACTGCGGTGGAGCCCGACCGCAACATCGCCGGCATGACGAGCCAGCGTCCCCGGCCGTCGCTTCCGTAGGTGAACCAGGTTGCAAAGAGGATGTCGCCCTGGTGGGTGACGTTGAGTCCCCAGCCCGACTCCGAGGGGACCCACCACAGGTCCTGAAAATTCGCGGCGCTTGTGGCGGTGCCGGCCGAGCATTGCGCGACCGGAGACGAGAACACCTGGCGCGTGATCGCCTTCGATCCGGAGCTGCCGTTCACGGTGTACGAGAAGTCGCCCCCGCCATCGTCGCGGAAGGTGAACGTGCCGGCGCCTACCTCGAGAACCGCGACGCGCGTCGAGTCGAACGGCACCGACGAAAAGGCCGGCCCGGTCGTGCGGTACAGGCTGCCGCGGTACACGTTGCGAGCGACCCTGGCCCCGTTCGACATCACCAGCCACATGGGGCCGGCGGCGTCATAGGTGAACCAGGTGGCGAACAGGGTCTCTCCCTGGTGGGCGATATTGATGCCCCAGCCGGGCTCCGATTCCGCAGGCGCGGCATACCAGAGCGCCTGGAAATTGGCCTCTGCGGCTGTGGTTGCGGCGTTGTACCTCTCGATGAAGCTCACCGTGGTCGCGACGAATTCGGCGTCGAGGCCGTTGAAAAGGTGATAGCCGCAACCGGCGTCGCTGCCGCCATTCAGGCTCACGCGCTCCTTGATGGTCGTCGCGGGAAGGAGGTTGAAGAGCGTCGATGCGAAGGCAGAGGTGTCGGCCGGGTGAGACACGATCAGCGTGGGCCGGGAAATGCGGCCTACGCTTGAGGCGGCGGTGACGCGGTCTGGTGAGAAAAAGATCGCGCCCGCGGGAATGGATGCGGGCAGTTCGGCAGCTACATTGGCGACGGTAAGGGTGGACGAGCTCCCGCCAATGATCCAGGTCGGAACGTTATGCCGGCCGCGCATGTAGGCGACGACTTCCTGCACCTCCTGCAGGCCCGGAGTGCCGCCGACAGCCGTGGCATCCACCAGCGCGACCGCGATGCCGCGATCGGCGAACGCCTGTCGCGTGCGAGCCACCGGTCCGCAGGCGGCAGTGTACGTGGTCATCGTGCCGTCGTTCTGGATGCCGAGGATGCCATCCCCCCCGGAGAGCGAGACGAGGTTCGCGATCGGCGCATCCGGCCTCACGTAGAGGAAGCGCTGCGGCCCCGTTGCGGTCGGCACGTCCACCACCGTGGTCGTCACCGCGGCGCTTGCGGAAAGAGCCGCGATTGATGCGATCAGGAAGAAAACAGGCAGGCGGAAATCCACGGGAACCCTCTTGACGGCATGAACTCGATGAAGGACGCGGCGACGAGCGCCTCGTGACGAGGGGCAGGTCTCATGGCAACTCTTCCCGGGTCAGCGTGAAGACGAAGCCCGTGCCACTGCTCGTCCTGGGCCAACGGAAGGGCAGCGAGGGGAAAGATTTTTCCAGCACCTTGCGATTGTGGCCTATCTCGACCATCAGCGTAGCGCCGGGTTGCAGGCGGGCTTTCGCGCCGCTCAGGATGGTGCGCGTGTGGTCGAGCCCGTCGCGGCCGCTGGCGAGCGCCAGCTCCGGCTCCTTGCGGTACTCGTCGGGCAGCCGGCGCATGGAGGAGGCTTTCACGTAAGGGGGATTGGAGATGATCAGGTCATAGCGCATGTCGCCCAGCCCCTGGAAGAGGTCCGATCGCACCAGCCGCACCCGCTTCGCCAACCGGTAGTCCGCGACGTTGCGCTTCGCGACTTCAAGCGCATCGGCCGAGAGGTCGGCGGCATCGACCCTCGCCTGCGGCCATTTGAGCGCGGCGAGGATCGCGAGGCAGCCGGACCCGGTGCACAGATCGAGGATGGAGAGAGGTGTGTCCCGGCCGCGGTTGCCGCGGGGCGACACATCTTCACGCGGGCGCGACACATTCAGCAGCAGCTCGGCGATGAACGAGCGCGGCACGATCACGCGCTCGTCGACGTAGAACTTGTGGGGGCCGAGCCAAGCCTCGTTGAGGAGATAGGCGGCGGGCTTGCGGGTGCGCACGCGGCGTTCCAGCAGCGCCCGGGTCTTCTTCCAGTCGCCCTCGGTGACCGGCTTGTCGAGGTGCGGCTCGAGCTCCTGGGGTGGAAGCCCGAGGGCGGCCAGCACCAGCCACGCCGCCTCGTCCAGCGCATTGGTGGTGCCGTGCCCGAAGGAGATTCCCGCGTCCTCGAACCGCGTCGTGCCGTATTCGAGCAGGCTTCGCACCGTCCGCGTCATCTCGCGCCCGTGAGCCCCACGAGCGCCGCGTCCCCGCCGCGGCGGACCAGCAGGTTGGCTACCTCGCCGCTGGCGAGGGTTTCGGGCTTGAAGCCGAGCGGCGTGAGGCGATCGATGACGAGTTGCTGGCGGCCCTCGTCGGCCGGCGTGATCGACCTACGCCGGACCCGCGCCTTGGCGAGCTCCAGGGTTTGGTTCTTCAAACGGGATCTTTCCGGTGAGGAGCTGCCAGTACATCACCCAGTCGCCGGCGAAGCTGTAGCCGGGATACTTGAACGTGGCGGGGCGGTTCTTCTCGAAGGCGAAGTGCCCCACCCAGGCGAAGCCGTATCCCGCCAGGGGCACGAGCCACAACAGCCACCAGGTTTGCCTTGCGATGGCGGCCGCCAGGAGGAGCAGCACGAGCGTCGTGCCGGCGAAGTGCAGCTTGCGGCAGGTGGGATTGCGATGCTCGGACAGGTAGAACGGATAGAACTCGCCGAAGGTGGCGAAGCGCGCGCCCATCAGAAGCGCGGCTCGTCGAGAATCGGGAGCGTGCGCCCGTCGCGCTCCTCGATGTAGCGCCGCAGGTCCTTGCGTCCTCCCAGCAGGAAGTAGGCTTCGGCGCAGACGAAAATCGGGCCGATGAGGAGCTGCTTCAGGTCGTCGTAGAACGCGGGCTTCACGCCCTCGAACCTGTGGCCCAGGAATTGGATCGCCCAGCCGATCACGAAGAGCGCGAGCGCGGCGCCCAGCGCCGCAGCGGTGCTCATGCGCGCCGTCATCTCGCTCGCACCCGCGCACATCGCGAAGAGGACGATCGCCATGGTGATGCCGAGTGCGATGTCGAGCTTGAGGTAGTAGATGCTGGCGCAGACCGAGACCACGGCGGCGAGCGTGATGGCGATCGATCCGGCCGGGATCGCGACGGTCGCGAGGGTGAGAATGATCGAGAAGACGATGAGCGGCACGCCCACGAAGTGCGTCACGATGTTGCGGCGATCGCGGTGGTAGGCGGCGTACTGGGTGAGGTTCTGCTCTATGGGTGCCATGGCGCCTCCTCTGTTGGCATTCTACTGCCCGTTGCCGACGTAAAAACGCCCCGCAAAGCGGGGCGTTGACGCGGAGTAATCGCAGTCAGCCGAGCCGCTCCTCGGTCGGCTCCTCGATCTTGAAGTCGCCGAAGCCGCCGCCGGGGCGTCCGCCGCCGCCGGGCGCGCCCGGCGACTTCGCGCGGTCGGTGGCTGCCGGCATGATCCCCGAGTTGCCGAGGAGGAGCCCCAGGTTGGTCGCCGAGTCGGCGTTGGCGAGCGCCTCGTCCTGCGAGATCCTGCCTTGGCGAACGAGGCGGAAGAGGTCCTGCTCGAAGGTCTGCGAGCCTGGCGACATGCTCCTCTCCATCGCCTCCTTGATCTCGGTGATCTCTCCCTTCTCGATCAGCTCCTGGATGTTGCGGGTGTTCAGCAGCACCTCCACCGCGGGGGTACGCTTGCCGTCGAGGGTCTTGATGAGGCGCTGCGAGATCACCGCCTTCAGCGACACCGACAGGTCCTGCAGCAGCATCGGGCGCACTTCCAGCGGGAAGAAGCTGATCACGCGGTTCATCGCCTGGTAGGCGTTGTTGGCGTGCAGGGTCGCGAGGCACAGGTGGCCCGAGAGCGCGTAGGTAAGCGCCATCCGCATCGTCTCCAGGTCGCGGATCTCGCCGATGAGGATGCAGTCGGG
>JBDSRZ010000103.1:0-2885 GCA_039929025.1 Usitatibacter sp. | reverse complement strand
AGGTAGCCGCGCACCTCCACGCCGTGCTTCTCGCGCAGCCACTTCTTCGCGATCGCCCCCGCCGCCACCGCCGGCGCCGTGAGCCGCGCCGACGATCGCCCGCCCCCGCGCGGATCGCGGATGCCGTACTTCTTCAGGTACGTGTAGTCGGCGTGCCCGGGCCGGAAGCTCTGCGCGATCTTGGCGTAATCCTTGGGGCGCTGGTCGATGTTGCGGATGAGGAGCCCGATCGGCGTGCCGGTGGTCTTCCCCTCGTACACGCCCGAAAGGATCTCCACCACGTCGTCCTCGCGCCGCTGCGTCACATGCCTCGAGGTGCCGGGCTTGCGGCGGTCGAGGTCGGGCTGGATGTCTTCTACGGACAGTGAGAGCCCTGGCGGGCAGCCGTCGACGATGCAGCCGATCGCCGGCCCGTGCGATTCGCCGAAGGTGGTGACGGTGAAGAGGGTGCCGAGGGTGTTGCCGGACATGGTGATGCGAGTTTACTGCATCGGTACTTTGCGATGGCAATCAGGGAGTTGCGGAACGCGCCATGTTCACCGCGGTGCTAGGGAAGCTCCTCGCACATGACTTCCAGGAGGCGCCGCGCCAATTCCAATTCCATTCCCGATTGGTGCGCGAGCAGCAACCGCCCGGCTTCGTCCGCCTCTGGAAGCAGGATTGTGAGAACCCGATCAACCGCGTCTGGTGCGAGGAGTTGCTTCAGGTCCCGAGCCAATAGCCTCGCGCCTGCCTCGACGTGGTCGAAGTCTCCAGATTCCAGCAGGTCGCCATGGTGCGAGATGAGGCGATCAAAGTTGTCGCAATCCATGTAGCTTCGCGCGAAAAGAAGCAGGTCTGACGCGTCGCGCCCTGGGTGCGTGTGCTTTCGGTCATTCCAGGCAGCGATCTTGAGAATCGCGAGCGCAGGAATCGAGCCCACCCGGAGTTGAACGTCTTCCGGCAGCCTCACCTCGACCGTCGATTGGGAGGCCTCGCGCATGCCGAAGCAATCGAAGACCACCCCCTTCTCGGAACCGGGCCAGGCTATGGTTCGATCCCTTCGCTCCACTCCTCCATAGGGCACGATGTCGAGTGGCAAACTTTCGCGATGGCGCAAGCGGTGCGTAGCAGGACCAGGTCTCGGTGCGAAGTCCCCGCTGGCAATCAATCCCTCGCGCAACTTCTGGTACTCATCCCATCCTCGCACCATGACCGCAAAGTCCGCGTCTTCGGTTGCGCGTGAAGCGTCTATGTTGTGCGCGTAGCGCAGCATGAGGTCTCGAGCCGCCGCGCCCATGAGGAAGTATTCGATTTCCATCGGCCGCGCGACCGCATGCAGCGAGCGCGTCAGCCGGGCGAGTCCGACGAGATCATTCCTTGTCGAAAAGTCGTGCGACATGACCTTCATAAACCAGCTTGGCCGTCTCGATGCAACGCGCGTCGCCGGTTGCCAGCAAGTCCGCATAGACAAGGACAGGGGGGGCGATCGCGCGTGTCTCGCTCTCCTCCGGGAAGGTCCAGAACTTCCTCCTCATCTCAACTCTCATCGCACGGCCAAGCGCGGGCGCCTTGGCCAGTTTTTGTCGGGCAGCAAGCATTCCCGGTAACTTTGCTGCATAGATGGTGAGGGCGCCAGGGCGCAAGTATTCAGTCAACAGCGCCCCCGCCGGCTCCTCTCCCCACAATGCATCGTGTGTGGCAACCGGCCATTTCTTCCAATCCTCGATTGTCGGAGCGTAGTAGCGCTCGAGCAGCAGTCGGGGCCGTAACTGTCTTGCATACGCGTCTACCCATTGCGCGAGCAGTTCCTCCCGCCGGTACAGGCGGCGGGTTCCCCGTTTGCCTTTCAGTTTCGCCGTGAATCCTTGCTGCTCGAGATCCGGGATAACCCAGCCCACCGTGCCATGCGCGACGCCGGCACATTGCGCCAATTCACGGTAAGGCATGTTGATCCGTTGCGGATCGCACAGAAGAGCGAAGACGACCTGCAACCCAGTAGGCTGAAAAGCACGTCCCATGGCCAGTGGCACCATGGGCGTCGCCGGCTTTTGTCCCTTGACCCATATGAGCATGCCGGGTTGTTCAATGTATGCATTGCCAGCTGCATCGAGAAAGGGGATTCGACGCGCCCTCAGCGTATCTGCCATGGCCGGAGTGACATAGTCGGCTATCAGCAACGCCTGTTCGCCCAAGCGTTCGAGTTCGTGGATCGTTGCTCCGAGCGTTGCGGGACGCATGCCGCGCTTGACCTCCACGGCATAGAGCGCGCCTTCGTTTTCTCGTCCGAGACGTATGAGCGCATCCGGACGTGCTCGGCCCAGCTTGGGCTGCGCCTGAACGAGTTCGGCTTCAAGGCCTAGCCCCCGCGCAGTGCCCAGAGCGGCTTCGATGAGTGGTGCAAGAAGTTCGGGGGGCGTCATGGGGCAATTGTCCACGCAACGTGGACAAATGTCAATATTGGACAGCCTAGGAGCAGTGGCGTTGCGACTGCCGTTACATGTCCACTATTGGTAGCCGCCCACGTATCGTGGACGATCGAATCCTCACTTTAGGCGCGCGGCGCATCACACGATCGCCGCGTTGGGCGCGAAGAAGGGGTTGTCGCACACGGGCTCCCACGACTCGAACGGAATCGCCTTGGTGCCGATCTGCGCCAGGTAGCCGCGCACCTCCACGCCGTGCTTCTCGCACAGCCACTTCTTCGCGATCGCCCCCGCCGGCGCCGTGAGCCGCGCCGACGATCGCCCGCCCCCGCGCGGATCGCGGATGCCGTACTTCTTCAGGTACGTGTAGTCGGCGTGCCCGGGCCGGAAGCTCTGCGCGATCTTCGCGTAGTCCTTGGGGCGCTGGTCGATGTTGCGGATGAGGAGCCCGATCGGCGTGCCGGTGGTCTTCCCCTCGTA